>CAYNDB010000041.1:9695-19207 GCA_964395915.1 uncultured Nitrospinota bacterium | reverse complement strand
GATTACACGCATTTTACCGCCCCTGCTAAAAGCGAGATTGCGGGGATAGAGCGTATGCCAAACGAAAAGGTAATGGAAAATCTGAAGGTCGTTACCGAGGAAAAGGATATCGAAGAGGCGACAAAAGAAGGCGCGATGGCGCTATTCGGGGAAAAATATGGAGACCGTGTGCGTGTTGTGACTATGGGCGATTTTTCTGTGGAGCTTTGCGGCGGCACACATACGAAAAGCTCCGGCGATATAGGGCTTTTTAAAATAATCTCCGAAGGAGGCGTGGCGGCCGGTGTGCGGCGTATCGAGGCTGTGACGGGACGTGGCGCGCTCGACTTTGTCCGAGAACTGGAAAATGAACGCAACGCTGTGGGTGAAGCTTTGAAGTCGCCCGCTGTCGATCTGCCGGAGAAAGTGGGGAAGCTGGTTGATAAAACTCGTGAGCTTGAGAAGGAAAACCGTAAATTAAAAGAGAAGCTTTTTTCCGGAAGTTCTGGAGGGGCTGACGTTGATGTTCAGGATATCAAAGGCGTCAAGGTGGTGGCCCAGGAGCTTGACGGAGCGGATTCTGAAGCTATGCGGACTTTTGTCGATAACCAGAAAAATAAATTGGGCACAGGTGTTGTTGTCGCTGGAGTAAAGCAGAATGGCAAAGCGCTTATTGCTGTGGGAGTGACAAAAGATATTACAGGAAAAATACAGGCGGGGAAGATAATCAAGGAAGTGGCCGCCATGGTTGGCGGTGGTGGGGGAGGCCGTCCGGATTTCGCTCAGGCCGGAGGCAAGAACCCCGAAAAACTTCAAGAAGCTCTACAGGCTGTCCCGTCCGTTATCGAGAAGCTGTTAAAAGACTGAATGAAAACCCTGATAATTTTCGCAAAAGCGCCCGTCCCGGGGTTTGTAAAGACACGTCTCGCAAAAGACACGCCGTTAGATGAAGAGCAAGTCTGCGCCCTTTACGAAGCGTTTTTGAAAGACACTATTACGGTAGCTGCGCTAACAGAAGCTGAAAGAATCGCTATACATTACACACCGGCTGATATGGAAGATGTGATGCGGAAAATCGTTAAGCGCCTGAAGCTTGGCGTTCGCAACGAAAAGCGTTTTACTTTTAGAGCGCAGGAGGGGGAGACTTTTACGGAGAAGGTATCAAACTCATTTAAAGCGGAGGGCTCTACTGGTGAAGCGGAGCTTGTAATGATCGGGGCGGACGCGCCGACGCTGAAACCAGGCGCGATTGATGACGCGTTCGACTTTATATATTCGCGTTCCGGCGTTGTCCTGGGGCCGAGCTATGAAGGCGGGCTGTATCTTATCGGTCATCCTTCCACACTTCCCATCGATTGCGCCAAGGTGTTTGCGGAAGGATCGGAGATTGAGAATTTTGTAAATATCGCCAAAGAGCTGAACGTTCCCATAAAATTATTGCCGGAGACTCTGGATGTTGATGTCGGAGCCGATCTTATTACTTTAATGGGGCTTATACACGCCATGGCCTATCAGCGCCAGTTCGAAACCTGTGTATTCCCCACCCATACAAACGAAGTTATTTCAGGGCTTGGGCTTTCTGTCGTGCGAGACTCTGACAATACGCGGTCGAAAAAAATAGTTTTAACCGGGCCGCGCAATTCTATTCCGGTGAACTGATGCGTAAGGCTGTTGTTTTGCTCTCAGGCGGGCTAGACTCCGCAACTATATTGGCGATGGCGGTTCATGACGGATATGAGGCTCACGCGCTAAGTTTCGACTATGGACAGCGACACAGAGTGGAGCTTGAACGGGCGGCGAAGGTCTCTGAGGCTTTAGGCGTGATCGAACACAAGGTTGTAAGGGTAGACCTTTCGGCCATCGGTGGCTCTGCGTTGACGGATGATATATCGGTTCCAAAGGCGGCGGCGGACGAGCCTGTGGGGGATGGTATACCGGTAACGTATGTTCCCGCGCGAAATACCATATTTCTGTCGCTTGCTCTGGCCTATGCCGAAACGTTAGGCGTTGGGGATATCTTCATCGGGGTCAACGCGCTCGACTATTCCGGCTATCCGGATTGCAGACCGGAATACATAGAAGCGTTCGAGAAGATGGCGAACCTTGCGACCAAAGCGGCTGTAGAAGGAAAAGTGAAACTGACGATCCATACACCTCTCATATCGATGACGAAAAAAGAGATAATCGAGACGGGTTCAAAACTGGGTGTGGATTATGCGCTAACCGTGTCATGCTACGACCCTGGAGCCGATGGCAAACCTTGTGGTATGTGCGACTCGTGCCGCTTGCGGGCAAAAGGTTTTAAGGAAGCGGGACTTCCCGACCCTGCGTTGAAGACCTTTTAAGCGTCGGCGCTCTTTGCGGTAGACTCTTTTTTTGTGGAAGATTCCTTTTTCTTGCTCTCCGATTTTGCTTTGGCCTTTGGCTTCTCTTCCTTTTTAGCAGGCTCGCTTTTGTTGGCATAATCGGTTTTATACCAGCCAGTTCCTTTTAAGTGGAACGAATTGGTGGACATAAGCTTACTGAGCTTGCCGCCACATCTTGGTGACGCGCCGTTATGTCTTTTGAGCGGGGGGTCGCTCATCTTCTGGGTTACCTCCAGGACTTTCCCGCATTTGGCGCAAGAATATTCGTATATCGGCATTTTATATTTTCATCCAAATAATCAATAAGTTAAAGTAAAATTATCGTGAACATCATTCCATCTATGTGTAATATAAGATGCAATTCAGGTGTGTCAAGATTCTAAATATAGGATAACCAGCTGAAATATCCGCCGTTATTATCCCTGAGGATTTCAAAAAAAGCGGTTTGAAGCTTGTTTGTTATCGGCCCTATTCCGTTGTTTCCTATCACCCGCCCATCCACCGACCGGATCGGTGTCAGCTCGGCGGCGGTGCCGGTAAAAAACGCTTCATCGGCGATGTATAGCTCATCGCGCGATATAGGGGTTTCTACAACTTCTATATTCATATCCTTGGCGATAGCAATCACAGAGTCTCTCGTAAGACCTTCCAGTATGGACGGCAACGGAGGGGTTTTTAATTGACCGTGTCGAACGAGAAATATATTTTCGCCAGACCCCTCGGCCACATATCCGTAAGGGTCGAGAAGGACCGCTTCGTCATAGCCCTCTTTTATAGCCTCGGTTTTTGCCATTATGGAGTTTACGTATGCTCCGCACACTTTCGCCTTCGTCATGAACACGTTCGGGTGATGCCTGTTGAAGCTCGACACCTTGACGTTGATACCTTTGGAAAGAGCCTCCTCGCCAAGGTACGCTCCCCATGGCCATGCCGCTATCGCCACTCTTACTTTACAGCCTATGCTGTTAAGGCCGCGTTTGTCGTCACCCAGGAAAACAAGCGCTCTGATATAGCACTCCTTAAAGCCATTTACCCTTACTGTTTCTTTTATGGCCTCGTTTATTTCATCTTCTGTAAAAGGAATTTCGATACCGACGATTTTTGCGGAGTCGAACAATCTTTTCGTGTGGTCTTCAAGACGGAATATGGCGGAGCCTTTGCTTGTTTTGTAGCATCGGATGCCTTCGAACACGCCTAGCCCGTAGTGAAGGGTATGAGTCAGCACATGCACATTTGCCTTGTCCCAGTCGACAAACTCGCCGTCCATCCATATTTTATCTGATTTCGGAGCTTCGCCCATATATTCTCTATGCCTTTGATATGATGTCAAAATTAGAACTTTACATTTTCAATGATTTATAGCTTCCATGTCAAGGGTGGTTGTGTCCCACGAGGCTCGCCAAATGCGTAAAATTTACATGAATCAATGTTCTATGGGTAAAATACCTTTTGCATATAAAGATATTTAACTGAATCCATGGACTCGAAAACTAAATTATTTCTGGATGCTATAAGACACAATCGTGATAGCGGAGCGTCCCAGCTGGCTTCCGACGGCTTAAAGCTTTTGCTGGAAGTCGCCACTGAAACCGTGGAAAACAGGGATAAAAATCCTTTGAAAGTTGTTGGACGGGTAGCCAAAAGTCTTATGGATGTCCGTCCCTCGATGGCGCCTGTCGGGAACTGGGCGCTTTTGTTTTACAAGGAGTTTGAAAAGCTGTTTGCGGATGAAAGCGTAACTAATAGAGCTGTCGAAATAGAAAATTTGTCATCCCGTATTTTCTCACGCAAGGGGAAAATAAACAGCCTTATCGTTGATGCGGCTAAACCTGTTATGAAAGATTTGAAGTCGATCCTTACGCTCAGCTATTCTTCAACGGTGGAGCGTATATCGCTGGAAGCGGCTCCAGACGGCCTTGAGATAATTGTGGCGGAGAGCAGGCCGTTATGTGAAGGAAGAAAGCTGGTTTCATCGCTATTGGACGCCGGACGAAAGGTGTTGTGTATAACGGACGCGCAAATCGCGTTGGAAATGTCACATGTGGATATGGTCCTGCTGGGGGCGGATACGATATGCTCCGACCTTGCGGTTGTAAACAAGACGGGCAGTTACTTGGCGGCCTTGGCGGCGCGTGAATATGGCATACCGCTGATGGTCGCGGCGGACACGTTCAAAATCAACCACAAGGTAACATCGGCTACGGTCGTTTTAGAGGATAAGCCGGGCAAGGAGATATGGGAATCGCGTCCGGAGGTATGCTCCAATATATATTTCGAGCCTGTGCCGGCCAAGCTTGTTACATGCTTCATTACCGAAAAAGGAAAACTTGCCAGCGACGAAATGGCTGGCGAAGTTGAAAATCTGCGGCGATTATACGAAGAAACATTGTTCTCATGATACTGGGACATATAACCAACACTTACATGCTTTACAGCCTCTCCGGCAAGAAGGTGAGGCGAATGGTGTTTTTACCGCTACTTTTCTTTGGCGCGCTCCTGCCGGATATAGGGGATAAAGGGTTGCACTATATCGTGACCGCTTCATACCCTGGCCGTGGACTTTTACATTCGGTGGTTATACTTTCGGCGCTGTTACTTATCCTTGTTATTTCATTAAAGAAATATAAAACCGTGTGGCTGACCATATATTTGGGGGCCTTATTGCATATTGCGCAGGACTGGTCCAGCGCCACAACAGCGCTGTGGCCATTTTACGGACCATGGGAAATTGGCGATTCGGAGACAATACTAGAAAAATTCTGGAGGACTTATATAGACATGAGCCCTCTAGGTCTCTGGGTAGTCGAGATGGTAAGCCTTGCCTATTGTGTGGTTCTGCTGTTTGCGCGTTTTAAACGCACACGTGGAAGAACAACACCTGAAGTTAAAGAAGGTACATCACAGCCAGAAGGCCAGTAATCGACATCGTAATCGTGTATGGCAACGCGAGTATTATCATTCGAATATAAGAGAGCCGGATTACAGCTGATACCGCTGACGTCAAAAGAAAGAGAAACGCCGCCTGACCGTTTGGAGTGGCGACACTGGGAATATTTGTGCCGGTGTTGATCGCGACCGCGATAAGTTCAAACTGATCTTTTGTTATTGCGCCAGATGTAAACGCCGCTTTTGCTTCGGATATATAGATCGTGGCGACGAAGACGTTGTCGCTTATGGCGGAAAGAATGCCGTTGGCCAGATAGAACGCTACAAGTTGATTATTGCCCTCAACGGAAAGCGTCCAGTTTATTATTGGTTTAAAAAGGTGTTGTTCGTGAATTACCGCCACGATGGAAAAGAAAACTACGAGCAAAGCGGTGAACGGCAAAGCCTCCTCGAACGCTCGTCCGATTCTATGTTCCTCGGTTATACCGTTAAGCGCTGTCAACAGTATGATGACCGTAAGGCCGATTAGCCCCACTTCAGCTAGGTGAAAAGCGAGCGCGAAGATAAGGAATATTCCAGCGGCTCCCTGAACTATGAGCCTCGCCCGTCCCTTTGTATCTCTTTTCTTGTTCTCCCTTTCGGCAAATTCTTCCAGCACTTTTCGCACCTGGTCGGGAAGCTTGAACCCATAACCGAACCATTTGATTTTTTCTACCAGAAAACAGGTGGCGAATCCCACGAACAGGACCGGCATTGTCACAGGCGTCATCCTGACAAAAAACTCTCCGAACTGCCATTCCATCATGTGTGCGATAAGCAGGTTTTGCGGCTCGCCCACAAGTGTTGTGACGCCGCCTAACGCCGTACCCACGGCTCCATGCATCAACAAGTTTCGCAAGAAACCTCTGAAATCCTTTAAATCTGTCGAATGTTGATCCTGAATCTGCGAATCGTCGGTATGGTCGTGATCGTGGCCTGGTTCTTTTGCCGAGGCAAAACGATGATATACGCTGAAAAACCCTGTGGCCACAGCGATTATTACCGCTGTTACCGTGAGGGCGTCGAGAAAAGCGGAAAGGAATGCCCCAGCCAAGCAAAACATAAAAGAAAGAATGTATTTCGATTTAATTTTTACGACGAGACTGGTGAAGATATAAAGAAGGAACTCCTTCATAAAATATATTCCGGCAACCATGAACATAAGAAGCAGGATTACCGGGAAGTTGAGCAGAGTTTCTTCATACACCCTCTCGGTGGAAGCCATACCCAGGACTATCGCTTCCACAGCCAGAAGACCGCCCGGCTGTAGCGGATAACATTTGAGCGCCATCGCCAACGTAAAGATAAACTGGGCCATCAACACCCAGCCTGCGATAAATGGCCCCATGACATAAAGGACTATCGGGTTTACTATCAGGAAACCGATTATTGTAAACTCATACCAGGCTGGAGAAGAACCAAGAAAATTTGCGCGGAAAGCTGAAGGTAATGATTGCATATGAAATCCTTATGCGTTGATAAAAAACATACGATATGAATGCGTAGGATTAAATCATTCGACGCTCAATAAAGCTTATCTTATAAATAATACAGGAAAAGAGCCATAAATACCAATGATTTGTGGTGGTTGGAGCTGGCAATGGATCAGCCGAATAAGCTTTTGAACAGATATAATTATCATCACTTAAGGGGAAAAATAATAAAGGTGAAAAACGTTTTAATAACCGGTTGTTCAAGCGGCATAGGTTTGTGTGTGGCTCATGGGCTGAAGAAACGGGGATACTTTGTTATCGCAACGGCGAGGACATCCAGGGATGTGGACACGTTAAAAGCGCATGGGTTTGAAAGCGTCCCGCTTGATCTGGCTGATTCCATATCCATTCGTTCCGCCGTGGATGAAGCGTTAAAAATAACAGGAGGTGAGCTTTACGGATTGTTTAACAATGGCGCGTATGGGCTTGTTGGGGCGGTGGAGGATCTTTCTCGCGACGCTATTAGAGATCAGTTCGAGGTTAATTTATTTGGGACGATGGAGCTTACTAACCTTTTGATACCGGTTATGCGCGCAAAAGGCGTTGGCAGGATTATTCAGAACAGCTCTGTATTGGGGCTTGTCTCTCTTCCGTTCCGAGGCTCTTACAATGCCAGCAAATATGCGCTGGAAGGGCTTTCCGACGCCATGCGTCTTGAGCTTAAGGGAAGCGGTGTGCGTGTATCAATAATAGAACCTGGGCCGATCACAAGTAAATTCCGGGAAAACGCGTATGCGGCCTTTAAAAAGTATATTGACCCGGAAAGAAGCGTCCACAGAAAACACTATGAAAAGACTGTTGAACGCCTTACACATGAAGGCCCGGTAATGCGCGGCACACTTCCACCAGAGGCGGTGTTGGAAAAAGTAATTCACGCCCTGGAAAGCCCACGCCCTAAAATAAGGTACTACGTTACAATTCCTACTCATATCGCGGCAATGTTAAAAAGGCTCCTGCCACACTGGATGATGGATCGTGTCATCGGGCGAAAAGGTTAACGCGGCATGAAGTCTGACGATCTCTTTATCATTTCAAACGCTCATTATCCACGGTTTAAGTATCTTCTCTACACGTCCGGGAATCTTCTGGAAAAGGCGAGGGGAGGGTTTATTATCAACGTTTCGATTTCTGTTTCACAAGCTTGACTCTGTTGAGGCGTGATTTTATATTCAAAACAGGTAAATAAACTGGTTTTTTTAAGATGTTCAAGGGAGAAAAAATTAGATGAACGTGTTTAAGACGACGCTTCTGCTTGGAGTGTTGACGCTTATTTTCATATATGGCGGAGCCGCCATGGGGGGAAGGACGGGGATGATATTCGCCTTTGTATTAGCCGTCGGGATGAATTTTTTCGCATATTTTTACAGCGACAAACTTGTGCTGAAAATGTATGGGGCAAAGGAGATAAGCGAAAGTGACGCGCCCTGGCTATACCAAATAGTGCGGGAGCTTACCATGCGAGCGGGAATTCCTATGCCGAAGGTTTATTTGATCCCGTCCGATCAGCCGAACGCTTTCGCCACCGGCCGCAACCCATCACACGCCGCTGTGGCGGTGACGCAGGGCATTACGAATGTATTAAGCCGGGATGAGCTTGCAGGCGTATTGGCGCACGAGATCGCGCACGTTACCAATAGAGACATACTTATAGGCACGGTTGCCGCTACAATCGCCGGAGCGATAAGCATGCTGGCCAATATGGCCCAGTTTACGATGATCTTCGGCGGAAGAGATGACAGGGGCGGCAACCCCATCGCCGCCATTGCGATGATGATTGTAGCTCCTATAGCGGCTATGCTTGTGCAGATGGCCATATCACGCTCCCGCGAATATCAGGCGGATGAAACAGGCGCCAAAATCATGGGCGACCCTGTGCCGCTCGCCAGCGCGTTGAAGAAGTTGAGCGAGGCTTCCAAGGTTATACCTATGAAGGCGGAGCCTGCGACAGCGCATATGTTTATAGTCAACCCTTTAAGCGGCAACAGGCTGGCTTCGTTGTTCAGCACGCATCCGCCGATGGAAAAAAGGATAGCGGCTCTCATGGCAATGAGGCGAGGCTGACGTGTGAACGTCTGATTTACCCAAAATATCCTTTAACGCCGGAAAGAACAAACTCCGCTCCCATCGCAAGTAATATCAGCCCCATTATTCTGGTTAATACTCGCACTCCGGTTTCGCCAAGCCAGTCGGATATCTTTCTGCTTCGCTGAAGGATGATGTGTGTCAGGAACAATGTCGCTCCGATGGCGAGGAACAGGGCGATCCAGTCCAGCGCCCCTTCCGCTCTGTTTGCGAATACCATTACGGTGGTTATCGCCGCAGGACCCGCTATGACAGGTATGGCAAGCGGAATAATGGCGATGTCTTCCTTGGTTTCCGCTTCGGCAAGCTCCGGTTTTGTGCTTTTATAGTCAAGCGCCGCCCCTTCCAGCATTTTAATTGCGATAAGGCATAGAATAATCCCGCCCGCCACCAACAACGCCTGTATCGATATGCCAAACAACGCAAATATCAGCCCACCAAACAACGTAAATGTCAGAAGAATAGCGGCGGATATAAACACGGCTTTGCGCGCCTGTTCATTGCGTCTTTCCTCAGTGTCGCCAAGTGTTAACGTCAACAGTGTAACGGCGGCCCCAAAAGGGTCGAAGACAGAAAACAGAGTGACAAGACAACTGAAAAAAAAGATAAACGTATCCACTGTGACCGCCTGTTTTAGTCTTTGCCCATTATGTTATCATTCCTTCTT
>CAYNDB010000041.1:0-9595 GCA_964395915.1 uncultured Nitrospinota bacterium | reverse complement strand
AATGTGGACCATGTGGCGACCGTGAGGCAGGCGAGGATGATCGACATGCCAGACCCGCTTGAAGCGGCGCTCTTGGCGGAGAAAGCCCGCGCCTGCGGGATAACCATACATCTGCGTGAAGACAGGCGGCATATTCAGGACAAGGATGTGTATCGCATCCGAAAATCTATATCTACCAAGCTTAACCTCGAGATGGCGGCGGCCGAAGAGATTATCAGGATCGCGCATAAAGTCCGCCCATTTCAGGTAACTTTCGTGCCGGAGCGCCGCAAGGAGATCACCACCGAGGGAGGGCTTGATGTGACGGTAAGGCAAAGAAAGCTGGGAAAAGTTATAGAGGGGTTTAAACAAAAAGGGGTAGTGGTCTCGCTTTTCATAGACCCAAGCCCTGTCCAGGTCCGCGCGGCTGTTGATCTTGGCGCAGACGCTGTGGAGCTTAACACCGGTCAATATTCTGAGGTGAGAACTAAGAGGAAGCAAGCATCGGCTCTTCAGAGAATAATAAACGCCGCCGAGTTATGTGAATCGTTTTCCATGACTACACATGCGGGACACGGGCTGAATCTCTCCAATGTCGGGCCGATTGCGGCTATCGAGTATATCGAGGAATTAAATATAGGCCACAGCATCGTGGCGCGGTCGATAATGGTGGGTATGCGCCAAGCCGTTTTGGAAATGGCAAAGGCTATCAGGAAAGCTGGAAAGTCGATAAAGTGATTTTGTCCTTTTTGGAGGGAACTTCTATCTGTTTGAACTCGTTGACAATGTGCTTCCCAGCGGGTTAGCATAGATATAATTTCACAAACGTAGTTGATATGGAACAGGAAACATCAGAGCTTCTTCTTAAAACCTCCCAAAGCGGTGACGCAAATATCCGCAAAGCCACAGCTACCATTCTAGGTGAGGCTGACAATCCACACGCACAGTCGGCCTTAATAAAACTTGTTAAGGACAAGGTGTGGCAGGTAAGGGAAGCGGCGATTTACGCCATTGGCGAGGCGAATATCAAAGAGGCCGGTAACCTTCTGATGCAAGTCCTGGGGTGTGACGATGTCGGCTCCGCCAGAAAAGCCATTTTAACCTGGGCGGTGGCTAAAGGTGACCCTCAAGCCGCTAACGAAGGTTCGGCAAATCCACTGGGTGGCGGTGGAGCTAAGAAAAAGCCCGTTGGCGACCCCTGGCAGATTAAGAAAGCGGCGGCCCTGACATTAAGTAAGCTGAGGCCTGATATCGCTGTGGAGCCGCTATTGGCCGCTATGAGTGTGGACAATCCTTCCGCAAAGATGGCCGCCATGGTTGGTCTGGGCAATATCCGGGCTGAGAGGGTGGCTGACAAGCTGGTGGAAGCTCTTGGCGATGGCGATATGAACATAAGAAAAGTCGCCGCCGCCACTCTTGGCAGGCTCAAAGCTGAGGAGGCGGTGGATGCCCTTATAAACCTGCTTGAAGATGATAAGTCCAGCGTACGAATTGAAGCTGTTATAGCCTTGAACCATATCAAGCCGCCTGAGGCTATGGGCGCGTTATCAAAAACCGTCGCGTCGGACAACAGCTATGAAGTCAGGAAAACCGCGGCGATCGCTCTTGGCAACCTGAAAGATCCAGCCGCCGCAGAGCCTCTTCATACCGTTCTGGATGACGATAACTGGATGGTGCGTAAAGCGGCTCTGGATTCGCTTGTCAATTTGAAAGCTGTTGACGCAATTGAGAAAATTATTCCTATGCTTGCCGATGAACAGGAAGAAGTCAGTCAATCCGCAGCGTCGGCCCTCATACGTCTAAAGCAGCTATAAACCTTTTCCTTTATGTTGCCGATACTATTGTGTATGAGGCGTCAATCCGTTGTTTTGCTATAATTAGATATTGGAAAATATGATACTATTGGGGTGATTAACCATAGGTTTAGATAATATGGTACCAATAACAACCCCCGCCCACCTGTAAATCACATGGAAAAGTCCGCGCTAAAAAGAATCAAGATTTTAATAGTCGACGAGATGATAAACATGCGTCATTCCTTAAAAGTCATGTTGCGTCATATCGGGTTTAAGCAGATCGTCGAAGCCGAGGATGGCGTTAAAGCGTGGGAGATTGTTAAAGTCGGAGACATTGATTTTATTATCAGCGGATGGACAATGCCTAAAATGGACGGGCTTGAACTGCTACGGTATTTACGCGAAGATCCACAGTTTCGCAATATCCCGTTTCTGATGATGACAGGCGAAGTCTCGGAATCGCGTATAACCCAGGCGGCCGAAACAGAAGTGGACGGGTATATCATCAAACCTTTTGAGGAAAATACGCTTGAAGGCAAAGTTCTGAGAATATTAAGACATAAAGAGTCCCCTTCCATGTTTGAGAAAAATATGAATGAAGGGGCTAAATTTATGGATGCTTCAGACTACCCTGCGGCCATCGAAATGTTTGTCAAAGCGCTTGAGCTAAAATCTGAATCCGCCCGGGCCCGTTTGGCTGTTGGTGAGGCGTTTGAAAGCTCTGGGGACTATGATGAAGCTGAAAAATGGTTCAAAGAAGCTATAAGTGTCAACCCGCAGTATATCAGGGGACATGAGAGGCTTGGGAACCTGTACATGGAGACAGAACGAAAAAAAGAAGCCATAGAATCTTTTGAGCTGGCTGGAAATATCAGCCCCAACAACGCCAGGCGCCAAGCGACACTGGGGAAGTTGCATATCAAACAGGGGGATGCTAAAAAAGCTGAAAAAGCATTTTCCCTGGCAATTCAGAACGATCGTGAAAACGCCGCTTTACGAGTGGAAATAGGTGAGGCGTATCTTGACTCTGGCCTGGCGGCGCAAGCCGCCGAGGCTTTCAAGGGCTCGCTTGGCATTGTTGAGGATTCAAATGTTTACAATCGGCTGGGAATATCGTTACGCAGACAGGGGAAAGTCAAGGAAGCTATAACCGAATATCTGAAAGCCATTGATGTCGCTCCAGAGGACGAGGTTCTTTATTACAATTTGGGCAGGGCGTATTTTGAAAATGAGGACTATAGACGCTCCAAAACGGCGCTACAAAAGGCTTTGGAGATTGACCGGAACTTCGCTGAGTGCGGTGAGTTATTAGCTCAGGTTTTAAAACAATCCGGACAATACGCCGCATCGTAATTTCAAGATAAATGGCTAAAAAACGACGAACTGAACTGGACATCGATCCAGAACTTACTTTGGCGCCAGAACCGGAGCCGGAAGCCGTTGCGGCTGTTCAGACACCAGAGCCTTTGGCCGTTGAGGATACATCGGAACATAAAGTCAACAAAACCAAACTTACCATTATTATAAGCGTGGCTCTGGCTTTTGTCGTAATTAGCATCGCGGGAGGATGGGGCGCATACCAGTATTTTACTGAAAAAAGCCCGGAGCCAAAACCGCATGTAGAAAAAATAATAATCCCGGACGGAGCCACGCTTTATCAGTTCAATCCATTTCTTATTAATTTAGGTAGTAGTGATAAGGCGTTTATTGTCAATATAAGCTTCGCTGCGGACATGAGCAAGGCTGAGGTCGGGAAGGAAATAGACAACAATCTTGTGTTGATCAGGGAAAATATTTTTCAGATTTTGCAGGGTAAACCGGCCAAGGTCTTTCTGGATGAAAGAAACAGACGCAGGATGGCGGCAGAGATAACCACAGCCCTGAACAAACTAATTCGGTCTGGCTCCATAAAAAAAATGTTTATTACGGAGATGACCATACAATAAGTTGATTTTGGATTTTGACTATTTAAACCCATATACCAATGTTATAGAGGTTATGGTGTCGGTATTTTCTACCTCGTTCGGTGGATCGGAGTTCCATTTAACTTTAAAGGAAAACTTCATCGCCAAGGCTCCAATGATATTGGATTTCAAAGCGGTGGTAGACTCAACGACTGTTCCTTCGTCTCCGCTTACTGTCAGAAAATTTTCCGTTAAAGTGGCTGTCTTGCTTATTTTCCAGCCGAGGTTCAACGCCGCCCGCAGAATCAGCTCGTCGACTTGATCGCCGTTATTGAGCCTGCTGTGCCGTCCACCTGGCCCGGCCTCGATTTTTAACTTGACCCTATCCCCATCGATCAATTTCCGGCCATACCCTATAGACTCATTGAACCTGTAGTCATAGCCGGTTAACCGGTCGTTTTCATATTTGAAAGCGGCCACGAGATAACTTGTTTTAGATAACTTGTAACCGCTGTTTACGGAGGCTGTGAATATTCTGGTGTCATCATCACTCCCTCCATCAGTGTAAAAGCCGGTAAAAATTGCCTTATGATCCCATTTAGGGCTTTTATTGCTCACCATCAGGCGTGTGTTGAAGTTTTTGGTCTTTGTATTTCCCGATGTAGCCACTCCGCCAAGCTCGATTTCCCCGGCCCATAAGCCGTCTGCGCTTGTTTCAGCGCTTGCCTTGCCAACCAAATGAACGGTCAAAATCAGGCAAAGTAAAAAAGAGAGTTTAGTTAACGTCGACACTGTATCCGCCTTCCATAGCTTTTTCACGATGAACCTCGGCCTTCTTTTTATTTTCCATGGCGGAGTAAAGAAGCCACAGGTTATGATGCGCTTCTATGTTATCTGGATTGATCTTAAGTACGCTTTGATACACTACCACCGCATCGTCGTAAAATTTGCCTTGCGTCAAGGCGCGTCCTAAAGCAAGTCTTAGCATTACCGAACGTGGCCTTGAGTTAATAGCGGCCAGGTAATGCCGCGCCGATTTTTTATACATCCCTTTAGCAAAGTAAATTTTCCCCAGGCTGTAATGAGCGGCCCCCAAACCGGGACTTATCTCCACCGCTTTGTTATATTCTTCGATGGCGGCCTCATTATCCCCCTTTTTCTCGTATACACGGCCGAGGCTATGGTGGGCGACAGAAGCCATTGCCGGCCTCGGCTTAACGTCTAACGCTCGCAAAAGAAAATTTTTCGCCTCATCAAAGTCGCTTCTATCCAAAGCCGCTTTGGCGAGGATAATATAGCCCCTTGGTTTACGAGGCGATTTTGCGACTATATCCCTCCACAACGTTTCGTGGTCTTTCCATACATTGTTTCGGTTTATGGTGGCGATTGAAAGAGGGATTACGCAAACCAGGCTAAGCGCGACAAACATACCCGGAACGCTTCTGTCTGATCGTCTTCTGGCAAAATCGAATAACACCCAGCCTGCGGCCAAAACAAACCCGACGGAAGGCAGATAGAGGCGATGCTCGAATATTACATCCTCCAGCGGGAATATCGAAGACTCTACGGAAAGCGCCAGAAAAAAGAACAGTATTCCAAACGACACTACCCTCGCACGGCGAAACAGCCAGACGCCAAACGATAAAATAAACAAGATAAAAAGAAACGGCGCCCAAACATCAAAAATTGAATGCGCCACAGGATAGTCGTAGTCGAGATTCTGTCCCGTGGGAAACAGGAGCAACCTAAAGTATGTAACGATCACGGTGGATTGGGTCAGCAGGTATTCCCATGCGGAAAGAACGTTGTCCCCTCTTGTTCCAATATCCTTTATTTCACGATTTAGGCCGACCGCCGTCAGAGCGGGGATTATTAGTAACACCAGCGCAAACGGGGCCAGTCGCGTGGCTCTTTCCCGCAAAGCCTTTATTGTTCCGCTTATGAAGCAAAGGTCGATTAAAGCTATTGCAAAAGGGAGAGTCACAGCCGTTTGTTTTGTAAACATCGCTACCGCGGCGGATATTGCCGACCCTGCAAGCAAAGCGTTAGACAGTGTAAGTTTTCCGCTGGAACTTTTCTCAAGCAGGGCCGATTTCATGTAAAGCGTCATTGATAAAAGGTAGAAAAACGCGACCAGCAGAGTCGACCTTTGCCATATGTACGTGACAGCCTGTGTCTGGATCGGGTGAGCCACAAAAACAAGCGCCGCCATGAGAGGGTATAAAAACATGAAACCGGTGTAACGTCTGGTATGTTTCGCCTCTGTAGGGATGGCGTAAGATCCGCCTATGGTCTTTGCTATCATGCTTGCCAGCCAATATACGAGCAAGGCGTTTAACGTGTGAAGCAGGAAGTTGGTCAGGTGATATCCGAATGTATTCAGAGCGCCAAGGCGGTAGTTTACCGCCAGGCTGAAAAATGTCACAAACCGGGCGGCGTTAAAAGACCATATCGAGCCTGCTTTATTCAGAATTCGCACTGGGGCCTTTTCGTCCTCAAACAAAGCGCCATCGACAAAAAACGCAATATCATCGTAATGAAAAGGGTAGTTGAAAGTGTGTTGATAGCAAATGAATGAGACTGTGAAGATAACAACAATCGGCGTGATTCGTGGCATGGCCCTCGATAGCCTCAAAGGCTTTTATTATGAATTTTCTGTAACTTTACCGGAGCTTTTACAGATTTTACACAAGAGAGCCACTTAATAGCAAAAAACCCCGCGACAAGTTGTTTCTCAACATGTCGCGGGGTTGTATCTAAAGTCAAATATCAGATGCTATTAGCCGTCGTTTTTCTTAAGAAAAGCTATAACATCAGCGACCTGCTCGGGAGTTAATTTGATTTTCATCGCGGTCTTCGGTTTTTTATCGCGACCCTTTTTCCATTTTTTCAGCTCTTGGGTCTCTTTGTCGTTTTCTTCCCAGGTTTTCTGGGGATCTGCCATCCATTTAACCAACCAGGCTTCGGAACGACGCTTTGTAACGCCTTTCAGGCCGGGGCCGACTTTCTTTTTCTCAGTCAGTTTATGGCATGTTTTGCATTTGTTGTTTACTTTTTTTCCATTCAGGGCAACTTTCGCTGTCCCTTTCTTGAAAATAACTTCACCTTTAGCGGCATCGCCACCCGCTAAAGCAGTTCCAGCGGAAACGAAAACGAAGGCAAGGCTTAAAGCAAATAGCCCGGCGAATAATTTTTTCATACATCCCTCCTAAATAATCTGGTTTATCTCTCTACTAACTACTAACTACTAACTCGTTGCAAAAAGTGTAAGAATAGTTATGCAGCTCAGGCTTCATAACCGGTTACAGCCAAGGTGATTTTTTATTGGCTACATACTTCAAACTTCAAAACTTCGTATATAACATCATCGGCCATGGACAAGCTTCCGAAAACCTGGTATTTCCCGAAAAAGAAACACCATGGCTAAAAGAGCCTCCCCAACACCGTTTTATGCCCTCAAGATGTCAGATAGTAATCATCGCTATCTATCATGTCAAGGATATTTTTACGGACACCTTTCCACAGTTTTGGCGATTTTACCACGCAGCCTCTTTGAGCTGAATTTTCTCAAACATATTTCTTTAATTTCGCGGCCTGAGCTTTGTAGCTTTCAAGCTTTGCTCTGTCCCTTTCCACTATTTCGGGAGGGGCTTTATCAACAAATCTCGGGTTATTAAGTTTTTTAGAAAAATGTTCGATTTCCTCCTCGATTTTACGAAGTTCCCTCTCCGCTTTTGCGCGCCTGTCATCGGAGCTGGCAAGGTTCGACAGGTTAACGAACACCTCAACATTTTCCACAACGCCAACAGCGGTATCTTCATTTTTCTTTAAAGGCTTGTCGATAAACGAGCTATTGGCATTGGCAAGCTTGTCGATAAAAGGAGCCTGCCGAACCAACATATTCCTGATGTCGGCTTTTCCCCTGACATAAATGGAAACGTTAAGCTTTGTGGAAGGTTTTACCCCCATTTCCCCTCGTATATTCCTGATGGCTACGGTAACGTCCATGACAAGGCTCATCTTTTTTTCCACGTTTCCGTCTATAAGCGATTCGTCGGCGACAGGAAAGGGAGCAAGGGAGATAAAATCGCCGGAAGGTTTTACTTTCTGCCACAGCTCTTCTGTCAGAAATGGCATGATCGGGTGTAACAGCCGTAACGCGCTCTCCAATGTGAAACAGAGCGTGTTCAGAGCAGCGTCCTTGCCTTTTTCGTCGCCGCGCAAACGTGGTTTTATCATTTCCAGATACCAGTCGCACAACTCCTTCCATACAAATTGATATATGCAATGGGCCGCATCGTTGAACTTGTATTCGTCCAGCGCCTTTCTGGTCGTCTTGATAACGCCTTGGAGCCTCGAAAGTATCCATCGGTCGGCAAGGTCAAGGTCGTCGCGATCTATATCAACTTTTGAAGTGTCGAAATCTTTCAAGTTCATCAGGGCGAAACGGGAAGCGTTCCATAATTTATTGGCGAAATGACGATAGCCCTCAATCCGCTCCTCCGAAAGCTTTATATCCCTTCCCTGGGCCGCCAGCGCTGTCAGGGTCATGCGCATTGAATCGGCGCCATATTTTTTCACAACTTCAAGCGGGTCGATGGTGTTACCTTTCGACTTGCTCATTTTCTGCCCATCGGCGTCGCGCACCAGGGCATGTATATATACGTCTTTAAAAGGCGCTTCACCTGTGAACTTAAGCCCCATCATTATCATCCGCGCCACCCAGAAAAAGATTATGTCGAATGAAGTGACAAGGGTCGATGTCGGATAGAAAGTTTGCAAAGCTTCTGTTTTGTTGGGCCACCCCATCGTAGAAAACGGCCATAGCGCTGACGAGAACCATGTATCCAGCACATCGCTTTCTTGCTCAAGCCCGGTATGACCGCATTTCACACACTTTACCGGGGCTTCACGAGACACCATAAGCTCTCCACACTTCCCGCACGTCCACGCCGGTATACGGTGTCCCCACCATATCTGGCGGCTTATACACCAGTCACGGATATTGCGCATCCATTCGAAATAGGTATTTTCCCAATGTTTTGGCACAAACCGGACACGCCCATCCTCCACAGCCTTTATGGCAGGCTCCGCCAACGGAGCTATTTTCACGAACCACTGTTTGGAGACGTTCGGCTCCACGATGTTGTGGCAACGGTAACACTGCCCCACAGCGTGGCGATGGTCTTCGATACTGGTCAGCTGGCCGCGCTTCTTAAGCTCGTCCACGATCATCTTTCGCGCCTTAAACCTGTCCTCTCCTGTGTACGGCGCTCCCGCCTCTTCTGTCATGCGGCCGTCGTCACCTATAACCTTTATCCTCTCAAGACCATGTTTGTTACCAAGATCGAAATCGTTGGGATCGTGAGCCGGGGTGATTTTAAGCGCGCCGCTTCCGAACTCCATGTCGACATATTCATCGGCGATGACAGGTATTTTGCGGCCCTTTATCGGCAGGATGACGTTTTTTCCTATGACGTCTTTATATCGTTCGTCTTCAGGGTGGACAGCCACTGCGGTATCGCCCAGCAGAGTCTCCGGCCTTGTGGTGGCGATTACAAACTCCTTGTCGGAGCCTTCCACCGCATAGCGGATATGCCACATGTGCCCGTCTTTTTCATGATGTTCCACTTCAAGATCGGATAATGCCGTGTGACAGCGCGGGCACCAGTTGATCATATACCGGCCCTTGTAAATAAGCCCCTGTTCGTACAGCGACACGAACACTTCTCTTACGGCCTGTGAAAGGCCCTCGTCCATTGTGAAGCGTTCGCGATCCCAATCGCACGAAGAGCCAAGTTTTTTCAGCTGGTTGACTATCGCGCCGCCAGATTCCGCTTTCCACTCCCAAACCCTTTCGATGAACTTTTCCCGACCAAGGTCCTGCCGTTTTTTGTTTTCCGCCATAAGCTGGCG
>CAYNDB010000040.1:16143-19344 GCA_964395915.1 uncultured Nitrospinota bacterium | reverse complement strand
TAACATCGTTCCCAAAGGATAAAATAAATATCCTCCTCTTAGAAAATATACACAGAGCTGCTGTGGATAAGTTCCATAAAGAACTCTTTCAGGTAGAAGCTTTACCCGGGGCTTTGGATGAGGCTACTCTTATAAAGAAAATTGCAAAAGCCCACATAATTGGTATTCGCTCAAAAACTCAGCTTACGCCAGATGTCTTGAAGGCTGGACGAAACCTTCTTGCCGTTGGAGCTTTTTGTATAGGAACCAACCAGATAGACCTTGATGTGGCGGAAGAGCTTGGCGTTCCGGTTTTCAACGCTCCTTTCTCTAACACGCGTTCTGTCGCGGAGTTAATAATCAGCCATTGCATTGCCCTCTATCGTGGCGTGGCTGAAAAAAACGTGGCGGCCCATGAAGGAAAGTGGCTTAAAACGGCAGAGGGAAGCCATGAAGCGCGCGGAAAAACTCTTGGTGTAATAGGGTATGGACATATTGGCGCTCAAGTCAGCGTGCTGGCGGAGGCTATGGGGATGAACGTAAGGTTTTACGACATTGTAGACCAGCTCGCGCTCGGTAACGCAACCCGCTGTGAAAGCCTTGATAAACTTCTACAAACATCGGATATCGTGACATTACACGTGCCGGGAACGCCGATAACCAAAAATATGATGAACCGGGAAACAATAGCGTTGATGAAAGACGGCGCCTTCCTTATCAACTACAGTAGGGGTGACGTTGTGGATATAGACGCTTTGACCGAAGAGCTGAAATCCAAACGGCTCGGGGGGGCCGCTATCGACGTGTTCCCGGAAGAGCCGAAAACCAAAGGGGATATTTTTCGTTCACCTCTCCAAGGTATGCCTAATGTAATTTTGACCCCGCACGTAGGTGGCTCCACGTTGGAAGCGCAGGAAAATATAGGAGGCGAGGTTTCGCAAAAGCTTATTAAATTTATCAATAACGGCTCCACCACATCGGCTGTAAACGTTCCCGAAGTGGAGCTGCCCACGCATGGAGACTGGCACAGAATTCTTCATTTCCATAAGAACAAGCCGGGCGTGCTTCAGAAAGTTAACAGCCTGTTTGGAGAGAAAAACGTAAACGTGCTTGGGCAATACCTTATGACAAGGCCCGCTGTTGGATACCTTGTCATGGATGTTTCCAAAGACGTGGACAAAAGCATGCTCACCGAGCTTCGTAAAATACCGGAAACAATAAAGGCGAGGATACTTTACTGACCGCCTGTCAGACAAACCTGAATCGTACAATAACAGGCAGGGTGATTAAAACCCAGGGGCATCACGCCTGTATCACCCTATAGTCATAAGCTTGTCGCCGACGTTTACCTTGTCACCTTCTTTTACCATAATGGCCTGAATCACGCCTGAAGATGGAGCCATGACTTCCGTCTCCATTTTCATCGCCTCAAGTATGACGATAACGTCCCCTTTGCTGACTTGCTGGCCGACCTGACAGTTGACTTTCCATATGGACCCTGACAACGGTGAATCTATAGGCAACCCGGCTGTGGCGACCGTATGGACTGTTGTCTCGTCTGGCTTATGCGCCGGAGCCTGCGATGGTTTTTGCGCCGCCACGCTTCCCATTTCATCCACCTGAACGTCGTATTGCCTGCCGTTGACTGTGACGCTAAACATATTTACAGGCTCAGGCTCAGCGGCTTTTACCGGAGCGGGTTTCGGCTCCTCTTTTTTGAAGCTCTCGGTTGGCGGTGTGCCGCGCTTTTCAAGATACTGTTCTGCTATCTGCGGAAAGAGGGCGAAGATAATAACGTCTTCATCTTTGGTCGCCTTATCTTCCACTTCTTTTTTCAGGTTTTCCCATTCAGGCTCCAGAAGGTCCGCCGGGCGTACGGTTATCGGTTTTTCATCTCCGCAAACACGTTTAATAAGCTTAGGGTCGACTGTTCCCGGAAGTTTGCCGTATCTGCCTGATATTATCCCCTCGGTTTCCTTCGAAATATTCTTGTAGCGCCCCATCAACACGTTTAAAACGGATTGGGTCCCGACAATTTGCGATGTTGGGGTGACGAGCGGAGGATAACCGAGCTCTTTTCTGCATCGGGGCAACTCTTCAAGCACTTCCGGCAACCTGTCATACGCATTTTGTTGACGAAGTTGCGACTCCAGGTTCGATATCATCCCCCCCGGCACTTGCGACTTTAATATGTTTACGTCCACTCCGGTAAAAGCGGATTCAAACGCCGAATATTCTTTTCGGACACCGGCAAAATATTTTCCAATCTCTATAAGCTCATCGAGGTTCAGCCCGGTGTCATAATCGGTACCTTGAAGCGCAGACACGATCGTCTCTGTTGGGCTATGGCTTGTGCCCATTGAAAGGGACGATATTGCCGTATCTATAATGTCCACACCAGCCTCGATAGCTTTTGTCATCGTCATCAGCGCATAGCCGGAGGTTGTGTGAGAATGGAGGTGTATCGGAACTTTTACGCTTTTCTTAATCGATGTGATTAGCTCGTAAGCCGTCCACGGAGCCAGAAGCCCCGCCATATCTTTTATGCATATCGTGTCACACCCCATATCCTCAAACCGCTTTGCCAAATCGACAAAAAGCTCCGTTGTGTGAACAGGGCTTGTGGTATAGCTCATGGCGCCTTGCGCATGTTTCCCATTGTGCTTGACGCGTTTTATAGATGTCTCCAGGTTCCGCAAGTCGTTTAACGCGTCGAAAATACGGAACACATCTATACCGGCCTCGCAGGAGAGGTCTACGAACTTATCCACCAGATCATCGGCGTAGTGACGGTACCCCACAAGATTCTGCCCTCGCAGAAGCATCTGGAAGGGAGTTGTCGGCATCACTTCTTTAAGCGCCCGGACACGCTCCCACGGGTCTTCGTTCAGAAACCTTATACAAGAGTCGAAAGTGGCTCCACCCCACATCTCCACCGACCAGAAGCCGATCTTCTCCATTTTTTCGGCTATGGGGAGCATATGCTCGGTCTTCATTCTTGTGGCAAGTAGTGACTGATGAGAGTCACGCAACGCGACCTCGGTGATTTTTATCTTTTTTCCCATTTTTTAAGCATCCGCAATCAATAAGTTATAGTTTTAAATATAGTCGGCATTATTTGCAAATAAGCCACTTACAGACACCTGCGGCTTTAAATTAAAAACAAAAGAGGCGTCATTATCTCATACGCAAAGATTCATGACAAGAATAGCGATTTATTGA
>CAYNDB010000040.1:0-16043 GCA_964395915.1 uncultured Nitrospinota bacterium | reverse complement strand
GACATAAAAAAATAAAAAATCATCATACAAAATTATTGCGGTTAAGTCACATGTACCGCGGCACAGAAAATGACAAATTTGCGTCAAAAGCGATGATTTTTAATACACCTAATATTTCTTTAAAATTCAACTCCTTATAGAGCAAATCCAAATAAATGGCTCTATTTGTGACATAAATTGTCATTCATAAGCGACACACACACCTACAGAAAACGTTCCTTTTAAATGTTAGTATATTGATAAATATAGCGTTAGTCAAATTTTATCAGTAAATTATTCTTCGGCACGATTATTGAAATCGTTTATGTGCATAGACAAAACATAAGGGTTTGTCACTTTAAATTGTTTATTTATTTTTAGTACCATAAGGAGAATAGAAGATGTTACGTTCCATGCAGAAAAAAGAAGGTTTTACACTGGTCGAGCTGTTGATTGTTGTTGCGATCATCGGTATTTTGGCCGCGATTGCTATTCCTCAGTTCGCCGCTTATCGTGAAAAAGCATATTGTTCGGCTATTAAATCCGATCTGGCGAACCTTGCGGTTTCCGAAGAAGCCTATTTCACCGATTTCGACCAGTATCAGACCACCTTGGCCAGCGTAACCGGCTTTACGTCTAGCACAGGCGTCACAGTAGCCATAGCTAGTGGTGACACGAGAACTGAATGGTCAGCAACCGGTACACACGCCAACTGTTCCTCAGGCGGTAGCTCCGGCACAAGCGCTGGCGTATTCACCTGGGATTCCGATGCTGGTGGTCTTCTCTAAACTAGCCTCACGAATCGTTCGATCTTAAAAGCATGGCGTTCATATGAGCGCCATGCTTTTTTTATTGAGTGATAGAATGGTTTTATTGAGTTTTGATTGTGTAGGCTCTTCATCGTATAAGCTCCCAGGATGACAGTATAGTTTTGTGTCATCCTGATCCGCAGGAGAAGGATCTCAACAATATTCTTTTCAAACTAAGGTGTTATCTGTGATCTTAACAAACTGTCGAAGCAGACGCCGAATAGCTCTATGACGTTATTACATAACAGATTAAATATTGGCAAATTACCCCTTGCCATTCCCTTCTTCGTTATTCTTGCCGTTCTCATTTTTATCTATTCGGACACTTTCAGTTATCCTTTCCATTTCGACGATGACAGCGCCATTGTTAATAACGAGTCTATAAGAGATATTTCAGATATAGAGTCGATATGGTCGCGCAACCCGGCGCGTTTCATCCCTTTCTTCAGCTTTGCGGTAAACTATTATTTCGATGGTCTCAACGTTTTTGGATATCACCTGTTTAACTTCGTTGTACATTTTCTCACCGCTATGGCCGCCTACTGGCTGGCGGCGATTCTTATGTCAACGCGTTACGGCGGTGCTTCTTTCCACGACCCTGAGAAAATATCGGGAAAAACGCTGTGGCTTTTCCCGCTTATAGTCGCGCTCCTTTTTGCAAGCCACCCGCTACAGACACAGGCGGTCACATATATCTGGCAGAGAAACACTTCGATGGCGGCTCTTTTCTATCTTCTTTCAATCGCTTTATATATAAAGTCCTCTCTCCTGAATGAAGAGAAAACAGATGAGGCGGAATCTCTTTCCAGACTCTATTTGGCGGGTTCGGCTCTGGTAGCAATCGCCGCCATGTTCACAAAGCAGACATGTGTCACATTGCCGGTGGCCATAGTTTTGGCTGAGTTCTTTTTTATAAGCGGCTCCATTTCTCGCCTTAAAGAGAAAGCCATGCGGCTCTTCATCTTCCTGCCGCCTATGATGATTGTCCCCATGCTAACGGCGTTTGGGAAAAACAACGAGCTGAATCATATCGGCGCAAGGGCGGATAACATACTTTCTATTCCCGAATATCTGCTTACGCAATTCAATGTTATTGTTACCTATCTAAAGCTGCTTGTATTCCCTGTCAACCAGAACCTTGATTATGACTTCCCTGTGGCGCGATCTTTTGCGGATTCCTGGGCGTCCTTTGCAGGCTTGTTCGCTCTTCTTCTGCTGGCTTTTTATCTCTTCAATAAAAACAGGCTCGCTTCCTTCGGCATTATTTTCTTTTTTCTCACGCTATCGGTGGAGTCTTCGATATTTCCTTTGGAGGACCTTGTTTTCGAACACCGCATGTACCTGCCGTCGTTCGGGCTTTTTACGGCTTTCACGGTCGTATTATTCAACGCCGCCTCAAGGCTTGCGCGTCCTAAAGCTTTCAACATAATAGTCGTATTTATGGTTATCTCCACAGGCTCCCTGGCGCTGGCCGCAAAGAACAGGAATAACGTCTGGGAAAATGATCTGATTTTATGGAAAGATGTGGCGAAAAAATCTCCCGGCAAAGCCCGCGGCCTTTTAAACCTGGGTGTGGCGTATCTTCGGCTAAACGATGAGAATGAAGCGAAAAAATGGTTTGAGCAAGCTTTGGTTGTGGCTCCCCAGTCAGGCTTCGCGCTTTATAACCTCAGCCTTATTTATGATAAAAACGGCGATACGGAAAAAGCGATCACCCTGTTAAATAAAATTCTCAAGGAGGACCCTGCAGTGGCGTCGGCCCACTATGCGCTTGCCAATATTTATATGCGTGACAAAGTCTATGCAAAAGCGGCGCATCATTATAACTCCGGGCTGAAACTCGAAGCTGGCGATAACACACAAGCCCTTTTAGCGCTGGGAACCGCATTTATGCACATCGGACAAATAGACAAGTCCATAAAAGTATATGAAACAGTGTTAAAAAGAGAGCCTGATAACAAGACAGCGCAAGGAAACCTTGTAGCCCTGCGCCAGTATAAAAAGAAACATTAACGTATAGCGTTGTGATGTCGGTTGCGTTTGGCCTCCGCATAAAGGAGCGACCGGGCCATCATGGCCGATTCAAACCCGAAACGATTGCGGGTCTCGTCCACCTTGATGTTCAGCCGCTCTCTGGCCTCCCTTACACTATCTTCAAAAAGCTCTATCTGCCGCAAAGGCTCTGAAAAGGAGGATACACCCACGCCTATGAGCCGAACCTTGAGCCGCCGTGTAAACGTGTCACGTAACAACTTCCTTGCGACACGGAAAAGCTCTCTGGCGTCATCGCTTTGCGTGTTCATCATACGGGCGCGGGTATATGTGGTAAAATCGGAGTAGCGCAACTTCAGCGTAACTCTGCGAAAAGCAAGCCCTGTGCGGCGAGCCTTATCGCAAACCTTCTCGGACAAATATGACAATGTAGACTCGAGCGTTTGCAAATCTTCGGTATCGACGACATAAGTCACCTCCTTGCTTATCGACTTTACGTCGCGATCCGCAGACGCCACCTTCCGATCGTCAATTCCCTTGGCGCGAGCCGCCATGACACTGGCGTGTCTGCCCAACACCTGTTCAAGTGTTTTAGGTGTAAAACGAAGCAGGTCGCCGATCACCACTATTCCCATCTTGCGATACTCTTTCTCTGCGACAGGCCCCACCCCCGGCATTTTACCTATTGGCATCGGGCCGAGAAAACTGGCCTCGCAACCTGGGCGGATAAACAGCATTCCGTTCGGTTTGGCGACATTGGCGGCTATTTTGGCCGTCACCTTGTTTGTGGCTATACCTATGGATGACGGAACCCCGACCTCATCCTGAATGGCGTCGTGCATTCTTTGGGCGATTGTCACAGGGTCGGCCTTGTGCAGGCGCTTAAGCCCTGTAAGATCCAGATACGCTTCATCCACGCTCACAGGCTCCACCACCGGCGTATACCTTGCGAGAATATCCATTATGCGGCGGGAATACTCCGCGTAAACATGGGGGGAGCCACGGAGAAATATAACTTCAGGACATATCTTTTTTGCCGTGGCCAAAGGCATCGCCGAACGCACACCATATTCCCGCGCCTTGTAGGATGCGGATGAAACAACACCGCGCCCGGAAGGATCGCCACCGACTACTACCGGCTTCCCTTTAAGCTTCGGGTTCAATGTCTCTTCCACAGAGACGAAAAACGCATCCATATCAATATGGAGCGCTATTCTTTTTTTATCGTCTGGCGCCACTTGTCCGTAAACCATATTTAAACCACATTACGCTTTAGTTTAACAATAAGCGAATATAATACGAAAATCAACAGGAATATGGGCCAATGACAGCTTGTGTCTCTGAATACAATCAAACGCTTAAACCAGGCTTTGCGTTTTCTGAATACTCTTGAAAAACTTATTCAAATCGTATAAAACAATGTCAATGCCTCTTTAATATCATAGGGCTTTTCTCATTTACTAATAACAACTGAGCGGGGTGAATATCATGCGGAAACTGGCGTTCAGTTTATTATTTTACGTTACCGTTCTTTTCCTGATCTCACCCATGGCTACAGCCGAAGAAAAGTGGATCGGGGATGTTAACATTCGTTTAGGACAGAAAAATCTGACACCGGATCATTGGAAACCTGTGGCCGATCAGCCAATGATAGGAATGGATATCGATTTCGGTAAGGAATCGTGGCCTGCGCATATTCTGCTAACTCTTTCAGGGTCCGCCAGACAAGCCAGTGAAAAAAATTCTGTCATTACCGGGCCGGATATCGAAGGGTCAACATCGGAATTCGGTTTCGGCGTTAAAACGCACTACCTGTATGAAGGCTTCAACCCGTTCCTTACCCTTGGCCTATCGTGGACGAACGCGTCACTGACAGGCAATCCAGATACCACCGGCCAGGTTACCGACAAAGATAACTATAGAATGGGAATTTTTCTCTCTGGCGGAGTTACCTACAAAATCATGGAAAAATTTAACGTCGGCGGGGAGATACGTCTGCTTAGAAATAGTGAGGTGACGCTCTTCGGAGAGACCGGCGACGCCGATTATATCAGCTATTCCTTAATCCTGGGCTGGGACTTCTAGGCTTTAAGCGTCTCTCAACTCTATGGCCAGCTCAGCGTGGTGGTTGGCTTGTTGCTTACGGTTAAATCGGACATCTCCAGCCAGACTGTATAGGTATATGACCCGGTGGCCGGTTTTTCAGAGACGTCCCATGTAACCGTCGTGGAATACCATCCAGGCACAGTCGGGTCCGATTTTACCGACAAGCTCTTGTTTGTGCCATCCGTGCCGGTCAGCCGCACCAGCATTACTTTCGGCCCGGTCTTAACTGTGTTTATATAAAAGTTCAACGTCGATTTGTAAGAGACGATTGTATCTACAGTGTTTATTGTCTCATAAACGGAATCCGCCGTTGTCGGGTCGAAGTTGGGTCTTGAGATTATGGTGCTGCTGCCTTCCTCTTTGTCCGACAGGATAGTAAGGATATCCGTAAGCTTGTTACTCTCGGTATAGTCATCCAAAATAAGCCAGGCGGTAAAATCAAAATGCCCCTCAACCTCGTTATATCTGAAAGTGACATCTTGCGAAAACCAACCGGGAACAGAGGGAGGAGTAGTGATCGGAAATATTTCGTCCGTGCCGTCCGTGCCGGTCAACCGCAAAGATACTATCGTTTCACCTGGAGTAACCGACTTAATGAAAAAACTAACCTTGACCGTAACGAAGCTTACATTTTCGGTCACCGCTTCAGAGGACGTTTTTGCCACCGTAGGCTCAGGTTCGAACACAAGCCCCGATATTTCTGTGGTTGAGCCCACGCCTGGCTGTGCGCTGAAATTAAAGCTCGTAGTAAGCTTGTTGCTGGTCGAAAAATCATCCATGACAAGCCAAATGGTATAAGTGACCGTTCCGGTTAAATCGGACTTTAAATCCATATCCACCGAAAACCAGCCGGGAGCCGTTGGGGAGCCTGTGACCGCAATTATCCAGCTTGATCCGTCAGAGCCTAACATTTGCACTTTCATCAGTTGCGATGTCGTTGGCAATGTATGGACATATATATACAAGGTTGCTTTAATTGTGCCGTCAGTATTTGAAGAAGTTTCGTTGCCTGTTTTAAAAAAAGCGTTTGAAACAAGAGATGTAAGGGAAGCTCTTTCCAGACCAGCGCTAAACTCCTCGCTGGAAGAAAATGTTCCCCCGCCAACACCTGCGGCAGGGTCTTTACATGCAGTCAGCGCAACAAGCGTCATTAGCGCAACAGCAAAGTGTTTCATCAACCCTGATAGCATTTTTTTAAAGCCAAAAGTCTTAGTTTGTTGTGTTGGTTCCATCATTTTCACGCCGCGCAATAAAATTAATAGCCAAGTTCCATAAGACGGTTAAGAATTTTCCTTCGCGTTTCTGTAAATCCCTGGTTACCTTCCGAAAGAGAGAGAAAAGAACGATACGCCTTCACGGCCTCTTTAACTCTACCCAGTTTATCATTTGAAAACCCCTTGTTAAGCTGAATTTCCGGCAAGCTCGAGTTGAGCCTTTCGGCTTCATAAAGAAATCTTAACGCTACCTCATCCTGTCCCTTCTGTTGAGCCACAACAGCGCGCTGAACCCATAGCCCCGTCTGCTTACCGTCAACGGCGATTCCTTGTATAAGGTAGCTATCCGCCTTTACAAGGTCGCCCAACCCCAAATACGCCGTACCCATAAGAAAGTAAGGCTGCCATCTTCGTGGAGGAGAGGCAAACATCGGCTGCAACACCTCTACCGCATCATGAAAAGCTCCCTGCTCCACATACTTCTGCGCCTGCTCTATACGTTCATTTTCAAAACTGATACGTCCTAAAGGATTCCTTTTTATTGCGGCTTTTTTCTTCGGTTTGATTGTTTTTTTTTGCTTAAAATTTTTATCGGCGACGATCTTTGTCTTCGTCGCGGAAACAGAAGCTTTGGTTTTCTTTTTTACAGACACCGCGACCGGTTTTTTAATAAAAGTGTTTGCGCTACCAGCAAATTTTGACGCCCAGTTCCCTTTGACACTCCTTAAGCCCAATTTTCTCTTAATACTTTTTCGGACTTTTTCGACATCTTCCAAGGGGGGGGCGGCGAGGACATAAAAAGCCTGCGACCCCTGATATTCACGGAGAACAACCAGAGCTGAATTCTCTCTGCCTACACGCCTGTATGCCCTTACAGCGGAAACAGGGCCTCTAAAAACCCCCGCCACCAGGACAATCCAGTTTTCAGGAATTCTCCTTAGACCTTCTTCCCATATCGCGCAGGCGTCAAGCAAGCCATCCTCCTCCAACACTTTTTCTCCCGCGGCAAGCCAATCTCCATCGGTAACCTCAGGCAATGTTTCGACAATAGCCAGTTCTATCGGCTTTTCTGTTTTTGCCAAAGCTTTTTGTTCTGTTTCAACAGGCTCAACGCGCTCTGTTTTTACAACCGAAAGCGGTAAAACAGTCGCAGGCGATTCCAGCGTTTTCACAGGCTTTGGAGCCAGTATGCTGATTGCGGATAGAGAGCGAGCTTCCTCTATTTGACGTTCCTGCGCCATGTCCAACACTACCCATATAACACCACCGACAATCACAGCTACAAACGCGATCACGGCAAAACCTGAAAGGTTTCTATCCTTTTTCTGATTGCCATCGGTATTTTTCAGCTTTGGTAAAGGAAGCCCTTCCCCCTCTTTTAGCGAGTCGTCATCGGACCTCTGCTCTTGGAGACGGTTAAGGGCGTCGTCTATAATACTCATACAATCTCCCTTGCGGCCCGCCACAATATGCCAGCGTTAACTCTTTTAACACCTAAGGTAAAAGCGGATATTATAGCCCTGTCGCAAATCTGATTGATTCTGCGAGGGACACCGCCTGACATGTAATGCGCCAGCAACTTGGCGGGATGAGAAAAGTGAAAACACCTGTTCTTGTTCGCCAGGCTTAAACGATGGTGAATATAACCTATCGTTTCATTTCTGGAAAAAGGCGTAAGGCGATATCGTATATTGATCCGTTGGGCCAAAGGCCGCATCTCAGTCGTCGCTATTGTTTTCTCAAGCTCCGGTTGACCGACAAGCAAAAGGTAAATCAGCTTCTCTTTCTCTGTTTCAAGGTTGGACAAAAGGCGCAATCCCTCAAGGAGGTCAGGGGAAAACCTGTGCGCTTCGTCCAGCACAACAGCCGCCCTCTCGCCATTCTCCGCAAGAGCAATGAGCGACTTATAGAAATTTCTTGTCAGTTGCTCGTATGACACACCGGGAAGACGCTCTCCGGTAAGGTCGTAGTGTATGGCTTGAAGAAGGTCTTCATAAGTTGGAAGCGGGTTAAAAATAAACGCTGTTCGAACTCCATTGGGACGCGATTTGAGCAACTGCCTGCAAAGAAGCGTTTTGCCAAGACCCACCTCTCCTGTCAGCATCGTAAACCCTCCGCTTAACAGTCCAAAACGCAAATGCCTTAATGCGGCTACATGATGGCTTCCGGGGAAAAAGTATCCGGTGTCAGGAGTGATGTTAAAAGGCGGCTCCTTAAAGCCAAGCTGCCAGTAACATTCATTGATATCTATCGTTTTCAAGGTTATTAGTTAATTATTTTCGGTGTGAGGAATACTATCAGTTCACGTTTCGACGTGCTTTTATACGTTCCTGTAAACAGCTTGCCTACACCGGGTATATCCCCAAGAAGCGGCACCTTCCTCACCGTATCGGAAGTCTCTTCCTGGATCAGACCGCTTATCACCACCATCTCCCTGTCGCGGAGACGAACAAGTGTCGACGATTGCTTGACATCAATAACGGGAGCTGTGGCCAGCGGCAATAAGGTGATGTTGTCAACTATTCTGTCAGTGCCGACAAGCCTGGTTATACTTGGAGAAATATCGAGTATTATCCACCCGTCCTGAGAAATCTGCGGAGTGACGGAAAGCACCACCCCTATGGTTACATACCGAACAGTTATGGAAACCCTGTCACGATTATTACTGCTGCCCTCTGTCACCTGGGCCTCGAAGAACGGATGATCCGTACCCACTTTGATAAGAGCCGGCTGGTTGTTCAAAGTTAAAAGGCGCGGCTGAGAAATAATTTTTATATCACCTTGCTCTTTTAACGCGGACAATACGCCCGCAAAATTGCCTCGGCTGTAATTGGCGCCTAATGAAAAAGCTTTGGCGGACACCGCTCCTACCGGGGCTGCGATAATTGAAGAGCTTGAAATTACTCCACGGCCATTATCAAAACCTATCTTGGTCCAGTCCACCCCGAGGCTGTAATCGTCATTCAGGGTCACCTCATATATTCTGGCCTCTATCTCCACCTGCCGATGAATCGAACCGTCGATACTGTTAATGAACGTTTCTATTGTACTGATATTAGAGTGCAGGTCTGTTACGTAAATGATCCCGGACAAACGGTTTACCACAAGTTTGCGGCCCTGCTCCTGAGACATTAATCCTTTCAGCTGCATCTCAAAATCAGCCCAGAAAGTCAGCTTGTCTTCCTGCTTAATGGACGTCGAGCCACCGGCTGCGCCGCCGCCGCTGCCGCCTCCACCTCTGCCGCCTCCGCCGCCGCCGCCTCCACTGCTGCCGCTGCTTGACATGGAAGCCGAGCTCTGCGTTTTTCCTTCTCTAATCAAACGCACATAGTCGAGCGTAAACATTTTCGACTCGAACTTGTGGACCCGGATCAATCCTCTTTCCCACTCCCAGAAAAATCCGTGTGCGTCGAGAATGGCCTCCATTGCCTTATCAAAAGGAAGGTCCTTGAAATTGACTGTAATTACTCCCTGAACATCAGGGTCTGGCACGATATTTAGCTTATGCGCTCTGGCGAACATGGCAAGCACACTAGCCATGTCCATCCCTTCAGCCTGAAAACTGTAGGTTCCCTTAAGGGGTTTCGGAGACATGTCCACAGGTTTTGGCAGAGCTGTAGTCATACGACTGCGTAAATTGAATTCAGGTGGAGGAATCTTTTTTACAGCCGAAGCTTTATTTTTTTTTATTTTTTCTAAAACTAATCCGGTGGTGGCGTTCGATTGTTTCTTTCCTTTTCCACCATCTGCTGTAACGCACCCTGCGACAAAAGAGCCAGCGACAAAAATAACTGACACGCTCTTTAACAACCTGACCATATTCATAGTCATTGCTCTCTTTTTAATGTCCCGCCATGTTTGGCGCCTTTATTTTTAGAATCTGCCGTAAAGCCGGAGTTGGAAAAAGATATGTTTTCACGTCCAAGCGGTCCACTTACAGACACCACACCAGGCTTTATAGACACAACCCTGTACCCACCAATGGTGTCACCTTCTTTGACTATAGATTTATTAATCATGGCCAACCGAAAATCCGGTTGCACGACAATCCCTAACAAGCTTAAAACCTCGTGCGCTGGAACAGGATTGTCAAAAACCTTCTCCCCAGCTACTTCTTTACCGGTATCCAAAAATTCGACTGGTTTGAAAGGATCTCTGATAGGCGTCTCTGTCCAGCCGATCAAGCTATAATCCAGCGGCTGGACCTCTTTAGAAACTAAAATCTCTTTAGCCGATTGTACAGGACTCGAGTCAAGCAGTTCCCCTACCTTTGATGAAACAAAACCGCCTCCGCCTGTTAGTGGCATGATAATATTTATAAAAACCACAACCATGGCAACAAGAGCCAGGACCCCCACAACAGCCTGATTCTGGAGTAAATTTTTCATGCTCTTTTTACTGGTCGTAATAATATCACAAAATCGATATTCTCCAGTCTTAAAGCGCCAAAAGAGCTTGTCAAACTCCCGACAAGGGGGCTTTCTCCAAAATTAACCCATGTATCAACGACAACTTTCATTTCATGAGCCATGGAACCGTCGCCGAAAATATTTATTTTCATCAGGTCAAGAACAAGATCCTGCTCCATGATATCTTTTAAAAAACCCATAAAAATCAAATAACCATCAGTATTCCGCCTTCCTTGATTAGGGAAAAAACTGAAGGTCATCTCTACAGGAACAATCGACACCCCTGGTATTTTTTCGTCGGCGGGTTTCAATTCTCCTATCGTATACCTCATGTTTATTCCAATCGACCTGGAACGCTGGTTAATACTTTCAAGCCATGCGGAAAGACTTTCGTAGCTACCCAAAAGCCGGGATCGCTCATTGTCCCATTGCTTACGGGTCTCTCTGGCGACTTTTTCCGACCATTCAGATTTTGCCCTGATCACATCACCTTCAAGCGTATTCATGTTTTTAACTTGCAAAGCGGACTGATCGATCAAAGAAATCCTGTATGTTATCGACCAGTAAAGAAGCGCCACAGGAATAAGCAACGCCATTATCAACGCTACTCTGGAAGTAATCTTCCCAGACATCCACCCGCCGCCAAATATTTGTTTTTTCACGCCGCTATTGAATCCTGCCGTTAAGAGAAAATTCCTGTCCGCCAAGCATGGAGCCTGAGCCGCTTCGCAAGAGGTCTACCCATTGCTCTTTCCAGCTTTTGGTAACGTTCACCTTGTATGGACCTTGCTGAAGCCGGTTCTCGAACTGCTTAAGTTTAGCCGCGCTCAGGGTGGCGCTCTTTAACGCTTCCCCTGTAAGCTCTACATTCCAGCCTGTCCCGTCCTTTTCAATAACCATTTTTTTTAAAATAAGATCCGCTGGCAGAGCGTCCCCCAGATATCCTATAAACCACCCGGCTACAGGAGGGGAACTGCGGATTTCCCTTACTTTGTCAATGCCGCGTTTCCAGGAGTTAAGCTCATCATACCGCTTGTCCCATTCCGCTTTTTCCTCCTTTATTCCCGCATAGTGTGGCTCCAGCGCTTTAAGAGACTGTTTTTCAGCCCTTATCATAACTTCTATCATCCCTGCGGAAGCTATCGATCCTAACCACAGAAACAGAAGAGCAACCATCGCCACTTTGAACATGCGATGGCGAATAGCCAGCCTCTGCAAACCAGGTGTTATAAAATTACTATCCTGACGAGCGGAAAGAGCGAGAGATTCGTTGACCCAGAAAAACGGGTCGACTACTATCCCGCTTTTTTCAATCGGGATATCTACCTGTTCGCGTAATCGTTTTATTATGTCATCCGAAAAATCCCCCAGCATAAGCGCCCTTTGAGCGCCAATCCCGAATTGCTGTTTGGAGAAAAGAACCGACCTCTGGATTTCCCGGCCAAGCCAATCGATATCCATCGCCGTTTCACGCTCATACACAAGGTACCTGTCCATAAGCACCGAACCATCTGATTTGCCCACCGCAAGAATGAGCTTTTTAGAAGATTCGCTTACAATCATAACGATCTCGTCATTTTGTATTGGCAGACGTTTGAACTGCCTTCCCATGATGGCCGAGAGTGGTGTCAGCTGGATAGGGAAAAGGTCCAGCTCCCTGCACGCCAGCATAAGGTCTTGCATAAAAGATTTAGGAAGAATATTAACCAGCACCGCCGCCCCTCCTTTGGGTGATTTGGCGGCGCTGAAACTTATCACAGCGTCTCCTGCAAACGTTTTAAGCTGGCTTGCTTTGCGGGTGATATAACGTCTCAGATCCTTCCGCTTCATCGGGGGGGTGTTTATCAGCTGATGCTCGCATAGCGCATCTTCAAACACAAAGGAAATATATTTGCCATTATATTCGGTGGCGTTGACCGATTCAGTAAGAGCCTGTCTAAGGCTTTCGATATCTCCTACAGGGTAAGGGCATTCCCACGCGCTATGCGCCTCACCCTTTTCGATGGCTACAGCCATAAACCGACCGTACAGCAGACTTATACCAAGAATATGGCTTTTCATTTACCTAGAACGGATATTAAATTGTATTGTTAAACAAAATTCTACACCGATCCATTATAACGTATTGAATATTTATATCAACACAAGCAAATTAAAAGGCTTATCTGCCCCAGGCCGCTGGTGGTCCCGGGCTAAACCAGAAGCTGTCTGATGAATTTATGAAAACTGTGTGGAGAAGCAACGGGCTGGTGGGATTGTTGTCATATAAGCTAAGTTTAGTTCCCTGTATTACAAACAGGCTCACTTCCCCTGCCGCTCCGGGGGCGACATTGGTAAAGTTGGGAGAAGTTCCGGAATCGTCAAGGTCATATTGCGAGGTGGCCTGATATTCCACCGTCACAGAAATATATCCCGCGTTGCTGGTGGTTCCGCCCGCTATGTCACTTGTGATAATCGTATCGCTGGTATTGATGACCAAATCAGCGGCGGTCGAGGTCCCGCTGAACCCTGTGGAAATGTTCAGTCCAGAGTAAAAGTATGTTGAGCTACACCCATTATCACCGGTACACCCGACTTTTAGAGTTACGCCTGTGCCAAAGGAATCACTTTGAATACTTAAACTCGTTAATGTCGTATAGTTTGGCGCGCTAAGAAGATTTCTTGGAGACGAAGAAACATTCTGCGCCATAAAACCATTGCCGGTCCTGCTAACGCTCCTGCTCAATAGCGACACTTCATGGAACAAAGCCGCTGTGCTGTATCGCTGAATTACGAGGTTGCGCTTCGCCACATCGGCGGACATGGTAAACGGGCCGCTGATGGCGGAATTTCCATCCCAGTTCCACAGTACGTTGAAATTGGTCATGCTCGCCATCTCCCCGCTGGAAAGCCCGGAAATATTCGAACTTATACTGCTCAAGACTATCATACGCGGACGTATTTCCTGTTGGGCGGCGTCAAGAGCGGTGGCCCCGGCGGCGGTTTGGTTATATGGCAGGTTGGGGTTATTTTCTATGCTAGAGGTGGAAGAGTTGTCATTATCCGGAAAGATATAATACCTGTTGTAGCCTCGCTCGTTGGTGTTCACCTTGGAGGCGGGCAGGTTTATCTGGGACGCTATGGCGTCATCCCAGGCGGCCACCCCGCCGGATGCGGTATTTCCCGGGATCTTTCTCTCCAGTAAAATATATTGCTCCAGCCCCTGGACAAGCGATTTAAGGGTGTCCTGTTCCGCTTCCCGCACAGACCTGTGTATCTGGTCTATGACCTTCGGGGCGACCAGGGCCGCAATGATGGCCATAATAGCCAGCACCCCGATCACCTCTACAAGGCTAAAGCCACCACGTTTCAACTTTAGGGTCATAATTTTCTTTTTCGGCGCGCCCTTCCCTCCCAATAATAATGTCACTACAATACCCCTGAACGTCTCCACCCAGCCAAACCGGGTAAATACCGAAAACCGTCTGAATCGTTCGTAAACATGACGTGTGAAGTGGCTCCTGAATTGTCGAGCATGGTAAGCCTCGTTCCCTGAAGAATATAGAGCGTGACGTTAGTATCCGCGTTAAGCGCCACCGCGGTAGTCGTATCCAGTTGATAGCTTACATTGGCGTCATAATTCACCGTCACTGTAACGTAACCGACATCAGAGGCTGAAACGCCGCTGGTCAAGGAAACTGTGATCGTATTTGGACTGGCAAGACCTTGCGTTCCAGACCACGAAATATTATCTGTCGTCCCGTCGCACGTCTTGGCTCCGCCACTATAATATTGAGTTCCATTACTGCCCTCGATGGTGAAATTTACGGAGGAACCGGTGTCGCATTTAAACGATACCTGCCTCACCCGCGTCTGTGCGGGGATCATGAGAACTGTTTTCGATGTTCCGAATGTGTCAGGATCGTCAAAAAAGGCATTCCCCGTCTCGTCCACCTTGCTTTCCGCGTCGTTTTTAAGGGTTATAGTATAAAACAGGTGGCTTGTATCGATCCGCTGGATCGAAAGGTCCGTGGTTGCTTGCGCCGCCGTCAGGTCTAGAACTGCGCTTTGCCCATCCCAATCCCACAACTCGTCAAAATCACTGGCGGTCGGGGCATGTCCGCTGGTCAAAGTGGCTCCACCTCCGAACTTGGTGGGTTGCGTCCCCACACTACTGACAATCACCATACGCGGACGGACTCCGGCGCTCATGTTGGCGGAGGCTGATGTCTGTGCGTATGGGACAGCGGGATTGCCGCCAGGCTCCAAAACATAAAAGCGGGTTCCGCCCGTTTCATTTACGCTCACATCATTCTGCGAAATATTTACCTGTAAAGCGATAGCGCTATCCCACGCCGGAACCACTATGCCGTTATCTGTTTGCTGTGAGCTATCCGGAATAGTATTGTTCAAAACAATATGGCGTTCGAGACCCATAGCAAGTGTCCATAGGTTGTTTTTTTCAACCTCGCGATAGTCTGTCTTGGCAAGCTTAATCATGTCCGGCAGGATAACGGCGGAAAGAATGCTGAGAACGCCGATAACTCCTATCACCACTATAAGGGTGTATCCATCACGCGGCTTAATTCGGCAAGGAATCATTTCATAAGCCCTTATCGTTACCCCAAATGTTGTGTCTCACAATTATATAAACTATATCTGTCATGTCGGGCGGCGGCGTCTCTCGTGGCTTGAATAACGAAACTCACTTCCTATACAAAGCCATCAGGCTCGCAGGGCCGGGATGACAAATAAGATTGCGATCCCGCGATCAATTGCCCCCGGTTATCGACAGGGGAGGTTTGTCTACATTGGACGATGCGCCATGCGCGCCCACCTTGACACCGCTTTGCGTTATCGATTTTGGCGGCTTGACTGTGGGCGTGGTAGATGACGTATTGTTATGGTTGCGTTGAGAGACTCTCGTAGCCGCTTGATTTGAAATGGCGCTATCAGGGCAAGGCACGCAATCGCTCCCAGCCGTTATCCTGTGATGTCCCGTCCCACAGACAGGGTCTCCATTACCCATCATGGAGCCACCACCGCCACACATGGCGGCATGATCATGATTAACCAATAAGCCGTTACAATCGTTTGCGCCTCCGCCTCCGCCTCCCATACCAGCAAAAGAAACAGACGGCTCCATGAACAGACATAGCGCAACACCTGCGGCCAACACCATTAGTTTTGCTTTCATTGTACCCCCCCCCTCACTTCATTTATTTTTTATCGAGCCTGTTACCAGTAATCTAATATCTAATTGCCTGCTATCGATTTCGGCGGTTTGAAACCGAATTTGGATACCGAAGTCGCGCCGCCAGGATGACTATGGCTACCGCTATTTATCGATCTCGGTGGTTTCGCCACGGTCGATTGACTGTGCTGAATTACTCTACCGGTGGTAATCGCTCTCGTCGGCGCTTTTGAGGTGATGGAGCTGTTAGGACAAGGCACACACTCACCACCCGCTACCATTCTGTGGTGACCGGTCCCGCAATTGGAATAGGTAGCGCCGCCGCCCATACCACCGCCGCACATACCACCGCCCATACCGC
>CAYNDB010000039.1:0-19394 GCA_964395915.1 uncultured Nitrospinota bacterium | reverse complement strand
TTTGCGGCCAAAGCGCCGGCGATTATGGAGAAAAAACCGAGCCGCTCCGAAGCGGCCAGTGTGATTTTGCCCGTTGCGTCTCCCGGGTTCAACGTGTAACGAAGCGCCAACCGTTTATTTTTAAGTTCTTTGACCAGATGAATATCCGCCGCCACGGTATCCGGTCTTGAGTTGCGAAGATAATTTTCGGGAGCGTTTGAAAGAAAGTCAAAAGCCGCTGTCTTTTCGATAACAGGCCTTGCGCTCCTGGCCACTTCTTTAACAAGCGCTTTTAGCTGTTCCTTTTCCGAAAGGAAAAGCGCGTCGCCTTCTATGAAATATTTTTCGCTCCGTTCAAAAAGGTCGCTCAATATTTTATCTTTCCATTCGTTCCACACTTTTGGCCCCACGCCTGCAATATCCGCATATGTTAGAAGGTACAGACGGCGCAGATTTGCCTTGCCGCCTACCTTCGCGCAAAAATATTTCAGCGTTTTCGGAATAGTGAAGTTGTGCCGTTGCGCCGTCACGCTCATAAGCAGATGATTTTTTACAAGAAAATGTATCGGCTCAATAAGTTTTTTAAGCTCCAGTCTTGCAAGTATGGCGCTAGTGCGGTCCAGGTCATCTTCCTCGGCGTGATGATCTTCGGCTCTTTTACCAAGGTCGTGCATCAGCAGACCCAGCTTTACTATCTCAAGGTCCGGCTGAGTCCGGAATATATCGCGCATCAGCAGGCATACAGGCGCATTATGAGCTATGCTTTCCAGCTTGCGGATGGTATGTATCGTGTGCTCATCTGTGGAATATCGATGGAACATGTCAAACTGTGACAGCCGTGTGATATCAGCGAATTCCGGAATAAACCGGGTTAAAATACCAGCGTCATGAAATACCGATAGAGCCCTGGCGCTCTCCTTCAGGCGAAGGATAGCTAAAAGGCAACGCCCCGCCTCTTTCCCTTCAAACCATTTATCAGGCGCTTTCCCACATAGTCTGTTAAGTCCGCGCCGCAGGTTCGGGGCGGGTTTCAAAGATTCATCGGAAAGCCTTCGGGCGATGCGAAACAGCAAGGTGGGCTTTTCTTCGAATGTGTGGGGAGGAAAAGACTTTGCGTGAAGTTTTATACCGTCCGTAAAAAGACCATCGTTATCTATATTAATGTTAATCGTTCGCCAAAATCTTCGGCGGTTTTTATAATTAAGCGCAAACTCGGTTGTTTCCTGGCTGAACCGGTCTATTATTTCCGCGGCCTCGTAATATTGATACATAAGTTGCGCGGCGACTTCGTTGTCGGAGCCTTCATAACCTTCGCTCCGCCCTATATCTGGCTGAAGGGACTGTATCAGGTTGTCCTCAGGCTTGTTGACTTTCCAGTGGAGGCAGTTGCGCAATCTCATAAGGAAAGAGTGGGCCCTGTTTACAGGGGCGACATCGGAAGGGTCCATCATACCCCTGCCGGCAAGCTCTTCAGCTGTCGCCACATCCGTTTTGGATCGTATCGCCCACATTGCCGTGTGCAGGTCTCGCAATCCGCCACGGCTCTCTTTCAGGTTTGGCTCCGTAAGGCATGTCACCATGCCGAAAGCCATATGCCTGCGTTTCATTTCATCAATTTTTTCCAGTATATAAACGTTTGGTCTGTTGTGCGCGACCTTGCGGGAATATTTGTTGAGAAACTCTTTGAATAACTCTTCATTACCAGCTAAAAGCCTGCTTTCCATCATGGCTGTGCGCGCGGTCAGGTCGGCAAGACCCATTGTGACTGTGTCGGCGATGGTTCGTGTGCTATGCCCCACTTTAAGGCCAATGTCCCACAGCTTTGTCAGCATCACGTTCAATGCGTCTGGAACCTTTACGGCGCCTCCTAACGAGGTGGGCAAGAGGAACAAAAGGTCGACATCGGAAAAGGGGTTCAACAAGCCTCTGCCATAACCTCCGATGGCGACTAGCGACCCTTTAAAGCCGCTCTTATTTTCCTCGAACAGCTCGATAATAAGATTATCAACTATCTGCGACAGCTCCCGGCATATGGTAAGCCCGTCAACGCCCTCTTCATGCTTTTCCAGGACGAGCTTTCGCTTTTCCAGTAGCGTTTGTTTAAGCTCGCTTGTTGTTGCGCTCATGTTTTTACACCGGTGTGAATCCCGCATATGCCAAGGGTAAGAGGTATGAATGAGACATCCGAAAGCCCAACCGATTCCATCCGTTTTTTAAACTCCGGAGGTGAGGGGAATTTGTATACGGAATCTGGCAGGTATGTGTACGCCGACTTTTTCCCGGAAACCACGCCGCCGATCACCGGAAGCAAACGTGTGAAATAGAACCTGTACAATAACCCGACCAACCGGTTTTTTGGCGCTGTAAACTCCAGGACCACCATGGTCCCCCCCTTTTTTAATACGCGGGACATCTCTTTTAAGCCGATATCAAGATCGGCGAAATTCCTCACGCCAAAAGCGCAGGAGACACAGTCGAAAGAACTGTCGTCATATTTAAGATTCAAGGCGTCGCCTTCCTCCAGAGTCACTCGCCGGGCCAGGTTGTTTTTTTTAATTTTTTCAATTCCGATTTTTAACATCTCTTTGGAAAAATCGGCCCCCGTTACTGTTGTCGTGTCGTCTCCCGCTTTTACGATCGCTATGGCCAGGTCGCCTGTTCCGCACGCCACGTCCAGAACGTTTTTTCCGGCCAGAGAGCCAAACAACGCCACCGCCTCTTTTCGCCAGCGGATATCTATCCCAAGCGAGAGGAAATGGTTCAGGAAATCGTAACGGCGCGCGATGGACGAGAACATCTCCCGCACGGCTTTCGCCTTGGTTTCAGTGGAGTTCATGTAAGCATTATCGTACATGGCGTAAAAGAGCTTTATTAGCAGGATTGCGCCGCGCCGCTATTTTTTCCGTTTCTTTTTCTTTGGCTGTTTTTTCGGAGACGGCCTGTGAAGCTTGTATTCAAGGCTGTCCAGCAACGCCTGCCAGCTCGCTTCGATTATATTTTCCGACACGCCGACAGTGCCCCATCTGGTCTCCCCGTCCCCGGACTCTATAAGAACTCTGGTTTTCGATTCGGTCTTGCTATCATCCAGCAGGCGCACCTTAAAGTCATGAAGCTCAACGTCGGAAAGCTCAGGGTAACTTTCGACCAGGGCGGTTCGGACGGCTTTATCGAGCGCGTTTACAGGGCCGATACCCTCCGCCACGGCATGGGTAACGCTCCCGTCCGGCAGCCGAAGCTTTATCACAGCCTCCGCCCAGTCGTCACCCTGTTCGTTGGAAAACGATGAGACAACACGCGCCCGAACCACGTCGAACTTTTTCTTCCATTGCCCGATGACTTTTCGTATCAACAATTCAAAGGATGCGTCAGCGCCCTCGAACAGGAACCCTTCGGCCTCCAGTTTTTTAAGTTCGGTCAAAATAAGCTTCGTTTCATCATCCTTGCCGACAAGGTCGATGCCAAACTGTTCGGCTTTGGCAAGCACGTTCCCCCTGCCTGAAAGATCGGAGACCAGAACGCGCCGCCTGCCTCCCACAACCTGAGGCTTTATATGTTCGTAGGCTTCCGGTTTTTTTCTCACAGCGGCCACATGAACGCCACCCTTATGGGCAAACGCGGAGCGCCCCACGAATGCCTGGTACGGCCTCCTGGCGAGGTTAGCAAGCTCATACACCAGCAGGGACACATCTCTTAATTTCTTTAACTGTGAAGCGGAGACGCATTTGTGTCCCATTTTTAATTGCAGGTTTGGAATTATCGAGCAGAGGTTGGCGTTGCCGCACCGCTCCCCTATTCCGTTTATCGTGCCGTGCGCCTGTCGCGCTCCTTTTTTGACTGCTACAAGCGTGTTTGCCACTCCCACCTCGGAATCGTTATGGCAATGGATGCCTATATCAGCTTTCGGAAACCGGGCGACCACCGCTTCTACAATTTCCTCAACCTCAAAAGGAAGGGCTCCGCCGTTGGTCTCGCAAAGCGCAAGCCAGTCCACCCCTCCGTCTAAAGCCGCTTCAAGCGCGCTCATGGCGTATTCCGGATTGTTCTTGTAACCGTCGAAAAAATGCTCCGCGTCGAACAGAACCTCGTCCACATGTTTTTTTAGATAAGCTATTGTGTCGTGGATAATCTCAAGGTTTCGTTTCATCGGAATACCCAGCACGTTTTTAACATGCATGTCCCACGATTTGCCGAAAACCGTGACACACGGAGTTTTCGCCTCTAGCAGAAGTTTTATATTTGGATCGTTCGACGGCTTGTTTTTAGGGTGATGGGTTGAGCCGAAAGCCGCTATTTTGGCGGTTTTGAGTGTGAGCTTGCGCGCTTCCTTAAAAAACGCCTCGTCACGCGGGTTGGAGCCGGGCCAACCACCTTCGACGTAGTGAACACCCAGGTCGTCCAGAGCCTCGGTTATTTTCAGTTTATCGTCAAGCGAGAAGCTGACCTCTTCGGCCTGCGCTCCGTCACGCAAGGTTGTGTCGTAAAGAAACACCTTATTGCTTTTTCTCATTTCCCTTTTCTTTTCAGCGATCGTTTTTTTGGCGGTTGAGCAAGCTCAAAAGCGTCGTGCAGAACTCGGACTGCCCGATCCACCTCATCGGCCGCCACAACGCACGAGACCTTGATTTCCGAAGTGGAGATCATCATTATATTTATCCCGCTGTCGGCAAGCGACATGAAAGCTTTCGACGCTATTCCCGTGTGGCTTCGCATGCCGACACCGATTATCGAGACCTTGCCTATTTTCTCGTCCGACCGTATCTCGGCTCCGCCGATCTTGTCCAGCAGAGCTTTTAATTCTTTTATAGTTGGTTTCATATCGTTTTTCGGGACGGTAAACGATATATCGGTGGAGCCTTTTATGGAAGTGTTCTGGATTATCATATCCACGTTCACTCCCATCTCCGCCACTTTCGAAAAAATCTTCGCGGCCACGCCAGGCTTGTCCTTAACCTGCGCAAGCGTGATCTTCGCCTGGTCACGGTCATAGGCCACCGCGGAAACCAATACGTCTTCCATTTCTTTTTGCTCTTCAGTCACAAGAGTCCCCTTTCCATCTGTGAAGGTAGACTTAACATATATCGGTATATTGTACTTCTTTCCAAACTCCACCGACCTCGTTTGTAAAACCTTGGCGCCAAGGCTCGCCATCTCCAGCATTTCGTCGAAAGAGATGACATCTATACGTCTTGCGTTGGCCACGATGTTCGGGTCGGTAGTGTATACCCCGTCGACATCGGTATATATCTCGCACAGGTCGGCTTTCATCGCGGCGGCGATAGCCACTGCGGAAGTGTCCGACCCGCCTCTTCCCAAAGTGGTGACGGAGCCGCTCGCCTCGTTCACTCCCTGAAACCCGGCCACCACAGCCACCATTCCTTCAGACAAAGCATCGCGAAGCTTTTCGCCTGTGATGCGGCGTATCCTGGCTTTCATATGTCTGGCGTCGGTTATCATGCCGATCTGCCTTCCGGTAAATGAGATCGCAGGGACATTCATGCTGTTCAGCGTGATAGCGAGAAGCGAGGCGGAGACACGCTCGCCGGAGCTCATCAGAAGGTCCATCTCACGTTCCGGCGGCTCGGCGCACAGGTCATAGGCGTGTTTTATCAGCCGGTCGGTCTCCCCGGACATGGCGGAGACGACCACGACAACGCTGTCACCTTTCTTATGCGCCTTGGCGACTCTTTTCGCCACCGTACGGATACGGTCGAGCGAGCCTACCGACGTGCCGCCATATTTCTGAACTATGAGAGCCATTCTGTTTAATTATGCCCTTCGATAAAATATCGTGAAAGGTCTATCCCCCGCTCGAACGTAAGCTGTGAGCTTTCCCGTATTGACTCGTCGAAAGCGGAAGCGCCCGGTTCACTCATCTTTGGGTATATCGCAAACGGAACCTTGTCGGTTGTGTGCGTTTTAAGCTCCAGCGGCGTCGGATGATCCGACAACGCTATAGCGCGAAAATCACCCATTTCCTTAAGTCCCTCAAGCACCGGCCCCACGACTTTGGCGTCGAAATCGGTAATCGCTTTTATCTTGCTGTCAAGCGAGCCTGCGTGCCCGGCTTCGTCCGGAGACTCCACATGCAAATATACGAAATCTACTTCCTTCAACGCGTCGAGACAGGCTTGCGCCTTGCCTTCATAGTTCGTGTCTATCCAGCCTGTCGCGCCGGGTACTTTTATGGCACGCATACCGGCGTAGGTTCCAATGCCGCGCATAAGATCCACGGCGCTTATCATCGCGCCTGAAAGACCATAAAGGTCATTAAGCGTAGGCATCGACGGAGCCTTGCCCTGCCCCCAGAACCAGACGCTGTTCGCCTCTTTTTTACCTTTCGATTTCCGTTTGGCGTTGGTTTTATCATTCTTTAAGATAATCTGCGCTTCGCCCATCAGTTGGGTTAAAAACTCGTTTCCAGGGCCGGCCGGCATAAACTTACGAATATTCTGGTCGGAAATATCATGCGGTGGCACAAGCTTTGCCTGATCTTCGCCGCCTTTCCACACCATAAGATGCCGGTATGAAACTCCGGGGTAAAACGAAATCGAGTCGTCACCCAGTTTTTCGTTCAGCGTGTTTATAAGCTTGGCCGCGTCTTCGGTTTCTATATGTCCGGCCGAAAAATCGTCCATCACAACACCATCCATCACGGGGCGCAGGGATACGAGATTGCAACGGAACGCCACATCGGTAGGGGCAAGGTCTATGCCCATCGCCGCGGCTTCCAATGGAGCGCGCCCCGTATAATATTTCGTCGGGTCGAAACCGATGATCGAAAGGTTCGTAACGTCCGATCCAGGTTCATATCCCTCCGGTGTCGTGCTCACGGAGCCTGCCGTTCCTTCTCTCGCCATGAAGTCAAGGTTTGGCGTATCGGCTATCATGAGCGGAGTTTTATTGTCCCGCTCCGGTATAGGGGAGTCCGGCATTCCGTCGCCGAGCAGTATCACGTATTTACTTTTTCTCATTGTCATAATTTCATCTAAATGTTTTCGCTCCCCGCAGGGAGAAGTTATCGGTTTTGTTGTGTCATGCCGGATTTAGTCCGGCATCCCGCAGGCAGACGGCGAGATCCCGGCTCGGTGGCCGGGATGACTTTTTTCATTCTTCCCCGTCCTCAATTTTTATAGTAACCGTTGTCGCGGAACAGACACCGAGCTTTTCAATTTTTCTAATGGCGTTATTAAGGTCAGCCTCTTTAGCGGTATGGGTCATCATCACAACACCCACAGGCTTACCCGCCTCGTGTCCGCGCTGGATCATCGAAGCGATTGAGATTCCGTTTTCTCCAAGAGCTCCGGAAAGCTTCGCCAAGACACCGGGCTCGTCCGGCACAGTGAACCGTAAGTAATATTGTGACCTTATCTCGTCGATCGATCGTATAGCGATTTTCTTTCTTGCTTTCAGCGGAACGTTCATCGGAAGAGTATGCCCCGTATCACCACCAACCATTTTTCTGGCTATATCCACCACGTCGCCCATAACGGCGGACGCGGTTGGCCCCGCTCCGGCTCCCGGGCCGACGAGCATGTTCACACCCGAAAAAGCGGCAGTCACCTCAACTGCGTTTAGAGCTCCGTTTACTTTCGCTATAGGCGAGTCGATCGGAACCATCGCAGGGTGTACACGCACGTCGATTGACCTGTTCACACGCTTTGCAATGGCCAGAAGCTTGATGCGGAACCCGAACTCCTTCGCCATGGCTATATCGTCGGGCGTTATCGAAGTTATCCCTTCGGTATATATTTCGGAGAAATCCACCGGAGTCTCGAACGCCAGCGAGGCGAGTATGGCTATTTTATGGGCAGAGTCGATCCCTTCCACGTCGAAGGTAGGGTCCGCTTCCGCATAGCCCAGGTTTTGCGCGTCTTTTAATATTTCGTCAAACGGTTTTCCCTCGTCCGACATTCTGGAGAGGATATAGTTTCCCGTGCCGTTTACTATCCCGTGGATAGAGTTTATCGTGTCCGCCGCAAACGCTCCACGTAACGAATGTATTACTGGTACGGCTCCCGCCACAGCCGCCTCGAAGCCGATTTCGATTTTATTTTCCTCGACCGCTTCGAACACTTTTTCACCATGCAATGCTAAAAGGTGCTTGTTGGCTGTGACGATATGTTTTCCTTTATCCGCCGCTTTTAGCGAGAGAGCGAGCGCAGGCTCGTTTCCGCCCATGACCTCGATAACGATATCGACATCATCCGCGTTTACGATCTCAAACGGGTCATTGGTCAGAATGTTTTTATCAACCGACGCGTCCCTTTTCTTGTCGATGTCTCGTACGGCAATACGTGTGATTTCAACCGGCATACCGATACGCTCGGCGAGAGATTCCTTTTTATCGGAAACAAGTCGCGCCACTCCGTCGCCAACCACGCCGCATCCTATAAGCCCAAGTCGTATAACTTTCATTGCCATTACCTGAACAGAGAATCCCTGATGCCGCGTACGGCTTGCCGGATACGGTGCTCATTTTCAACGAGAGAAAACCGCACGAAACCGTCACCGCCATCGCCAAACCCTAAACCGGGCGATACCGCAACCTTAGCTTCCAGCAACAGCTTTTTCGAAAATTCCAGCGACCCCATCTTTTTTAAATGATCCGGTATTTTCGCCCAGACGAACATGGTCGCTTTCGGTTTTTCAACCGGCCACCCGATTCTGTTCAGCCCGTCCACCAAAATGTCACGGCGGGCCTGATAGGTGTCCCTGATTTCCTTAACGCAATCCTGCGGCCCTTTAAGCGCGATTATGGACGCTATTTGTATCGGCTGGAACATACCGTAATCGAGGTATCCTTTTATTCTTTGCAAAGCGTAGACCATGTCCGGGTTGCCAACACAAAAACCTACGCGCCACCCCGGCATCGAATATGTTTTCGAAAGGGAGGATATCTCCACCGCCACATCTATTGCGCCAGGAACCTGCAGTATGGATGGCGGCTTATAACCGTCGAACACAATCTCGGCATACGCAAGATCGTGAATTACCATCACGTCGTGCTCCTTGGCGAAAGCTACAACCTTCTCAAAAAAATTAAGGTCGACACATACCGTCGTAGGGTTGTGCGGAAAGTTTAATATAATCGCTTTTGGACGCGGCCACGCTCTTTCAAACGCCTGGGTCAGGTTGTCAAAAAAATCGGCGTCGTTCGAAAGAGGCACGTTTATCACGTCCCCGTTAGCTATCACAACCGCATAGGTGTGGATAGGGTATGTGGGCGAAGGGACCAGAACCGAATCCCCCGGCGATATGATCGCAAGCGCAAGGTGGCTTAACCCTTCTTTTGACCCGATGGTGACGATCGCCTCGGTTTCATAGTCCAGGTCAACATCGAATTTTCGTTTGTACCACAAGCATATCGCCTCGCGCAGTTTGGTTATACCGCGGCTTGCCGAATAGCGGTGGTTTGCCGGTTTTTTTGCCGCTTCAACGAGCTTGTCCACTATATGGGGCGGAGTGGGCAAATCGGGGTTGCCCATACCGAAGTCGATTATATCCTCTCCTGCGCGTCTTGCTTTATGGCGCAGTTCCGTTACCTCCGCCAGCACATAAGGCGGCAGACGATCAATTCTCGCAAAGTTTCGTTTGCGGTGATTCTCAACCATTGCTTTAGTATTTATTTTAGTTATCAATAATTTGCGTAATTTATAATGATAACTCCGCTAAGGGAGGATTTGCAATTAATGAGGCGGCGAAATAACATTTAAAAACGCTTATATTTCGGCGAAAACCTCTTTGGCGTGGTAGGAGGATCGAACGAACGGGCCGGAGAAAACGTGGGAGAAACCAAGCTCCAACCCGTATTCTGTCAACTTCTCGAAAACCTCCGGTCGAACGTATTCGACCACCTTAAAAGCGCTAAGCGACGGGCGCAGGTATTGCCCTATTGTCATCACGTCGCAGCCTGTGTCTTGTAAATCGTTCATCACCCTTTTTATCTGATCCTCTGTCTCACCAAGCCCCAGCATCATACCGCTTTTTGTGATTATATGGGGAGCCCTGGTTTTCACCCTTTGGAGCAGGGCAAGCGACCTTTCGTATATGGCTTGCGGGCGGACTTTCCTATGTAGCTCTGGCGTGGTCTCCACATTATGGTTGAACACATCAGGCCCTGCGTCCGCCACTTTGTCGATGGCGTCAGCGCTTCCTTTAAAATCCGGCGTCAAAACTTCAATAGTCGCGTCCGGCAGCCTCTTCCGCAAAGCGGCGATAACGTCGGCGAAATTTTCCGCGCCGCCATCGCATAAATCATCCCTTGTCACGGAAGTGACAACGACGTGCGAAAGCTTGAGATTTGCCGCGGTTTCCGCCAATCTGCGCGGCTCGTCAGAATATGGCGCCGCAGGTTTCGAGGTATGGCCAATGGCGCAGAATCCACAGGTTCTTGTGCAAACATCGCCCAATATCATGAACGTTGCGACACCGTTGGAAAAACACTCCCCCATGTTCGGGCAGCGGGCGGATCGGCAAACGGTATGCATCCCACCCTCATCAATGCGTCTGCGCACATCGATAGTGTCGACAAAGCGCACAGGTGTTTTCCTGAGCCAGGCGGGTTTTATCATATCTAAAACGTTTTTTCCTTCAAAATGATCACTCTGGGCGTGGATTATTCTTGAAATCGGTGTAAGCGTCAACTCGTCCCGGACGCTTAAGTGGCTGGCCCCCGAGGATTCGAACCTCGACATACAGATTCAGAGTCTGCCGTCCTACCATTAGACGAGGGGCCAAAAGACACACGAGCTTTCGCCTATTTAAGCAGCAAATCCCCTTGCTTTTCAAGTATCTTTTACTTTTTCCACAAGATTTAGGTAAGCCTATTGACTTATATTCCAGCCGACATTAATATGTTTCAAAATTGGCGATTGTTTACAATAAACCGCTGAATCGAGTTTTTATATAAAAAAACTAGGGAGCCTTCATTTTTCTGATGCTCATTTCCTCTTATCTTGTTACTTCACTTATCTCTCAGGCGCCACAGGCCGGTTTTGATACGTCGGTGTGGAGCATGGTCATGGGAGCCGGATTTGTCGCCAAAAGTGTTCTATTTATGTTGCTGATATTTTCTATCGTCTCATGGGGCATTATTGTCCATAAGCTAAGGCTGTATAAAAAAATAAAAAAAGAGACCGCCACATTTAAAGACGCTTTTGCCAGACGGCCACAGCTTGACCAGGTTTACAACCTTGCGAAAAAGCTTAAAAATTGCCCTATGGCGCGGGTTTTTCTTGCCGGATACATTGAACTCGCCACGCAATTCAGGATATCCCAGGCAGGTCAGGAAGGCGTGGATGACGAAGAGCTTCTGCTTGAAAAGCTGGACTCCATAGGCAGGGCGTTGGAGCGGGCCACAGCCCAGGAAGTGACTAAGCTTGAAAGGTGGCTCATTTTTTTAGGCACAACAGGTTCCGTCACGCCGTTTATCGGGCTGTTTGGTACGGTATGGGGGGTGATGACAGCTTTTTCCGGTATAGGGGCGAAAGGAACCGCCAACATAGCGGTGGTGGCTCCCGGTATCTCGGAAGCTCTGGTGGCGACGGCGGCCGGGCTTTTCGCGGCTATTCCCGCTGTTATCGGATATAATTATTTTATCTATCGTGTGAAAATCAAGGCTACGGATATGGATAACTTCTCCCTCGATATTCTGTCGCTCATAGACCGTGTATATATCAAACGCTCCACATGACCGGGAATAGTCGTTCTGGAAGATTCCGAAGGAAGACTCCGACACTGTTAACGGAGATAAACGTCACGCCTTTTGTGGACGTAATGCTGGTGTTGTTAATTATTTTTATGGTTACCGCGCCGCTTCTGCATACAGGTGTAGGAGTAGACCTGCCTAAAACAAGCGTAGGCTCTATGGAAATCCGTGAGGAAAATGTTGTAACACTAAGAAAAGACGGGGGTGTTTTTCTAAATGAGAAAAGAGTTACGTTTAAGGAGCTCTCCAGCAAGTTAAGATCGCTTTCGGCCGCTACCCCTGGCGCGGAGGTGTTTCTCCGCGCGGACAAAGGCCTCCCGTACGGGGATGTGATGAAGACTATGGGAATTATAAAACAGTCTGGAATAGAGCGTCTTGGCATGGTTACAGAAGCCCCAAAAACAATCAGAAAAAACAAGAAAAAGTAAATTGTCAGCCGGTTTTTCAGCTAATATCCGCACTATCAAACGCAGGGCTGGGTATAACCTTGGTTAATGAGAAAAGAGCAATACTTACTCCGCCGGGAGCGGGACATCAATACAACCGATCAGTTTATGATGTCGATCGCCGTGTCGTGCGTGATTCACCTTGCCCTGGTTTTAGCCGCGGTTCTCTTTACAACGTGGAGCTACAAACAGCGAATTATTGTGCCCGGATACAAGGTGAATCTTGTTTCGGCTCCGAAAGCCGGGAGCCTGCTAAAACCAACTGTCGCCAAAAAGAAGCGCGCGGTGAAAAAGAAAAAGACCGCCAAGAAGACAAAGATAAAGAAAGCCACCTACAAGATCACAAAGAAAAAGAAATCAAAAGCGGAGAAAAAAATAGTTCCGAAAAAGAAAAAGCCAAAAAAGCTGGCAAAAAAAACTCCCCAGCCCAAGAGGGTGAAAACCACGCCGGACAAGGTTATCTTAAAAAAGAAAAAAACAGACGTGAAGCCAGGAAAAACATTGGTAGCCGAAGGAACTCCCTTCGAATATATATGGTACCTGAAAATAATTGAGCGTAAAGTGAATGAAAACTGGGTGACACACGGCATAGATATATCGAGAAAGAGGCAAGACCCTGTTGTGGCGTTTTCTATCGCAAGAGGCGGGGCTATTCAAAACGTTATGATGAAAGAATCTTCCGGCAGCCGGGAACTGGATGCAAGCGCTATTGAGGCTGTTCGAAAAGCCACTCCGTTTCCGCCGTTGCCAGATGACTTTTCGAAGGATAACTTGACCATATTTTTTAAATTTGATTATGAGCAGAGCCAATAAAATGTTTCGTAAAGAAATTTTATATTGTGGCGCATTACGAAACCGGTATTTACCGGGCGGCGTTATAATCATGTTCAGCGCAATTCTCGTGATGGTTTCCGTGTCTGGCTCCTGGGCTGAAAGTAAGGCTGTTTTTTTGAGCGCCCAGAGAACGGAATCGAAACTGATCGAAGTTGCGGTTCCAAAGTTTCTTTTCTCCGGCAATGATATGGAAAATTTCGGAGAAAGGGCGTCGAGGATAATAAACAAGGATCTGAGGTTTACAGGCTACTTCAAGCCAAACGAAAATTACGATTTTATGCAACAGGCCGTAATGCGGGATATGCGGCGAGGCAAGGTCAACTTCGAGGAATGGAGGACGCTTTCTTCCAATTTCCTTATTAAAGGCTCGATGTCATTTAAGAAAAATGACGCCATAACAGTGGATATCGTCGTATATGACCTTCAAACGACAAAGGTATTTTTTTCAAAAAAATATAGCGGCCCACGCTCTATTTTCCGTCAGATAATACATCAGTTCTCCGATGATTTTTTTCTGCGCGTGTCGGGCGAACGCGGTGTGGCGAGGTCAAAAATCGCTTTTATTTCCAAAGTGTCGGGGCGGAAAGAGCTTTTCGTTATGGATTACGACGGATCCAACCCATGGGCGGTGACGTCAGACAGGTCTTTGACACTGCTTCCCGACTGGAGCCCAACCAACAACATGATACTTTTCACGACGTATCGATACCGGAATCCAGACCTGTACGCTATAGACCTTCGATCCAAAACAAGGTTTCCCATTTCACGAAGGATTGGGCTCAACTCTTCCGGAGCATGGTCGCCTAATGGGAAGAATATCGCTTTTTCCATGTCACGCAGAGGGAATATGGAGATTTATGTCAGCGACGCCAACGGCTCAAATTTACGCAGGCTTACGCATTCGAGAGCGATAGAAACATCGCCGACATGGTCGCCAGACGGGAAAAGGATCGCCTATACGTCAGACAGGGCTGGCTCACCGCAGATTTATGTAATGAACGTTGATGGGACAGGAAAGAGGCGAATAACGTATAAAGGCGGCTACAATGATGGGGCGGACTGGTCTCCAAGAGGTGATACGCTCGCATATGCCTCGTTGCTTGGAGGAAGTTTCAACATAGCTCTGGTTGATATCAATGACAAGAATGTAACGCAACTTACGTTTGATTCCAGCGCAAACGATTCGCCATCATGGTCCCCGTTTGGCAGGCATATTACCTTTTCGTCAAGCCGTAGTGGATTGAGGCATGTTTATATAATGAATTCATTAGGGGCAAATCAGACACGGATATCGTTTGGTAGCGGCGGTGGATATTCCCCCACTTGGGGCCCAGTTTTGAGATAGGTGTCGTATGACGGCGAGTTTTATCCGAAAAGGAGGCTGCGGACATATAAAAAACGGTTAATTTTTCTTGAAATGGGTATGGGGTTTTGCTAGAGTGACCCGAAGGTATTGTAAAATTATGGGCTATGCAATTTAGATCTGGCCATATGTCTTAGAGAGGACTTCCTAATGATTCGACTAAAAAATAGACTCGGTAACGTTGTGTTTATCGCGTTGATTATCACCGCGACTTTATCGCTGGCGGCTTGCGGAAGTAAGAAAAAAACTACGTCTGAGCCTGGAGAAATCTCGCCAGTAGTATCGCAGCCCAGCGGCGATGTCAGTGGCGATGGAATGACAGCTGAAGAGAGGGAACAGTTTGGTCAGCGTGACCCGGGTTATATTGAAGAGTCCAAGCTTGAAAACGTATATTTTGATTACGACAAATCCGACCTTCGGGCGGACACCAGGGATATCCTTAAAAGTAACGCCGAGTGGGTAAAAGCCAACCCTGGAACAAAGATACAGATAGAAGGCCATTGTGACGAGCGTGGCACCGAGGAATATAACCTTGCATTGGGTGAACGCAGAGCCAATTCCGTTAAGAATTATCTGGTATCGCTTGGCATCAGCGCGGAGCGTCTGTTTACTATCAGCTACGGTGAAGAGCTTCCGGAAGACCCGCGTCATGTGGAAGAGGCTTGGGCTAAAAACCGCAGGGCTCATTTTCTTGTTACCAAGTAAAGCGGGCTGAAAATATAATAACTAGTGGAAATTGCGCGCCGTTGATCTTTACGGCGTGATTGTGCATGTGTCCATGGTCTTATCTACATTTACCCAGGCCAGTTGCGTTCAATGAAATCTGTTTATAAAAATATCTTAAGGCTGTCGGTATCGGCTCTTTTTGTCGTTTCCACAATGTTGTTTGCTGGATGCGCCTCCAACAAAAAAGAGCAGGCGATAATGCAAAGCCAAATCACGCAAATCGACGAGCGTGTCGCTTCTATTGATGAGCGCGTCGCTTCTATCGATAAAAATATGCAGCTCCAGGCCGATCTCATGGCCAACATGGAACAACTGCAAAGATCGGTGTTAACCGTTACCGGTCAGATCGAAGAGTTTAATATGCGCGCTCAGATGCTTTCCCAGAGGATGCAGAAACTGGAACGGTCATTTAGCGAGATGTCCAGGGTATACCGTAGCGAAGTTCTGGAACGCTCTGCGGAAACAAATATGAAGCTGGAAAAGCTGGAAAAGCAGGTTAATGATTTTTCGGTGGAAACGAGGGCTTTCATCAGGCTCATGGAAAAGAAAAGCGGTATAAGTGAAAAGCGGCATCGTAAAACCGCAACCGCCCTATCACTAAAACAGGCGGAGCCGCCGGTCAAACAGAATGGCGCGGTTGAGAATATTATAGTTGACCCGGACGATCTGTATCAGCGTTCTTACAACTCGTATTTAAAAGGCGATTACGATTCATCAATCAAGGGATTTTCGAATTATGTGAAACGGTATCCTGAAACCAACCTTTCAGATAACGCCGCTTACTGGATAGCCGAGTCGTACTATAATAAAAAAGATCCGGTAAACGCCGCGAAAGCTTTTGATGAAATGGCGGAGAGGTACCCGACCAGCAACAAGGCTCCAACCGCTCTTTTGAAAAGCGCCCATGTGTTGCTGGATATAAACAGCAGGGAAAAGGCGATTGAAAGGCTGAGAAAAATAGTAAACGATTACTCCATTTCCAGCGAAGCCATAACGGCCACCGATATGCTCTCGTCCCTCGGCGAAAAAAATTAATAAAACGTATAGAAATTAACAGGGACACTTAATCCATGCTCAACGTATTCCGTGAAGGCGCCCGAACCTGGGGAATCAAGCTGTTTATCTGGCTTGTCGCCGCGACTTTTGTAGGCTCCGCTTTTGTTTTTTGGGGGCATGGGCTGTCTTCAGGTGAAGAGGCTGTGGTGACTATAGGCGAAAGAAAAATAAGCAGACAGCGATACCTGGAGCGTGTCCGTCAGCTGGAAAACATGTTTCGTCGTCAGTTTCAAGGGCGGATGGACCGGGACTTGATGCAGGCGCTCAACGTTCCACGACTAGCCATAAACTCACTGGTAGAGTCCGCATTGCAGGTGGACGCCGCAAAAGAGGCGGGTCTTGCCGTTAGCGACATTGAACTACGGGCCACTATTGAAAGCATGGGGGAGTTTCGCGGCCCCACAGGATTATTCGATCACAACCGTTACATTGAAACATTGTCTCGCAACGGACTTACCCCAAAAGTTTACGAGGACAGTCTAAAGACAGATATTCTGATCTCAAAACTCAAATATCTGGTTAAAAAAGGTGTTTACGTTTCTGAAGCGGAACTTCGGAGCCAGTACCTGTTTGAGAACGCCCCTGTGGTTATCGCTTATTCCAAAGTGAGCGCGGAGAAATATAAGCCGAAAGTTAAAATCGCTCAGCAAGAGATCAGCGAGTGGTATGAAAAACATGGATCGGAGTTCACCGAGCCTGAGCGCCGGAAGTTCCGTTTGATGAAGGTTGCGACCAAGGTGTTTGAAGATAAAAGCAACCCTTCACTTAAAGAGCTTGAGGAGTATTACCAAGCCAACATTTCACAGTTCGAAATAAAAGAGCAGGTTCACGCCAGGCATATATTGACTCAGTTGTCATCTTCAGCTTCCGACAAGGAGGTGGAGAAAGCCCGGGCGAAAATTACGAAAGCGCGCGCTCGTGTTATGTCTGGAGAGAGTTTTGAAAAGGTGGCCAAAGAAATGTCCGATGGGCCATCCGCGGCAAATGGTGGCGACCTTGGGAAATTCGGGCGAGGTGATATGGTGTCCGATTTTGAAAAAGTGGTATTCGATATGAAACCAGGAACCGTGTCCGACATTTTTCGCACCGAGTTCGGATTTCACATAGTCAAGAAGCTTGCGCATATAAAGAGGAATGTTCCTCCCTTTGAAGAGGTGAAAAAGAAGGTCGAAAAAATTGTTCGTAAACGTAACGCACAGCAGGAAGCCTGGGACTTTATGGAAAAATTAAGGTCCGGGATAAACCCTAAAAGCTTCGCCTCGGTGGCGGATACGAATCCTGATGTCAAGATAAACGACTATAGCGTATCGAAAGGCGCGCCTGCGTCCGGCCTGGCTGGAGTGGCGGCGATCGAGAATACGGTGTTCGGTCTTGGCGTAAAGGAAATATCGGAAGTCATCGACATGCCGGAAGGTTTTGGAATCGTCATCGTGGACTCTGTTGAACCTCAGCATATTCCGCCTCTGGATAAAGTAAAAGAGAGGGTTGAGGAAAGATTTCGTTTTGTAAAGGCTATGAAAATGGCGGAAGAGACCGCCAAGCGGATTAAGGAATCGGTCAACCAGAGGGCTGATATAAAATCCGCCGCGAAAGCTGAAGGACTCTCGGTTACAATCACGAAGCCGTTTACACGCTCTTCAATAAGCGGGCGGAAAAACGGCGCGGAGACCGGGATGATGAGGGAGGCTTTCGATCTTGCCGATGGCAAGGCGGCTACGGCGCCGGAGCAAGATGGGTATGTCGTCCTTACAGTCGCGTCACGTCCTCCTGTGGATGAAAAGGATATGAGTGAAAAAATAGAATCTTTGCGTGGGAAAATACTTCAGCGTAAACAGACGGAAATATATTCGAGCTACCTTGCAAACCTTCGCAAGCAGGCGGAAAAAAGCGGTAAGATAAAAATCAAGGCCGGCCTTGCGCAGGCAACGTTATAAAGCCCTCTCCACAGGCTTCACGTTTCTTCGGTTTGACTTACCCTTGTTCATAAACCAGAAATTCTTATTGTGATACCGCGCCGTTATTAATTATCCTTTTGCGAACAGACATTTTAAGTAAGAGCCTTCCGGGAAGGTTATCGGGTGGTCTGGCGCATGCCTGGAGCGGTCGACCTCGACCAGTCTGCGGCCAGCGCTTTGGGCGGACGTAAAAACCGTTTGGAAAAAATCGTCTGCGGAGATATGCGCGGAACAGGAAGCCATAACCAATACGCCGCCTTTACGCAACACGCCGAGCCCCAGCGTCACAAGTTTCGAATACGCTTTCAGGGCGGCCGCTGTCTCCTTCTGTTTTTTAGCAAAACTGGGAGGGTCGATGATAACCATATCGTAGATTTTTTTATCCATGGCAAGCTGTTGCATGGCTTTAAACGCGTCATCGGTGATATACGTATGAGCGCATGCTTTGACGCGCGCGTTATCGGAGTTTAACTTGAAGTTTCTTTTCGACCCGGCGATGGCCTGTTTCGAGCTATCCAGACAGGTTACGGACTTGGCCCCGCCACGGGCGGCATACAGCGAGAAACCACCCGTATATGAAAATACGTTCAAAACATTTTTACCAAAGCTAAGTTTTTCAACCCTGGCCCGGTTTTCGCGCTGATCCAGAAAAAATCCGGTCTTCTGCCCATTAACGGGGTCCGCTTCGAAACGCAGACCGTTTTCCCTGAAGACCACGGCTTCATCAACAGGGGGGCCATATAGTAGTTGCCCGTTTTTAAGGCCATATAAAAACTCCGGCCGTTCACAACATATGCGGCTCATTCGCAGGATTATCGTTTCCACATCCACAGTTTCAGTCAGCGCAAACAGGACATCGGCCAAATGTGGAACCCATGCGGCCGTGTAAATCTTCACCACAAGCGTACCCGCATAAATATCTGCCGCCAGCCCCGGAAAAGAGTCGTTCTCGCCGTGAATAAGCCTGAATCCGTTCGTGTCGGTTGTTGCGATGGGTTTGCGGATATCCTCAGCCAAACGGACTTTTTCGATAAACCATTCCCTGTTTATCTCGACAGGTTTTCTGTGTTGCAACAGGCGAACCCGCAAAGGCGCCAAAGGATCGTAGACGCCCACCGCCAGAAACTTTTTTTTCTGGTCATAGACAACAGCCAGGTCGCCCGGCGCGCCCTCGTGGCTCTGTTTTGTTATCGACTTGTCAAACAGCCATGGGTGGCCGCTCCGAATATGCCTTTGGGCCGACGGCGTTATATGTATCGCTATACGTTTGCGCGATGGCGGTTTTATGGAGCGCAAGCAATCTATCATTGTAAAAATCACTTATTAAT
>CAYNDB010000038.1:0-19438 GCA_964395915.1 uncultured Nitrospinota bacterium | reverse complement strand
TGATCTTAAAAATTAAATTCGTGAAAAACTAAAACCCCACAAAGTTGAAGAACAGGAAAAAAGTATGTATATATTTTTCCGGTGGTCTTAGCGAGGGGGAAACACCCGTTCCCATCCCGAACACGGCAGTTAAGCCCCTCAGCGCCGATGGTACTTCACTGGTAACGGTGTGGGAGAGTAGGACGCCGCCGGGATTAAAAATAGAAAGCCCCGTCTATCGTTTGGTAGACGGGGCTTTTTTTGTGCGTTAATATTCAATGCAATCGCAAACTTTAAATCGATAACCTTTTTAAATAATTATTTTCTAATAGTTTATTGTGAAAACATTTAATCCAGCCTCATTGCCTTTAACATCTTTGGAATGGACTCCTTTTGTCCCTTTAATTGGCAAAGCAAATGCGGCATTGGCACGCTATGACGGGATATTACATGGCATTAGCAATCCATCTGTTTTTCTGTCACCGCTTACAACTCAGGAAGCTGTACTCTCTTCTAAGATTGAAGGAACACAAGCAACTCTTACAGAAGTTTTGGAGTATGAGGCCGAGCCAAAAAAGAAAACCGCTAAATATAACGACATTCGCGAAATTATTAATTATCGCAACGCAATGACCATGGCTATTGATTCTTTGAAAAGCAGGCCTATATCGCTAAACCTCGTTAAGAGTATTCATAGCGTATTGTTGGATAGTGTCAGGGGGGAGAATAAGGGAAGAGGGAAGTTTCGAAAAGAACAGAACTGGATAGGGAAGCCAGACTCTAAAATAGAGGAAGCTACTTTTGTTCCCCCTAATCCAACAGTGATGATGGAACGCTTGTATAACTTGGAGTCCTATATACACTTTGACGAAAAAGATAGGCTTGTTCAGCTTGCTATTATTCATGCCCAATTTGAAATGATCCATCCATTTGTAGATGGAAACGGTCGCGTTGGGAGGATTTTAGTTCCATTGTTTCTATATGAAAAAGGAATGCTGTCAAACCCAATGTTTTATATTAGTGAGTATTTGGAAAAATACAGGGATAAGTACTGTGCAAAACTTCAGGCTATTTCCGAAAATAGAGATTGGGAAGGTTGGATTCTTTTCTTTCTGGCGGCAATAGTAGAGCAAGCTATAATTAACAGTGATAAAGCGAAGGCAGTTTTAGAACTCCATGAAAAAATTAAAAGCGAAATTGCTAAGCTAATACGCACTCAATTTTCGATTCCTGCTATAGATACCCTTTTTGGCAGAACAGTTTTTACAACAACAGATTTTGTCACACGCTCTGGCATCCCTAAAAATAGCGCCATGCGAATCTTGGATAAACTTCAGGAAGCGGGGATTCTATTTCTTTTGCGTGAGGGGCGGGGACGTTTACCAGCTTTGTTGATGTTCAAGGATCTTATCACCATAACCGAGGGCAAATAATTTGTATGACACGTATGGGACACAACTTGATTTGTGACCCATATTTTTAGAATTATGGCACACAATCTCTTTTTCTGTTCATGCATGGGTCACAATATGACTAAAAATTTGCAATCACTACATTAATATATGGCATCTAAAATATTCATAAATATATATGATGATTCTAGCAATGCCAGAATCCCGATCGCTATACAATACACAAGCGCTTGAAGCCGTGAGTGTATAGCTATAATAAATATTCCCCCCTCATACAAAACGGAGCTAAACATTTGACGGAAATTGTTGAAAAAGAGAAAAAAGCGGGCGTTTTTAAACGCCTTTACGACTGGGTGTTGAGCTGGGCGGAGACAAAGTATGGAGTTCCGGCCCTTTTCGTTTTATCCGTAGCGGAATCATCGTTTTTTCCGATCCCGCCAGACCCGCTCCTGCTGGCGCTTGGGCTTGCGAAGCCAAAAAGGTCGATATGGTTCGCCACCGTGTGCACCGCAGGTTCCGTCATAGGAGGGGCGATAGGGTATGCCATAGGTCTGTTTTTCATGGACTCCATCGGAATGAAAATAATTGAACTTTACGGTCTTGCGGCTAAATATTCCCAAATACAGGTTTTGTATGAGGAGTGGAACGCGGCTGTTGTGCTGGTCGCCGGAATATCGCCGATACCTTACAAGGTGTTCACCATAGCCGGCGGCGCTTTCCATGTAAGCTTTGCAACGTTCATGCTGGCGTCATTGGCGGGACGAGGTTTCAGGTTTTATATGGAAGGTTTTCTTATTTACCACTATGGCCCGCCGATCCGCACGTTTATCGACAAGAATATAACCATTTTATCGTGGGCGTTCGCAATCCTGCTTGTGGGAGGATTTATCGCTATGAAGTTTCTGATGGGGTAAACCAGGTTATTTCTATAGTATAGGGTCATGAACGCCGCCACAGCTCATAAGCCAAAAGGAATCAGCGCAGGGCGACTAATAAAGCTGCTATTTCTGTTTTTTCTATCGATAGTTGTCTTTCTGGCGGTAGCCATTACAGCAGGCGTAATCTACCTCAATCACTGGCTCAAAACCGGAAACGTAAAGTCTGTGGTGGAAAAAGCGATATCGGAAGCCACAGGTGGCTCTGCAAGCTTTGAAAAGCTCAAGATCGACCCTGCCGGAAAACTGCAGGGCAAATCATTCAAGCTTACGATGCCGGACGGGTCGCAGGTCGACATTGCAAGTTTCGACGTCGAGGCGAATCTTAAGAAACTTCTCAAAGGAAAACTTACCCTAAACCACCTCTATATAGACAAGCCGCATGTATCGCTGGTTGTAAAAACTGATAAGCAAAAACCTGTACAGGAACGAGGATTGTTCGCAAAAAAGAAAACCGAAGTCGACGCAAAGGAATCGTTAATGTCGCGGTTTGCGATACTGTTTGCTGTGGAGGTTAAGTCGGCCAAGATAGAAGGAATGTCCATCGATTATCGGGAGGGAGATCTTCAATTCGCCATAACAGGCCTTAAGCTGATATCGAGAATGTATATAGGCCGTGAAAGAACCGAGACGCAAGCGCTTTTTGCGACCACCAGAAATTCGATGTTGTCATTTCGCAATGGCGAAGTTACGGCAAAGATCGACCCGGATATACGTTTCAGGGCGACGATGAACGAGGCTACTGGCAAATGGACGCTTCTGGGCGGTGTGGACCTGTTTGTTAAAAAAATGACAGGACCTTATAAAGTGGAGCCAGGCCATGCGGTGATGGATATTTCGGCTGATGGTTCTTTTCTGGGACTGGTCACAGGCAAAGCTATGATCGACGCGTCATTTTATGGCGAACCCGCGCTCGACATTTCCAGCCAGTGGAAAGAAACGGAGGCGGGCTTGAGCTACGATGTTAAGGCCAATCTATTGAAGCTCGATCTTACACGCCTTTCCAGGCTATATGGCTCCAGCGAGATTCGGCTTGCAGGCGCGCTCGATATCAGCTCACTTACCGCTTCAGGTATATTGGGAAAAGCGCAAGCGGATACGGAGCATAAAATATCAGCAAAAGGGAAAATCGATTTAACAAAGCTTTCAGCGAAAGGTGTTTTGGGCCCGGAAGGAGTGAAAGCCAAGTTTCTGCTTGAGAATATAGAGCTTTCCGCGGGAGAGTATTCCGGAATAATTAAAGGCTCTTTTTCTACGCCCCGTCTGAGCGCTTATGGTGTGAGCGTAACAGACGCGGAAATGAGCGGAGACGCCAATTTGTCCGGTGTGGCGGGTTCAGCCTCCGGGCCTTCGGCAACTGGCGCCGTAAAGCTTTCGTTTTCAGCCGGGAACCTTTCGCACAAATATCTGAAGCTAAAAAAAATAGATATTGCAAGCCTCGCATCCGGTGAATTTTTAACGGGCGACCTTAAGAGCGCAAAAATCACTGTCACTGCCGCAGACTCGGTTAAATTCAAAGCGGAAGGTTCGATGGCTGGGTACGGAAAAAACAGCCTTGCGTTAAAAATCGGCCTCAATACAAACGTTGTTCCATGGAAGCGTCTGTTAGCCGCTAAAGGCTCTCCGTTTATTTTTTCCAGGGGAGACGTCTTGGCGGATATAAAGATCAATGGCAAAATAGGAGAAGAGTGGGGACGGCCTCAACTGGATTTTGATGTGGATACAAAACTCAACGACATCGCAGGAACATATAAAAAGATAAACGCCAAATTATTTACCACAAAGGCGGAGATCAAAATCTCCGGCAGGGTAAACCAGCTTAAGTCGATAACCGATCTTGATTCCAAGGTGAAAATAGATTCCGCCGGGTTTAAAATCCCCAAAGTCGTTTCCTCCGGCGCATTTGCCCTCGGCGCGACTGTCGTGTCTCCCGATCCGCTGCATGACAAGATAGCGGCATCGCTAAGATTCGACTCAAAAAAATTGACATTGGCGCGGAAAACTGGCCCCCGCTCATTTCCCGCCAAGCTTGTTCTAGAAGGAGAGACCGACCCTGTTACAGGTAGGCATGTCTTAAGCGTCGCAAGCTTGGGGCTAGGCAAGTCCGGCTCAATCAAATCGGACGGATGGATTGACACTGAACAGCAAAAACTGAAAATAGATCTGTATGTCGGGACGTTAAATTTGAAACTTATGCATGCTTTGGCCTCGATAAAATGGCCGATGGCGTCGAAAAATGTTTTTGTGGGCGGGAAAATCTCGCTTACCGCAAGCGCGGAAGGAGACTTGCCCGTCTCTTTGGAAAAGCTAAAGTACCCACTTCCATTTGATTTATCTATAGAGACAAAGCTAAGTAACGGCGCTCTTGTTCTTAAGGATCAAAAAATAAAATCAGGAGGGATTGATCTTGACTTGAAGGTGACATCTTCAAAATCGAACATTCACGCAAGTGGTGGCGTGTGGGTATCCAGATTTATAAACAAAAAGCTTTTTAGCGGGATTGAACTGGACCCCACATTTGAGTTTGACGCTACCCTTATAAAAGGGGAGAGGCTAAATATCAGCCAACTTGTTATGGATACAACAGCGCTTGGGTTTGTGAGCGCAACAGAAGGCACAGTTACAGGGTTTAACGTTTCTTCGATGATCGCTTCCGGCGTAAAGCCCTTTGAGCTTTTGCCAAACCTTACTTTTGATATTTCCAATTACTCTTCAATTGAGATGGATAAACGCCAGAGGTTCCTCACGGATTTGGATATAGTGGGAGACGTCACTATTGATTTTACGGCAAAAGCGGAAGCGAAACGCTCTTTGAATGTAGACGGAACAGGTGTATTCAGGAATCTATCTATACGAAAAGGAGATAAGAGTCTTATAGAAAAACTTGATGGAGAATTTCCATTTACGAAAACCCTGGCGTACGGCGCTGAAGCTGCGGAAAAGGAAAAAACTGTTTCTACTGGAAAAGTTCCTGGGAAAAGTGTGAGCGTGCGGGAGACAACCTTTTTTGAAGACCTTCGCAGGGCAGGCTCTGAACGCTCCGGGTTTACTTTAAGCCTTGCCGAGGCGGGGCCGGTGACTCTGCGTGATTCGATGTTCGACATTTATTTCAAGGAGTCGAGGCTTGGTGTTGATTACTTTAAAACCACTCTTCTGGGCGGCGGCCTCACAGGCTCATTCCATATTAAGCGGGAGAACGATTCGTATGTCCTGCGCATAACAGAAAATTTCGCTGGTCTCGACTTGCGGCAAATGTTGGAAAAAGACATGGGGCTTACACAGAGCGAAGCGCAAATAGACGGGGCGATGACCATGGAAGTGTCATTTCTGGCTGATGAAAAAGTCGAGACGATCGATATTGCGGGTATCGATATTTCCTTGAACCTTTCGCGTATCGGCTCTAAAGCCCTGAACAAGTTGTTGCTGTTTATCGACCCGAAAGAAAGCTCGCCCGCTGTGGCAAACGCAAGGACAATTATAAAAATAGCCAACCCCACGCGGGTCGAGCTTCTGATTCGTCACGGTCAGCTTTCGCTTGTCATGGATCTCAAATACAGCCCCGTATTAGGCGGCGCGATTGTAACGATGCCGGTGATAAAGCGCGCGCCCATTCAGAGCCTCGCCAATATTGAAATGATTAGAAAACCGTTGCAAAAACTTTCTGTTTTAAAAACAGTGATGCGCCTTGTCGGGGCGACAAGAATCGTATTCGGCAAGGATGGGACTGTTGCGTTGCAATGACCGGGTCGGGCCTTTACGTCCTTATCCTTTCATTAAAGCGCCCTGTGCATACGCGAATCGGAGCTCTTGGCATATTGAATTTTGACTCTGGGGTTTATCTCTATATCGGCAGCGCTCAAAAAAACCTTGGTAAACGGATAGAACGGCATAAAAAGCGTCATAAGCGCTTACGATGGCACATAGATTATTTACGGCGCAAATGCCGATTTGATGAGTACTCTACGTTTCCCGGACAGAAAGACGAATGTGCTTTGGCTTTAAAGGTGGCGACAATGGTGGCAGGTGAAATACCGCATAGCAGGTTCGGAACAAGCGACTGCCGTTGCACAGGACATCTGATTAGAACGAAGATGAATTTAGGGGTGGTGTTGGAGGAGATTAATAGAAAGATATAATTGACAATAGTACATATATTTATGTACTATTGTTTTAAGTCAAGGGTGGAGCAAGCAATGACGGCAAATTTAAAAGTTTTAAGGAAACTGAATTATGAAAAAAACGCTCCTCCTGAAAAAGCTAAAAGAAAAAGGTTGGTATCTACTGCGGCAGGGTAAATCACACGAGATATGGACGAACGGTGAGGATATGGAAGCCGTTCCAAGGCATAGGGAAATAGATGAAAATCTGGCGCGGAAAATTTTGAAAACTGCGCAGAGAAAACCGAATATTTAATAAGGAAATGGTAGTTATGCTTCGCTTTGAAGGCAGAATAAGGAAAAGTGATACGAGCCGATATTGGCTTGTCGAGGTTCCCGGCTTAGATATAATGACTCAGGGCAGGTCTCGAAAGGACGCTCTAGCTATGATAAAAGACGCTATCGAATTGTTGGTTGATAGCAAAGGGTTTGAGATTAAGATTGATAAAGGTAAGGGTGAGAAGTTTTTTGTAGGATCGGGTGATACCAAGTCGCTTATTGCTCTTATGCTACATCGCCAGCGGACAAAACGTAATCTCTCGATAAGCGAGGTAGCCGCCAGGATGGGCGCTAAGTCTAAAAATGCCTATGCCCAGTATGAACAGGGTAAAAGTGAGCCGAGCCTTACAAAAATTCAGCAAATATTGGAATCCATGGATCCAGAGGCAAAAACTATCCTGAAAGTGGCGTAGTATCTAGAACCTCAGGTCACTATATCAACATCGCTTATTTTTTCGAATATCTCATCGGAAGCTTTTAATTTATTTCCGTTTCTCTGCCTGGGAAAGCCTCGCATCCTGTTGCGCGTTAATCGTTTGTAAACGCCGTCAGTCGATCTTCTTCTATACCGCCTGTCGGAGGCTCTTCTGCTAAAACAGCGCGGGTATAAATTTATTGCAAGCGACAGTTGTTTGCGCAATATAAAGTGGAATTCGGTATACTTATTGTTTATTTGTTGATTGAAGCTTTATTAAAGAAACCTGGTTTAGAAAAAGATGGAATATGAAACTGTTATAGGGCTGGAAGTTCATGTCCAGCTCTCCACGAAATCAAAAATATTTTGCTCATGCAGCACACAATTCGGCTCGCAACCAAACGACAATACATGCCCGATATGTTTAGGTATGCCCGGCGTTTTGCCGGTATTAAACAAGGAGGTTGTGGAGCGCGCCATAAAAGTGGGGCTTGCCACAGAGAGCGAAATCGCGCCATATAGCCAGTTTGCGAGGAAGAATTATTTTTATCCCGATCTGCCTAAAGGCTATCAGGTATCGCAATATGACAAGCCGATTGTACAGCGTGGAAGCCTCGAAATAGTTGTGGATGGCGCTACAAAAAGGATCGGGATTACAAGGGCGCATTTGGAGGAGGACGCAGGCAAGCTGATTCATGGCGAGAATCTCGGCGACGCAGGCTCCAGTTATGTCGACCTGAACAGGACCGGTGTGCCGTTGCTGGAAATTGTTTCGGAGCCTGATATGCGGTCATCTGAAGAGGCCAAGCTCTATCTTGAAAAGCTAAAAACCATACTTGAGTACACTGATGTGTCTGATTGCAATATGGAGGAAGGCTCCCTGCGATGCGACGCAAACATCTCTATCAGGCCAATGGGCGACAAGGAATTGGGAACCCGCTCCGAAATAAAAAACATGAACTCGTTCCGATTTCTCCAAAAAGCTCTTGAATACGAAATCGATCGTCAGAAGAAAATATTGGACGATGGCGGAAAGGTAGTTCAGGAAACCAGACTTTACGATTCTAATAACAACGTAACGCGACCGATGCGCTCCAAGGAAGAAGCGCACGACTATCGCTATTTCCCCGAGCCCGATCTTACGCCTGTGATTGTGGACGATGAGTGGGTAGCCAGAGTCCGCGCCTCCCTTCCTGAGCTGCCGGATGCAAAAAGGAAGCGGTTTGTGGCGGAATATGGTCTTCCACTATATGACGCTCAGGTTCTCACAGCCTCTCGCGATGTGGCGGATTATTTTGAGGAAACAGTCAAACTATGTAATAGCCCTAAAGTCGTGTCGAACTGGATCATGGGCGATGTGTTGAGAATATTAAAGGAGAGCGGATCCACCACCAGAGAATTAAAAATTCGCCCGGATATGCTGGCCGCGATGATAAGCCTTATTGACTCTGACGTTATAAGCGGGAAAATCGCCAAAACAGTGTTTGAAGAGATGGTGGCCACCGGGAAAAACCCGAATGATATTGTTGAGGAAAAGGGTCTGAAACAGATCACGGACACAGGCTCCATTGAAGCTGAGGTGGACAAAATCATCGAAGCGAATCAGGCGCAGGTGGAGCAATATCGTGGTGGTAAAACTCGAGTCATCGGGTTTTTCGTCGGACAAGTGATGAAGGCCACCAAAGGCAAGGCCAATCCAGAGATAGTGAATAAAATTCTTAAAGAGAAGCTTGACGGATAAGGAAGAAAAAGAAAATCGAACCGGCCGGATAATAGCGCATCACGGTTTACGGGTACGGATAGACTTAGGCTCCGAAGTGGTGGAGTGGAAACCGCCGCGTCGTGAAAACTGGGTGATTGGGGATATTGTACGGTTCTGTAAAGGTAAACCATCCGGAATAGAAGCAAGGCGCAACGAGCTATCACGCTTTGGGTTCGGTGGCGTTATACAGGTTCTGGCCGCAAATCTCGACCTCCTTCTTATTACAACCGCTTGTGGTGAAGCGTTTAAACCTGGCCTGATAGACAGGTTCCTCGTAGCGGCGGGTCACGCAAGCATGGAGCCTGTCATAATCCTCAATAAAATCGATTTGCCGGGAGCCGACAGGTTTGTCGAAGAGATGCGCAAATACGAAACGCTCGGTTACAAGATCATCTTTGCCAGCGCCAAAACAGGTGAAGGGATCGCTAAACTTGAGAATCTTCTTAGAGATAGCGTGTCTGCCCTGGTTGGCCATTCCGGTGTTGGGAAAACGTCTATAATCAACATGCTTGCACCGGGGTTAAATCGTAACATCGCTGAAATTCATGAAAAAACCGCAAGAGGCAGGCACACCACAAGCTCCGCCCTTATGGTTTCTCTCCCGAACGGAGGCGATCTGATTGATTCTCCAGGGATTAGACAATTTATACCTTCCGGGCTTGAACCAGAAGATGTTGCCGCTCACTTCCCTGGCGTCAAGGAATGGATGGGGCATTGCAAATTCAGAAACTGCCGTCATCTTTCAGAGCCTGCTTGCTCTGTCCGCCAAGCTTTAAAAGATCATAAGCTGGACATCGGGCTTTACGAAAGCTATGTCCGGATTGTAAAATCAATAGAGGACAACACCACGCCGTCATATTGATTTGACGATCAACAAATAAGTAGTATGCCAATGCAAAATAATGAGCCAAATATCGAAAAAGATATCCCGGTATTTCCGCTTCCAAGCATAGTTTTTTTTCCGTGGACGCTTCTTCCCCTGCGCATTTTTGAAGAGCGATATGTTCGGATGGTGGAGGGTGCTTTAGCTTCTGATAGGCTTATAGGCATGGCGAATTTTAAAGAAGGATGGGAAAAGAAATATTTCCAGAACCCCGATATTATCAAGTCGATATGCGTAGGAAAGATTGTTAAACATGAACGGCTTGTAGACGGCAAATTCAACATACTGCTTTCCGGTTTGAGCAGGGCGGAAATATTATCCGAAAATTTCGAGCGGCCATACAGAACGGGTCGCGTTCGGATTATAGAGGAGCTGGTGGAGCCAGCCGACCTGCCATCAGCCACAAAACTTGCGAAAGGTGTGGTGTCATTATGGGAGAAATCGGCCACTGTGAAAAAACTTGAAGAAGTTGAATTGCCGGATCTTGAAAATCTTGATGAAAGCGCCTTGGCCTGCTTGTCACACAGAGTGGGTAACGCCCTGCATATCGAAATGCGGAAAAAAATAGAGCTTCGGGACAAAAGCTCTGTTAGAAGGAGGCTTGAATGGGAATACGCCGCCCTGTCTGAAGTGGCGCAAATACTAAAGAATGGGCCTCGCCCGGATAGTTTTTACGGGTTTTCGCTTAGCTAGAAAGCTTTTAACAGGCCTTGACAGTCTATCTGTTTCGATCCGTCATAGGCGTATAAACAAAAAAATGGTGGACGCTACCGCTTATCACGATAGCGCCCACCAGAAATATCAATTACCAATTATCACCTGCGTGATAATCTAAAACTGCTTGAAATCATCATCCATAGGAATGCTGGCTTCATGATCACCGCCAAAGCTTGTCTCTTTGGCAATAGCCTTGGCAGGTTTCGCTGCATGGCCTTTTCCGCCAATTAAACCTGAAACTTTATTCTTAAACCCAGAGCTGTGACCATTGGAGCCATTGGCGGGACTTCTATAAGCCATGCCAGATCCACTGCCTGTGGCGGAGCCTTCAACAAGAGCTCTTAATTCACTGACAATGCCATTAAGGTTCTGGGCCTGCGCGTCAAGCTCTTCAGACGCCGCTGCGGACTGCTCCGCAGTCGATGCGTTCTGTTGGGTAACAGAATCCATCTGAGCCACAGCGGAGTTGACCTGATCCACTCCCTGGGCCTGATCGTTGGACGCCGCGGATATTTCTCCCACAAGGTCAGTTACCTTCTTGACGCTCTCAACGATACCGTCCAGCGCTTTGCCAGCCCTGGCGGCGATCTCGTTGCCGGAGCTTGCCTTCTTTACAGCGTCTTCGATCAACACAGCCGTATCCTTGGCGGCTGTAGCGGAGCGCTGCGCCAGGTTGCGGACTTCCTCCGCCACCACGGCAAAGCCTTTACCGTGGTCTCCGGCCCTGGCCGCTTCCACGGCCGCGTTAAGGGCAAGCAGGTTCGTCTGGAAAGCAATCTCCTCGATCACCTTGATGATCTTCGAAATCTCTTCGGAAGACCTGTTGATATCGGCCATGGCGACGATCATCTCGCTCATAGCCTCAACTCCTCCTTCGGCCTCCTCGCGCGCGCTATTGGACAGCGAATTGGCTTGGCTTGCGTTATCCGCGTTCTGTCTGGTTTGCGCCGCCATTTGCTCTAGCGTAGCTGAAGTCTCTTCAAGCGAGCTTGCCTGTTCTGTCGATCCTTCCGCCAAGGTCTGGCTTGAGGAGGAAATTTCGCCGGACGCCGAAGTTATCTGCGTCGCTCCCTCCGCAAGATTGTTGATGATCTCGTTTACAGGCTTCGTGATTGACCGGACCATGAAGAAGCTTGCGATGATAGCCAACAGAACACTTGCAAAGCCCACGGTGTATAGCATGGTGATAAGGTTGGTGTTAGCGTCACGCGCCAACACAACGTCCTTATCCATCAAGCCTTGCTGGTTGACAATCATTTCATTAAGCATTGTTACGATTTTTCCGGCGGTAGGAGCGGCTTTTATACCGAGCCACATGTTGGCCAGGTTCCATTCTTTACCGGATCTGATTTTGAACATTTTCGCGGGAAGGGGGTTGAATTCGGCTCTTGCCTCTTTGAACGCTTTGTAAGACTGAAGCTGGGCTGGTGTCAAAAGATTGATGTTCTTCGAAAGGTCGCCAAAACGTTTTCCATTTTTCGCCCAGAGTTTATCAAAAGTCTTGCGAAATTTTTCGTTTCCAGAAAGAAGATAGCCGCGGATAGCGCCTAGCCCCAGCCCCAAAGTGCCTCTTGTATCGGCCATCATTCCAAGCAAAGCTTTACGCTCTGGCGTGGCTCCAAGTTTCGCTTCCAGGTCGATCATCCTTGTAATCTCTTTGGCAAGAATAGCGGCCTTTGGCGCGGCTTCATTTAAAAGAATTTTACTGGCGGGAAGATTGTCTTTGGACTGAGCTATATCTTCTATTTCTTTCTGATACCTTTCAAAATCGGCAAAAAGAGCCGCCATTTCTTGAAGTTTCGCAACGTTTGCCGGAACGGTCCAGTTCCTTGAAAATTTCTCCATTGTCGCCAACGCGTTGTTGATGTCATCCAGCGCCTTGGCGCGCTCGGTCTTGAACTTTGGATTGCCGAGTATTATCCACCCTCGCAGAGCGGCCAGTGAATGGTTCACTCCGTTAAGAAGCAATACACCGGTTCTTGCTGTCGGCGCACGGAGGTCGATGACCCTGTCTGTAATTACCTGGGTGTGTTTCACCTGCCAGACGGCAAAGATGACGATTCCGACCATAAGAACGGACATCATCGCCGCAATGGAGGAAATCTTTGTGCCAAGTTTCATGTTCTTGAACATTTTCTGAGGACTCCTTTCAGATTGTCGAAATGGGATTTATCCCAAGGTTTGATGGGAGGACATCCCATTTTTTGGACACCAACAATGAACGTTGGAGCAGGCTGACTTGAACCACCAAACATACTGATACCACAACAGATTTTAACTAATTTACTATCTAGAATTATACCTCATTTTTGCGATTTTCACGACCAAAATAATAAGCCTTTGCGCCTCTTTTAAGACATATTATTAGCGGGTTTTACACATGATGTGTATTTATAAAATCGAGCGGGAAAAATCGGCGCAAGTAGCAGGCGCTGGAGAGGAGATCGGGGTGGAAATGTGAGTTTTGAAACGTAAAATGGTGGGCGGTACTGGGTTCGAACCAGTGGCTTCCACCGTGTGAAGGTGGCACTCTCCCGCTGAGTTAACCGCCCGCTAAATTGATATGATGATACATATCCTGACAAGGAATGTCACTTCATATGTTATCTATATATAGAAGGCCGGTCAGAGCCATCTATTCGTTGTCCTGCTCCCGATTCAAGTCCTGACAGTCGTTACATATATGTGTTGAAAGGCGGCCGCACATCAAACAGGATATCTCATCACTAGCGGATATCAGCAGTCCGCCGCAATGAAAACAGGTTTTTGGCTCCTCTATAGATATTATGGTCATCATCTTTTCCCTAATCCCTTCAAAAAAGGTACGAATTATATGAAAACCACGACCCAATGTCACGCTTTTTTTTGAAAGTTAATTGTTTTCCACCACTTAGACCGTTGTCATGCCGGACCCGATCCGGCATCTCGATGGAAAAGTGAGGGCGGCAATTCACAACGACGAGATCCCGCATCAGGTGCGGGATGACATTTGTATAAAGTAAAAGAGTTGTTGACTTGGCGTCGCCGCGCCACCTCTTTCGCCATGACAGCGTAGCGCTAGTGCGCCTCTTCCCAGTTATCGGCGGCGTTTACGTCCACGACCAAAGGGACATCGAGCTTCCACACGTTTTCCATCTCATGTCTCACCATCTCGATCAACCGGTCTACCTCGGCTTCCGGTGTCTCGAACACAAGCTCATCATGAACCTGCAGGATCATCTTGGATGCAAACCCTTCATCTTTAAGCCTGTGGTGAATGGTTATCATCGCCTTTTTGATAAGGTCGGCGGCGCTCCCTTGCATAGGCGTGTTTACGGCGTTGCGTTCGGCGAACTGGCGCGCCTGTCTGTTCTTCGACTTTATATCCGGCAGGCGGCGTTTGCGGCCAAGCAAGGTTGTGACATAACCCTTATCCTTGGCGTCCTTTACAACCCTATCTATATACTCTCGTATCCCAGGATATTTTTCGAAATAACCGTTGATATATTTGCGGGCCTCGCTTTGGGGTATTTTGAGCCCTCGCGCCAGGCCAAACGCTGTTTGACCGTATATGACACCGAAGTTGACTGTTTTAGCGACACGGCGCATGTCGGTCGTCACTAGCTGCGGTACGACGTTGAAAATCTCCGCCGCTGTCAGGGTGTGTATATCATCACCGTTATTAAACGCATCCAGCAAAGCCTTTTCACCGGAGTAGTGGGCAAGGAGACGAAGCTCAATTTGTGAATAGTCCGCGGAAACAATTTTGTGGCCCGGTGGCGCTATGAATGTTCGCCTTATCTTGCGGCCAAGCTCTGTGCGGATCGGGATGTTCTGCAGGTTTGGATCGGATGAAGACAGACGTCCTGTCGCGGTTATAGTCTGGTTAAAAGAGGTATGTATGCGACCGGTATCGGGATTAATCATCTTCGGCAATGCGTCGACATATCCGTTTTTAAGCTTGGCGAGCTTGCGATATTCCAGAACGAGCTTGGGCGCAGGATGAAATTCGGCAAGGTCTTCCAATACATCCACACCGGTGGAAAAGCCCGTTTTGGTTTTCTTTCCGCCCGGCAATTTTAAGTTTTCAAACAATATCTCGCCAAGTTGTTTTGGTGAGTTGATATTAAACTCTGTCCCAACTTCCTTATATATATTTTCTTCCAGCCATTTTATATCGTCGCCGATGGTTATGGAGAGCTCCGCGAGTTTATCCTTGTCCACCAACACACCGTTCCGCTCTATCCTGGCCAACACTTCGATAAGAGGTGTCTCCACCTGATCCATCAGCTCTTTAAGCCCTTCGCTTTCAACTTTCGTACGGAAGATATCGACGAGCCGGTATGTGATATCGGCGTCCTCGGCGGCGTAATCGGTCGCCTCTTTTATCGGGACTTTGTCGAAAGTGATCTGTTTTGCTCCGGAGCCGCACACGTCGGAAAACTCGATCATCGTTTCCCCTAGCTGTTCCAGAGCCAAAGTGGAAAGGTTGTGCCGCCCGGATGGGTTGGCGAGATAAGACGCGATCATGGTATCGAAGCCGATAGGGTGTATGGTTATCCCTTCGTGTGACATCACTATCGCGTCATACTTTATATTCTGTCCGTACTTCTTGATAGCGGGGTCTTCCAAAAGCTTTTTTATCTCCGGCAATACCAGAGACTCTGGTAGCTGGCAGGGGTCGCCCTCGCAACCGTGTCGCAATGGCAGATAGTATGCTTTGCCTTCCTTGCATGAAAAGCTCATTCCGACAAGCCTTGCCAACATTGGATATTTCGACGTTGTTTCCGTGTCGAAAGCAAAACCACCAGATTCACGCATTTCCTTTACCATGTCGCCAAAAGTTTTTTCGTCAAGGACAGCTATATAATCGCGTGGTAATTTAGGCTTTTGCGGCTCAAGCTCTTTTAACAACGAGGGGAACTCAAGCTCTGTGAAAAGCTCTCGCAGTTTGGCCGGGTCTGGATCAAGATATTTCCAGCTTTCAGGTGCGAAGTTTACAGGAACATCGAGAGCGACTGTGGCGAGCTTTTTTGATAATCGCGCCTGATCGGCAAACTTGATAAGGTTTTCGCGTAGCTTTTTTTTCTTCATGCCGTCCGCCGCCGCGAGAACTTTTTCCATGTCGCCATATTCATTTACAAGTTGAAGCGCCGTTTTAGGCCCAACACCCGGCACGCCGGGTATATTGTCGGAAGAGTCTCCCATAAGCCCCAACACGTCTATAACCTTATCCGGAGGCGCGCCGAATTTTTCGACCACCTCGTCGGGGCCAATTTCCTTGTCTTTCATAGAGTCGAAAATTTTCACACCAGGCTCAACAAGCTGCATCAGGTCTTTATCCGACGATACAATGGTCACATCGAAGCCGTTCTCCACCGCTTTTTTCGCGATCGTCCCGATGATATCGTCCGCCTCCCATCCGGGCAACCGCATGGTGGCGAGGTTGAACCCGTCGATAAGCTTGTCGATGTATGGAAGTTGCAAGGCAAGGTCTTCCGGCATCTGCGGCCTGTGGGCCTTGTATGGCTCATACATCTCATGGCGAAACGTTTTTTCCTTAGCGTCGAGCGTCATGACGACGTAATCGGGATTGCGATCTTTAAGTATTTTTTTCAGCATCATCGCAAAACCGTAGACTGCGTTTGTCGGCAATCCTCTGGAATTGCTAAGGCTCCGTATGGCGAAATAGGCGCGGAAATAATATCCCGCTCCGTCTATTAAGTAGAGTGTCGGTTTCTTTGTAGGCATCAGGATACTTTAGCAGAAGAAAGTAGTGGATCGCTGAAAAACACTTCAAATTGTCATTGCGAGGAGCGCAAGCGACGCGGCAATCCCGTGGGGGGAGCAAAATGTCACCCCGGACTCGGTCCGGGGCCTCGTGGGGAGTATTATGGTAAACATAGACTTGTTTCTTCCATCGGGATCGCCATGCTAACGCTCGCGATGACAATAGGGTGGCGGGATCCCGGCTCTAAAGGCCGGGATGACATTTGTTTGCGCTGGATGACAACCTAAAATATTCGCCGTATAGAAACACATATATTCGCTATAACGATTTGCGGCAGGGTGGTCATGAGGCGAACGGCTTTGGCGAACAAAGATTCTTTTAATTCTCGCCGTTTGGCATAGAGAGGTATTGCGCCGGAGGCTGCCGCCATCAATATGCCTGTCAACATTCCGTCATCTATAACCGCGATCCTGTCGGCGGGAACGCCGCAAAGCTTGCTTGCGATATAAAGCCCGTCCGGGTCCGGCTTGCGCTTTGCCTTGATGAAGATAACTTCCGGAAAGCGCTCCGCATACGCTTTTTCTCGCGCCGCCTTTTTTCTTATACTGTTGGAAAGGATAAACACCTTGCCCGAAAACAGGCGGGCCATGTCTCGTATCACCCTTGCGCCCGTTTCGTCCGGCATATCGCTGAAGTTCGGGCCGAGCACCCCGTCGTGATCCAGGATAACAGCCTCCGCGCCAAGACCCTTTATGTTCTCAGCGGTCAAATCCTCCACTTTTATGGAAGCGCGACACGGTTTGACAAGTTTTTTTCCGTGTCGAAACGCAAGAAATATTATGGGGAGAAATTTCATGTCAGGTTCATATTAATAATTAACCAGCTTCATATATAATAGCGGAATGTTTAAGGGACCTCTTAATTCAATTACGTTCATTTACAGGATAGCTCTCTGATGCCTAACTATAAAGCTTTGATCGGCGGCCAGGTCATAACGCCAAAAGGTATTGTGGACGACGGTCTTCTGCTTGTACGAAACGGGAAAGTTGCATATGCGGGGCCATCGAAACCTTTTGACGGTTCCAAATATGAAAAAATCAACGTCAAAGGTCTTGTCGTATCCCCTGGTCTTATAGACGCTCACACCCACCTTGGGGTATATGCCGAGGGGACGGGGAGCCCTGGCGAGGACGGTAACGAAATGATCGACCCTGTCACTCCTCATGTCCGTGCGATAGACTCCATTGACCCGACCGATAAGGCTTTTGAAGAGGCGAGGGCCGCCGGAATAACTTCGGTGATGATCGCCCCCGGCTCGGCCAATGTGATCGGTGGGGCTATCTGCGTGGCCAAAACTTATGGGCGTTTAGCGGACGAAATGGTGATTGCCCCGGATATCGGGCAGAAAATGGCGACCGGTGAGAACCCTAAGCGAGTGTATGGGGGGAACAACAAGGCCCCTATGACACGGATGGGGATAGCCGCTGTTTTGCGGACAGCGCTCGTTGCGGCGATCAACTATCGTGACAAAAGAAAGAAAAAGAAAAAGGAGACTCCGCGCGATCTTAAAATGGAGGCCCTTATACCTGTTATAGAACGTAAACTACCCGCAAGGGTGCATGCCCACAGGGCGGACGATATCGCAACTGCAATGAGAGTCGCCGAGGAGTTCAACCTGAAGCTTGTCATAGAGCATGGAACGGAGGCGTATAAGATCGCCGATATTCTGGCGGACAAAAAAATACCGCTGAATATCGGCCCATCGTCAACCGGCAGATCGAAGCTGGAGCTTAAAGACCTCGTGCGTGATAACGCCGCAAGATGTATCGCCGCCGGTTGCCATGTTTCGCTGATAACCGACCACCCTGTTATCCCCATACAAGATTTACGCGAAGAGGCGATGAAGCTTGTGCGAGATCATGGCGCCCCACAGGATGAAGTTTTAAAAGCGGTTACGATCAATCCCGCAAAAACTCTTGGATTGGAAAAGAGAATAGGGTCGCTGGCAAAAGGGAAGGACGCCGATATAGCGGTCTATACCGGCCACCCTGTGGATCCTGGATCGGTCTGCGTCATGACGTTGATAAACGGGGAGGTCGTTTATTCCGCGCCTGAAAAATAAGTCGTAGCCTCGCGGCGTTCAGCCGCGTATATTCAGCAATGACCCGATGATCCCGGACTGGCTTTGCTGGCCACTTCGCAACACGCTTACCGCCGCCTGCGAGAGTATCTGGTTTCGTTGAGCCGAAGACGTCTCCGCCGCGTAGTCTAGGTCACGTATGGTGGAGTTTGCGGAAATCAGGTTTTCTCTGGTAACTGAAAGATTGTTTGCGGCATTGTCAAACCTGTTTTGAAGCGCCCCTATATCCGCCCTGCTAGATGTCACCTGTGTTATTGCGCTATCAAAAGCGGACAAAGCGGAAAGCGCGCCGGCCTGAGTGCTGATATCCACACTATCTACGCCAAGAGCCGTAGTATCGGAATTTTCGACGACATTTATGTTTATTCTGTCGTTGCTGGTTCCTTGAATACCGGCTTGGATGGCCACCTGGTTAGCTGATCCCGGAGCAAGATCCCCGTCGAGCAACTTTTGCCCATTAAATTCCGAAACTCCAGATATCCGGTTTATTTCATCTTTTATAGAGGTGATTTCAGTATTCAGCGTCGCTCGTTGCTCGTTGTTTAGTGTGCCGTTTGCGGCCTGGATGGAAAGCTCTCTTCCTCGGGAGAGCAGGTTTGATATCTCGCTTAGCCCTCCTTCGGCGACACGTGTCAAAGCCGCGCCATCGGTTATATTACGTTGGGCCTGCTCGGAAGCTTTGATATCTGCGATAAGTTGCTGGGATATGGCCAGTCCCGCAGCGTCATCAGCCGCTTTTTCTATACGTCTGCCGGACGACAGCTTTGAAAGGTTTTCACCAAGCCGGGTGTTTGCGATCCCAATATTTCGTCTGCCAACGTTGCCAAAACCACCGCCAGTTATAGCCATTGCGAAAACCTCCACTTAAAACAACTATCTATATTTTAAGCTTCTTGTCACCGGTCTGTCAATCCTTTAAAAGACGGTGTATCTCTTTGTAAATACATATGTTATATCTGTAAACTTTCGTTTTTACCTGGTAGAGTTACCCGACGGAAGCATGTTTGGAAGCTTCGATCGCGCAACGGTTACGGCCAAGCTCCCACTGG
>CAYNDB010000037.1:7894-19930 GCA_964395915.1 uncultured Nitrospinota bacterium | reverse complement strand
GAGTTTAGAGTAATATACAGACCGGGCAATATTCCCGCCTGTTAACGGTGTTAGGGCCGTGTTAGCAAGGCTTCAATCGCTGTTGACGCGTATTTGACAGCAATAACATACGCGAAAGTGGCGGAACTGGTAGACGCGCTGGATTTAGGATCCAGTGGGATGACCGTGGGGGTTCGAGTCCCCCCTTTCGCACCAAACCACATAGCCGCCGCTACACAGACAGGCTCTATAAACCTTATTTATAATGCCAAGAGGAGATCGCTAAATTGAAAATTGAGATGCAGGAAATTGAGCCCTGCGTTAAAAAAATATCCATTGAAGTGCCGGTAGAGCGGATAGATGAAGAAAAATCCGCCGCATACCGCGATCTGGCAAAGACAGCCACTGTGCCAGGTTTCAGAAAGGGCCGCGCCCCTAGAGGAATACTGGAAAAAATGTTTTCCAAGTCTGTCATGAGCGACATTACCCAGCGATTGATCGAATCGGCCTATCGTGAGGCCGTTGAGACAAAAAACCTCAAACCCGTAGGCCAGCCTATGGTGGACAATATCGTTGCGGAAGACAGCCAGCCGCTTTCGTTTACCGCCACCGTGGAAGTTTTTCCGGAAGTTGAGGTAAAAGAGGTCTCTGAAATATCGTTAACCAGAAAACTTGCGACAGTTGACGACGCCGAGATCGATAAGGTGTTGGAGCATTATCGCGAGCGGCAGGCGTGGTTTGAGCCCGTGGAGGATCGTGGAGCGCAGGAAGGCGACAACGCCATGATCAATTATTCCGCATGTAAAGAAGACGGAAGCGAGCTTGAGCGGTTCAAGGGTGAAAACAGCGAAGTCCGCATTTCTGAAAATGAGATGTTCAAAGGCTTTTTTGATGGTATCGTCGGGATGAAAAAAGGGGAAGAAAAAGAGTTTGAAGCTGTGTTCCCTAAAGAGTTGCCCGACCCTGAGCTTGCGGACACCAAAGCGCGGTTCAAGGTGAAGGTTAACGAAATAAAGCAAAAAGTTTTGCCGAAAATAGACGACCAGCTTGCCAAAGAGGTTTCTGAATTTGATACTCTAGAAGAGCTTAAAACAGATATTAAAACTCAACTTGAAAAAAGAAACAGTGACAATGCCAGCCACGCTCTCCGTGAAGAGCTTTTGACTAAACTTATTGAAGACAACCCGTTCGATGTCTCACCCGGAATGGTGGAGAGACAGGCGAAATCTCTTGCCGAGCAATCTGAACAACGTCTTAAAAGCCAGGGAATAGATATGGGACAGGCGGGCGTTGACTCAAATATTTTAATGGAGCGAAGCCGTGACGACGCTGTTAGAATGATAAAAGAACAAGCTTTACTGACATCTTTCGCAACGGCGAGTAACATTAAAGTCGGAGATGAAGATGTGGACAAGGAGCTTGAGAAGCTCGCAAAAATGCTTAACCAGCCTGTTGACGCGACGCGCGCCCAGCTTACGGAGTCCAAGGGGCTCGATGGGGTCATACACCAGGCTTTTATAGAAAAGACGTATGAGGCGATAATGGAGAAAATTACAATCAAAGACGAGGTTGTTGAGGTTACCGATGAAAAATAATGAAATTTTGAGCAATGACGGAATTATGCGCGCCCAGATGCTGGTTCCCATAGTCGTAGAACAAACCAACCGTGGCGAGCGCTCCTACGATATATTCAGCAGGCTATTAAAAGACAGAATTATTTTCATGGGCACAGCCATCGACGATCATGTGGCAAACCTCGTGATAGCTCAGCTTATCTTCCTGGAAGCGGACGATCCTACCCAGGATATATTTATATATCTGAACAGCCCTGGTGGAGTGGTTACTTCCGGCATGGCGATATACGATACGATGCAATACATCAAGCCTGATATACAGACAATATGTATTGGTCAGGCGGCGTCCATGGGCGCTGTGTTGCTGGCGGCCGGCACAAAAGGAAAACGGCACGCCCTTCCTAACAGCAGGATAATGATCCACCAGCCATCCGGAGGATATCAGGGGCAGGCGTCTGATATTGAGATTCAAGCCAGGGAAACATTGAAAATTAAAGACAGGCTTAACAAGGTTCTGGCAAAACATACCGGTAGAACCAAAGAACAGGTAGAAAAAGATTCCGACCGTGACAAATTTATGGACGCTTCTGAAGCAAAAGAATACGGTTTAATAGACGAGGTGATTACCACTCGTCCTGATTTAAAAAAGGCTAAAAAGGAAGACGACAAAAAGTCGTCCTAAAAGGTTTTGGAACTTGATATAAAAGGTTTAGGAGCTTTAGATGGGTAAAAGCAGGCAGGAAGGCGCTTTACGCTGTTCGTTTTGCGGCAAAAGCCAGTCGGAAGTAAAAAAATTAATCGCTGGGCCTACGGTCTATATATGCGATGAATGTATCGACCTGTGCAACGAGATCATAATGGAGGAGTGGAACCAGGAAAAAGGCGCCTCCTCCACACAGTTGCCAAAGCCGGAAGAGATTAACAAAAACCTGGACGACTATGTCATAGGCCAGGAGCGCGCCAAAAAGGTTCTTTCTGTTGCGGTGTACAACCATTACAAGAGAATTGACGCCAATACAGGCCCTAATGACGTGGAGCTTCAAAAGAGCAACGTAATGCTTATAGGCCCGTCCGGCTCCGGCAAAACATTGCTTGCCCAGACACTTGCCAAAGTGCTTGATGTGCCGTTCACCATGGCCGACGCCACTACGTTGACCGAAGCGGGATACGTGGGCGAGGATGTGGAAAATATTATCCTCAGGCTCTGTCAGGCGGCTGACTATGACATTGAGCGTGTTGAGCGTGGAATCATCTATATAGATGAAATCGATAAAATCTCCAGAAAAAGTGAAAACACTTCCATCACACGAGATGTGTCTGGAGAAGGTGTTCAACAGGCGTTGCTGAAAATTATAGAAGGCACGATAGCCTCTGTGCCACCTCAAGGTGGGCGCAAGCATCCGCATCAGGAGTTTATGCAGGTAGATACAAGCAACATCCTGTTCATATGCGGCGGAGCTTTCGTCGGGCTTGATAAAATCATCGAACAGCGAATCGGTAAAAAGATGATGGGCTTCGGCGCCAAGCTTAAAGACAAAAAAGACACTTCCATTGGCGAAGTTTTGCGGCAGATTCAGCCGGAAGACCTTTTGAAATTCGGACTGATTCCTGAGTTTATCGGCAGGCTGCCTATGGTGACAACATTGGACGACCTGGACGAAGACTCCATGGTGAGAATATTGACAGAGCCTAAAAACGCGCTTATCAAGCAGTTTGAAAAATTCATGGAGATAGAGCGTGTGAAACTTAAATTCACGGATGGAGCTCTACGCGCCATAGCCGAAGAAGCTGTCAAGAGAAAGACAGGAGCCAGAGGTTTGCGCGCGATAATGGAAGAGATTATGCTGGACCCGATGTACGACCTTCCGAGCAAGTCGGATGTGACTGAATGCATAGTCAATGAAGATGTTATAACCAAAAGAGAACAACCTTTAATGCTGTATGAAAAGCAGGATACGAAGCAGGCCAGTTGACAAAATCCCCAGCCACGATATCATTCCCTATGGAAAACAGTTTTTAATTTGACCTCGTATCGCAACAACCGCGCGTTGCTGTATGGCTCCGCAAGGTAAATCCTTATAACTATGTCTAAAGATAGCAATTCAAAAAAAAGAGAACCGGTAAGCTGGAAAAAACCATTTCCGCTTTTACCTCTAAGGGATATCGTTGTGTTTCCAGGCATGGTCGCCCCCCTTTTCGTAGGTCGCCAAAAATCTATCAAGGCTTTGGATGCGGTTTTTGAAAAAAAGGGGGTCATTATGCTGGCCACCCAGAAGGACCCTTCCGTTAATGATCCAGCCCCGCAAGATATTTATAATGTAGGGTGTATAGCCGAGATAACGCAGATATTGCGCTTGCCTGACGGGACTGTAAAAGCCTTGATAGAAGGCCGGGAGCGAGCCAAGATAACCCAATTCCATGATGAAAATGAGATGTTATCCGCCACGGTCAAAGCTATTAAGATCGACACGGAAACAGACCCCTCAATCGAAGCGTTGTCACGCGCCGCCCAGTCTTATTTCGAGAGATATGTAAAGCTCAACCCGCATATACCCAATGAAACCATCGGTATTTTCAGCGGAACCGAGCTTCCAGGGGAGGTGGCGGATGTTATTGCGGCAAACCTGGTGTGCTCAACTGTTGAAAAACAAGCGTTTCTAGAGTCGGTCGTCATTAAAAAAAGGCTCGAAAAGCTGGCCACTAAAATACAGAACGAGATAGAAATCCTGCAAATAGAACGTCGTGTTCGCAACCGCGTGAAAAAGCAGATGGAAAAATCGCAGAAGGATTACTATCTTGCCGAACAGATGAGAGCCATACAGAAAGAGCTTGGCAAAGATGGTGGCGCAAAAACTGAAGCTGAAGAGATTCGTGAAAAAATCGCGGCGGCAAAAATGCCTAAAGAAGTGGAAAAGAAAGCCTTAAAAGAGTTATCAAAGCTTGAACTTACCCCTCCAATGTCGGCTGAAGGCTCTGTTTTGAGGAACTATATAGACTGGCTTCTGGATGTGCCGTGGAGCAAGACGACCCGCGACAAGCTGGATATTAAATCCGCCAAAAAAACATTGGACGAAGACCATTTTGGGCTGGAGAAAGTAAAAGAGAGGATTCTTGAATATCTTGCTGTGCGCAAGCTTGTCAAAAAGATGAAAGGCCCTATCCTTTGTTTTGTCGGGCCGCCCGGCGTTGGGAAAACGTCTCTGGGGAAATCTATCGCCGGGGCGATGGGTCGAAAATTCGCGCGATTTTCTCTTGGCGGTGTACGGGACGAAGCCGAGATAAGAGGACACAGGCGGACATATATAGGAGCGATGCCGGGTAAGATTATCCAGGCGATGAAAAAGACCGGGGTAAAAAATCCGGTGATAATGCTCGACGAGGTCGACAAACTTTCTTCAGATTTCAGGGGCGATCCTTCCGCCGCCCTGCTGGAAGCTCTGGATCCGGAGCAAAATCAGTCTTTCAACGATCATTACCTGGATGTGGACTACGATTTGTCTGAAGTAATGTTTATTACCACAGCCAACCTCTTGCACCCAATCCCCCGCCCATTACAGGACAGAATGGAAGTTATCGAGCTTTCAGGATATACCGATGACGAGAAAAAAAATATCGCAAGGAAGTTTCTGGCTCCAAAACAGGAAAAAGAACACGGGTTGCCGGAAGGCGTCTTAAATATAACTGACGCCGCTTTAAAAAAAATTATCCGCAATTACACCCGTGAAGCCGGCGTTCGAAATCTTGAACGTGAACTGGCGCGTATTTGCCGTAAAGTTGCGCGCAAAATAGCGGAAAGACCAGGGTCCGCCAAAAAGAAAACCGCACGACTTAATAAAATTAAAATAGATATCAAAGATCTGGTAGAACTTTTGGGCGAGATTAAATTTCGCGACGAGGTGGCGGAAAAAGAAGAGCGCATAGGAGTGGTGACCGGGCTCGCCTGGACCGAAATGGGCGGTTCAATATTAAAAGTTGAAACATCATTGCTGGAAGGTAAGGGAAACCTGATATTAACAGGTAAGCTTGGCGAAGTGATGAGGGAGTCCGCCCAGGCGGCGCTCTCCTATATTCGTTCACGGGCCAAGGAATTCGGCCTGCCTAAAGGCTTTCACAGCAAAACGGATATACACATCCATATTCCGGAAGGCGCCATCCCCAAAGAAGGCCCGTCCGCCGGCATCACATTGGCGACTGCCATGGTCTCGGCTTTTATCAAAATACCGGTCAGAAACGACATCGCCATGACGGGAGAAATAACGCTTGGAGGCAGGGTTCTTCCGGTTGGTGGGCTAAAGGAAAAACTTTTGGCGGCGAACCGCGCGGGAATAAAAAGTGTGTTGGCTCCAAAAGAAAATGAAAAAGACCTTAGGGAAATTCCTGGTAATGTCAAGGAAGGGCTTGATATTAAACTGGTTAAAACAATGGACGAAGTTCTGGATCTCGCTCTTTTCAAACGTCCCGGGAAAAAAAGAACGTCCGCAAAGTATAAGCCGCGCAGCAAACAATCACGCGCCACAGCTGTACATCGATCTGCGCTGAATTGAAAACAAAAATGAGTTACACTATGTTTAAAGGTAGTTAAACAGACAAAATGCAAGGTACAGAAATGCCAAATATCACAGGATCACTTGTCCTGTTGGGAATTTTACTTTTTATCGTTTATCGCATATTGCAAGCTTTAAACAGCCAGACCCAGTCAGGATCGGAGACCTCCGGCAAAATGAAAGGCGGAAACGTTTTCAGGTTGCCAAACAGGGCAAAGCCAGCGATTCCTTTCACAATCACCCTTTCTCCTATAGAAGAAGCTGACAGCCCTTTCAAGGACAAAGCCGCCGCTAATGAAATAGAAACGGAGCTAACAGACCGTGGTGGGTTAAAGTTAATCGGCGATTTTTCTGTAAATGAGATGCCTGGATACTTTTTACGCGCTTTCACACACCCTACCACTTCCATGATTGGAATAATTTATCTGGACCCTAACGAACGGATATGGTTAAACCTTCTTACCGAATATGCGGATGGCCGGATTATAACCACCACCTCAGCCGAAGAAGGAGCGGTAAACCCACGCAGGCCAAGAGGCATGCCATTATATATCCATTCCGGCCTCCCAACAGATCAGCTTTTGCGAAGACATAAGCTGGAGACCAGATTCCCGGAAAAAGTCGCGCCGCTGCCTCCTGAACAGTTCATAGAATTCTTTGCGGCCAACTACAAAAAGTTAAGAGAGGGCCTTGCGCAAAAGGAGAAGGAAAAGGCGGCCAAAGAAGGGTCGACAGCTCCTCCCGCCCCTCCCATTCCATTCCCAACGAAATGGGGAAGTGAAGAAGCCGGTGATAAAGAGGAAGAAGGGGCTCCCAGCGCCACACAGCTTAAATCATGGCTGGACGCAATTTATTCCGCCGTCCCTGTGCCAAAGGAGGCAAAAGCGCAATTCCAGCGTAGCCTTGTGTGGGTACTGGAGAACGCCAGCATGAACACTATCGCGGATACTATCGCTGAATACGCGGAAGTATCCGTAGATGAAGTCGCTGGCGGGCGATGGGTGATCCGCTCTGAATCTGGCGCGGAAGATATAATAGAGCCTGGCAAGCTTAAAGGCCCTGCCCTGTTCGATAAAATAAACGCTTCCCTCCCTTCGGGAAAAAGGTTCTCCAAGCTTCCGGTCCAAATCAGCGGAGTCGCTTTCTACAGCCGCGAAAGCGTCCAGGCATAACCGCCTCTTTATTCACGCCAATCAACCAGATATAATACACCTCTGTTAGCAAACCCGGATGCCAAGCAACGATGCGGCCTCTCCCATGGTAGCATTATGAGAGTAGAGGTTATTGGGGGCTCTTCAGCAAAAAGAAAGCTTACAAATTGATTTCATGAAAACGACAGCGCCAACAGACGAAATAAACAAAATCATACAAGCGGACCACCATGATCCGTTTACCGTTCTTGGCATACATGAGCTGGGAAAGGATGTGGTCGTACGCGCTTTTGTTCCTGGAGCGGCCGAGATCGCGGTCATAGACATCCATGATCGCGACAACAGGTATCAAATGACAATGGTCGATAGCGCAGGATTTTTCGAAACATTGATACCGGGCCGAAAAGTGTTCGCTTACGACCTTCACATTGTCACCTATCGCGGAGAGCATTCCATCAACCGCGATCCGTACAGTTTCCTACCAATGCTCGGCGAAATGGACCTTTACCTCTTCAACGAGGGGAAACATTATGAAATACATAACAAGCTAGGCGCGCATATCATGGAAGTGGACGGCGTTAAAGGAACGCGTTTCGCCGTGTGGGCTCCCAGCGCGCGACGGGTCTCTGTCGTCGGCGATTTTAGCGGGTGGGACGGAAGAAAATATCTGATGCGGTCGCTTGAAAGCTCCGGTGTGTGGGAAATATTCTTGCCGGGAGTGGGAAAAGGCGCTCTTTATAAATACGAGATCAAGGCGCAAAATGGCGACGTGTTCGATAAGGCGGACCCATACGCCTACGCCAACGAACTTCGGCCTAAAACAGCCAGCGTAGTGTGGGAAGTGGACGCGTATGAATGGGATGACGGTGACTGGGTGAAAAAACGCAGCGACGTCAACCCGTTGAGCCAGCCAATGTCCGTTTACGAAGCTCATCTTGGGTCATGGGCAAAAAGCCCGGACGGCTCAGGCTGGCTTTCATACAGGGAGCTTGCGCCGCTTTTAGTGGAATATTGCGACAGGCAGAAATATACGCATATAGAGCTTATGCCGATATCTGAATATCCATACGACCCGTCGTGGGGATACCAGGTCACAGGCTATTTCAGCCCCACTTCAAGGTTTGGCGATCCTGACGACTTCAAGTATTTTGTCGATTTCTTTCATAACCACGGTATCGGAGTTATTGTGGACTGGGTTCCCGCTCATTTCCCGAAGGACGCGTTCGGACTACGACAGTTCGATGGCACACCGCTATATGAGCATGGAGACTGGCGCAAAGGGGAGCACAAGGACTGGGGCACTCTTATTTTCGATTACGGCCGGCCGGAAGTGGCGAACTTTCTGATATCTTCCGTTCTGTTCTGGCTGGAGTATTACCATCTCGACGGAATCCGTGTCGACGCTGTCGCCTCAATGCTATATCTCGATTATTCAAAACAAGATGGCGAATGGGCCGCAAACGAGTTTGGCGGCAACGAAAACCTGGACGCTATCGAATTCCTCAAAAATATGAACATAGTGGTTCACGAAAAGTTTCCCGGAGTAATGACAATCGCCGAGGAATCGACATCGTGGCCCGGTGTTTCCAGCCCGACATATCTTGGCGGACTTGGGTTCACCATGAAATGGAACATGGGATGGATGAACGACATTCTGGAATATTTCAGCAAAGACCCTATCCATAGAAAACATCACCACAACAACCTCACTTTCACCATGTTATACGCTTTTCATGAAAACTTCGTTTTGCCGCTGAGCCATGACGAAGTTACACACGGCAAAGGGTCCATGCTGAACAAAATGCCCGGAGACACCTGGCAGAAGTTTGCTAACTTAAGACTGCTGTACGGATACATGTTTGCCCATCCTGGGAAAAAGCTACTCTTTCAAGGGAACGATATCGGACAATGGAACGAATGGGATTACGACAAGTCGGTGGATTGGGATCTGCTTCGCTTTGCGCCAAACGCAAGGTTGCAGCGCTATATGATCGATCTGGGAGAAATGTACTCAAGGGAAAAGAGTCTTTTTGAGATAGACTCCAGCTTCGACGGCTTTGAGTGGGTAGATTTGCATGACTGGGAAGGTTCAACCATTTCCTTCATACGCAAGGCTGTCGACCCTTCCGACTACATACTTTTCGTGTTCAACTTCACCCCTGTGCCGCGATGGAACCACAGGCTTGGGGTACCGGAATCAGGTTATTTTGAAGAGATACTCAATTCCGATTCGGAGATATATTACGGCTCCAATCTTGGCAACCAGGGTGGGGTATGGGCCGAGGAAAAACCAATGTGCGAAAAGCCGTACTCGATAAACATTACCCTCCCACCCCTCTCTGTGACGGCGTTCAAACCAAAACGCGCGGAAAAAGCAGAATAAAAAGTAACAATACGTTACCCTCTCGTTTCAATTAACGCCACAGTACTTGCTTTTTCTATCCAATAGACCGATATTAGGGTAGAAGAAGTGTCTAGTTGTGGAGGTTACAATGTTTGCAGAAAGAGAGCCGGATCGCCGTAATATTTGCCTAACAAAAATGGCTAAAAAATTTGGCGTTATTCTGGACGACGAGGAAATATGGTTTGGCGATGACAGGCGCAAATCAGAAAGACGCGTTGCCGGGCCTCGTATGAAAACGCCTGAAAAAAAGAAGGAAAAAGCGTCGCATAAATGTACGCCGGCCGATTTTTTCGGGTGAGGCCGTTTGCGCCTCAGATCATCAACTGAACACCTGATTGTTGAGACCCTTCGACTACGCTCAGGGTGACATTCTGTTTTACAGGGATGGTCAATCTACCCTCACTTTCCTTAGCATACACCAGCCAAAGCCGGGTTCAAACGACCCTGTTTTCCGTGTTTTTAGATGGCGTAAGCTCCGCCCGCTTTTCTTCAAACCCTTTGCGGCCAAGCATGGCGTAGGCGTATTCCTTGCCGAACTCAACTCCGGGCTGGTCGAAAGCGTTCACACGATATAGCCCTCCGGCGAACGCCGTGGCGACCTCGAGCATATATAACAGCTGGCCCAATATGTTCGCGTTGATCTCCGGCAGTTTTATCGTCATGTTCGGACGGTTGTTTGTGGTAAGGGCGTATTCGGTGCCTTTCTTTTCAACATTTATAAGGTCGTTCAACGTATGGCCGCCGAGGTAGGAGATGCCTGGCAACTCCTCAAACCCGCGGGGGATAGCAACCTCCGTATTAAATTTTTCGACCTCTATAAAACAGACGACCTTGTCGAACGGCCCTTCGACGTACAGCTGTATCTGCGAATGCTGATCTGTGGCGCCAAGCGCTTTGATAGGCGTTTGTCCCGCATACACAGGATTGCCGTCGAAATCCCGCCGTTTCCCTAGCGATTCCGCCCACAGTTGCCGGAACCAGTCCGCCACATCCTTTAACTTGTTCGAATATGGCATCATCACGGTCATTTTTTTTGCTTTCGTCGTATCGAGCAGGTAGTTGGCGGCGGCAAAAAGATATGCCGGGTTTAAAAGTATGGAGTCGTTCTGTATCCGCTCGTCCATCCTTGCCGCGCCCTTGAGCAGGCCCAATATGTCTATCCCCGCAACAGCCGCCGGGAGAAGACAAACCGACGTTAACACGGTAAATCTGCCACCAACACCGTCTGGCACGATGAACGATTTAATTTTGTTCTTATCGGCGATTTTCCGCAACGCGCCGGATTTTTCGTCCGTCGTCAGGATCAGATGTTTTTTCCAGCCTTTGCCGATTTTGGAGCTTAAAATGTTCGCTATGATCATAAATTGCGCCATAGTCTCCGCAGTGGAGCCGCTTTTAGAAATGACGTTGAACACCGTTTCCTTAAGCTTCAACGTGGAGAGAAGCTCTGAAAAATGATCCGGGTCGATGTTATCCTCCACAAAAAGCCGCATACCATTGCGTTTTGAGGCGGGGAGACTGTTGTGACGCGAGTGACATAATGCGCCAAAAAGAGCGGTTGTCCCAAGCGCGGAGCCGCCAATACCGAGGACTACCATTGTAGAAAAATCTTTTCTCAACCTTTTTGCGGCTGTCACAAGCTTTTTGGCGTCGGCTGTTTTGTATGGAAGATCGAAAAAAGGAAGATCGCCGGATTTACGCCGTTTGGCAAGTTGTTTATGGATTTTTTTTTCGCGTGGACGCAAGGCGGAAAAACCTTCCATCGTCAACCCGCTTTCCGGGCCGACAGATTCCGCCATGACGTTCGTATAATCGATTACGATATCGCTCATCTACAAGCCCTCCCTTTTTATCCGGAGTTTGGCGCCTGCCACCCACACGGCGTCCACTCTCCTGCGCCCACTTATTATAGCCCGCATCGGGTTTATTTTACGGAACGATTTTATTTTAACCGCAACGGCGTCGAAAGGCGCGCCTTTTTGAAGCGTACCGCACATTTTAGGCAGACCCAAAGCCTTTGCTCCGCCAACAGTTGCAATGTCAAAAGCCTGGGACAGCGCAATATCGGGAAATTCACGGAGAAGCCCCCTGATCTCCGCCGTCATATCAAGGTCTGTGTTTGAAGCGAGGCTGTCCGTCCCCAACGCCAATGGAATACCACGATCGAGAATGTCATATACAGGCGCCGATATCGGCCGTTGGAGCCATCGGTTGCTGTTTGGGCATATAACTATTTTGGCGCCCTCTTTTTTAATTGTTGCAAGGTCTCCTTTACAAGGGTGGTTCATATGGACGACTAGCGATTTTTTCAATACGCCAGTTTTGTTTACTGCGTTTACCGGCGTCGCTTTAGGGTATCCGCCCGGGGCAAAAAGGCCGAACGA
>CAYNDB010000037.1:3253-7794 GCA_964395915.1 uncultured Nitrospinota bacterium | reverse complement strand
CTGCGTTTACCGGCGTCGCTTTAGGGTATCCGCCCGGGGCAAAAAGGCCGAACGACTCTAACAGTTCACGAAAAGGGCCGTCTCCTTTGCGGGAGAACTCCACCTCCTCCCTCGTTTCAGAAAGATGGATGGAGAGAGGCGCTTTCTCACGTTTGGCGTATGCCGCCGTTTTTTTCATAAGCCTGGGCGATACGGAATATATAGCGTGCGGCGACACGCCGTTTTCAACAAGATCAGAAGAGGATGCCTCCCCTACCCTTTTTAATAAATCGCTGAACCGCTCATTAGCGACTTCTGGATCATATCCAAGCGTTTCGTGGAATACTACCGCGCGAAGACCAGACCGGATAAGCGGAGCGCTCACGCGACTTGACGATGTTATGTCACCCACACACGTGGTACCGGTTTGCATCAGTCTTGCGATACCTTGTTTTATTCCCCTGTCCAGATCCTTCGCTGAAACTTTAGAGCGCGCATGTACAAGAGCTCGTATCCAGCCTGTAAAAGACAAGCCGCGCTTCAGTTTTCCTTTTAGACACGAAAGGTCGAGGTGACAATGAGAGTTTATAAAGCCGGGGTGGAGTATATGGTCACGCAAGTTTACGACTTTGTCCGCTTTAACGGATCTTAACGATTCCGCAGGGCCTATCTCGACCACATTACCGTTATGGATAATTATCGACGCATGATCCAGAATTGTTGACGAGTCTATGATGATGTGGCGGGCGGATATTTTTGTTGTAACTTCATCCATCAGTCTCACATTCCAAAGCGCCACAAGGAAATAACGGCAATCGTCACGAAAACCACAGCCAGATTTATATACGCCATGATATAGAAAGTTTTCTGCGTTGAAGTAATGGAATTTTTTTCAGCATATGTACCGACGATTCCCGCCCTCTCCAGCATTTCTTCGCCATGAGGAGCCCTGGCTAAAGAGTTGGTCAGGTTCGCGCCGGATAGATGTTTGAAATGGATTCCACCTTTCCATTTGGCAAGCTCTGAGACATCGTATACATTTCCCTGAAACGCTATATAGGAGGGCCTCCCTTCCTTGCCGTCAAACGCTTTTAAAATTGACGGGTCGAAAACTCCATCTTTTGGGCGAACGGCTTTCATGCCTCCGGGTTTAAGACGGGGTCCTATAAATAATAAAACTACGGACGCTGACAAAACCAGAAATAGATAAAGCGCGATCTTTACAGATAATAAAACACCCCACCTGGTATCAAACAAAACTGAAACATCGTTTATTCTGGATAGCGTCAACAACACACCCGAAATCCCGATAACTATTATAGAAATGACGCCAAGCTTCACTTCGCTCTTGGGAAGTCCTTTGAAAGCGTAAGCCGGCTTCAGCACCAGGTGAACATATATAATCGTACCGAACCACATAATCGCTGAAGCGATATGGAAAAACCCCACTACCGCCCTAAACGGCCTCTTAAGCTTAATTATCGATTTTGCGTTTTCAGGCGGAGGCCACTTGTATCCGGAAAAAAGATATGAAAGCCCCGTATCATTTAATGCGCCACCATCTTCGTCAAGATGACAGACGACACAACCCTGCCGTGTATTTTCCGCAAAATCCGGAGTGGCAAACGCCGCGCCCGGGTTTATAAAAACCGACACGACACATGCCGCTAGCAAAAGAGTTATTTTATACATTACGGATCAATCCATTTCCGCCAGTCGTCGCCGATGTCGCCCCGTCTTTTATATCTCAGCATGGCGTCCTTGCATTCACATTCACGCGGGTGGTCGGCCGCCGCTTTTAATGCGTCGAGCGCGATGGATGGCAGACGCTCCATAGCTTTGTCCACAAGCTCCTTTTCCTCAGGTGACATCATCCCTTCGAAAAGCTCGCCATGCTTGAAATCGCGCTCGCAGATACCTTCGGCGTAGTTTGTAAGGTAACAGATAGACGCATAGCACATTTCAAGCTCTCGGGCGAGGAACGCCTCCGGGGCGAGTGTCATGCCAACAAGGTCCGCTCCATAGGAATGGTAAAGCCGTATCTCTGCGGGCGTCTCCAGCCTCGGCCCTTCCGTGCAACAATATACAGCCTTGTCGTAATGCCGCAGCTTTAATGAACCGAGAGAGTATATCAGCGCATGACGTAAATCGGGACAGAAAGGATTTTTCATTCTGATAAAACCTAAGCCCCCCTTTTCGAAAAAGGTGGAGGGGCGGTTGCGAGTCTGGTCAATTATATCCTCAGGCGTGGCGTAAGACCCCACATCCAGATCGGGGTTTATAATTCCCGGACCGGACCACGATATTACCCGCTCCACCCCCATCTCTTTTAGCGCCCATATGTTCGCCCTGTAGTTTACGAATGGAGCGGCGATCTTATAACCTTTGTCGCCGTGACGTGACATGAAAAGAACAGTAATGCCGTCGTTCTTGAACCTGTAAACATTTGAATGCTCGCCGAACGGGGTTTTAACACGCCGAACCTTTCTGCCCGATCCAAAAATTTTTCTGGATAGCAGGTCATACGCCCCGCTGCCGCCAATGATTGCGATATCTGTCATCTTCTACCAATCTTTATCTGTTTTACGTCGCTCTTTCGCGCTTTCCCCGCGCATTTTATTTCTCAAGGCGCGCTCATCCTGCTCAATGGCGTTGAATATCTGTTTGGCCTGTTCAGGAGTGATTTGCGACTGTTCGCCAGGAGCCAGTTGTTCCTTATCTTTTTCATCTTCGCCTTTATCAGACTGCTGGCTTGCCTCATCCTCTTTTTTATCTTGTTCATCATCTCCTGTCTGTCCGCTTTCTTTCTGTTCTTTTTCTCCGTCTTTGCCGGGTTTCGGTTTCTCTTCTTTCTGATCCTTTTTTTGCTCGTCCGGCTTATCCTTCTGGCTCTCTTTTTTCTGTTGTTCGGTATCTTCGAGCTTTTTTAACGCAAGCTCCAGGTTATGCCTCGCGTCGTTGTCGGACGGGTCGTCTTTCAACGACGCCTTAAGCCTTTTTACCGACTCCTTAAAAAGCTTTGACGCATCTTCAAGCTTTTTCGCTTCATACGCTTTTTCGCCCGCCTTGTAAAAGGCTGTCCCCATGTTATACCCGGAATCCTTTTTGAGGCCGGGCTTTGCCGTCTGAAACGCTTTAGCATATGCCTTTGCCGCTTCATTATATCGCCCAAGCCTGAAAAGCGCGTTCCCTCGATTGTATTCAACCTCTTTTGGCGGAGTGGGGCCAACGCCAGCCTGCCCGTATTCTTTCAGAGCGTCCTCATACCGCCCCTCTTTATACAGCTTGTTTCCCCGCTCATTGGCAAAATATGCCGTATCGCCAAAACCACAGAGAATAATCAGCGCAATAACTGAAAGTGTCAGTCTACCCATTTGCCTCTGTCGCAAGAATATCGAGTATCAACCCTTCCCTGATTCCATAATCGGAAACAATAAGACTATCAGCTCCAAAGCGTTTCATCGTCGCCAATATAACACCTATACCCGGAACGATGAGGTCTTCCCGCCCTCCTGAGATGTGCGATATTCTTCCCCGCTCCTCAAGCGTCATGGCAAAAAGTTTTCTTCGCAACTCTTCAACGATCTTCTTTGTCAGGCGATAGCCGTTTACCTTGGCTGGAGAATAATCCACAAGCCGCAAAGCTATGGCCGCAAGCGATGTCACGGTTCCAGCCGTGCCGACCAACGTTTCGTCGCCTTTTGCGCGTATATCGGTAAAAGCGCGATCTACCTTGGCGTTAATTTCCTTCATCATATCGTTATATTCATTATCCACCACAGGGTGTTTTGTAATGTACGTTTCCGCAAGCCTCACTACTCCAAGGTTTGTGCCGGCGGCCTGCGGTTTCCCCTCGCCAGCGGACAGGATATACTCCGTACTCCCTCCTCCTATATCGAAAAGTATAAACCGGCCAATATCATCGCCCACAACCATTTTAGCTCCAAGCAGCGATAGCCGCGCCTCTTCCTCCCACGGTATAATACGCAACTTAACGCCTGTGGCGGAATGTATCATCGCGTCAAGCGCGCCGGTGTTTGAAGCGTCTCTCGCGGCGCTGGTGGCGGTTATGAAAAGCTTGAACGGTCGAAAAGAATCCGCGTTTCTAACAAGACCGGCCACACCTTCCGCCGTACGCTTCATAGCCTCCGGAGCAAGCTTGCCGTTTTCATGCGATCCCTCTCCCAGCCTGGTAATTACCTGGTCGGAAAAAATCTGTTCAAAACTCTCGCCACTTCGTTCCGCCACCATAATGCGCACGGTATTTGTCCCAAGATCAATAGCGGCTATTCGGCTCATACCTTATTCTATTTCCATTTTTCTTTTTTTATCATATAAATGAACTCACTGGTTACAAAGGAGTATGTCATGGCTAAGCTAAATGAAATAATTTCTTTCGCTGATGATCTGTTAAACACTGACGAGATAAAGGATTATTGCCCGAATGGCCTGCAGGTGGAAGGCAGAAGCGAGGTTAATCATATAATCACTGGTGTTTCTGCATGTATGGATCTTTTTGAAGAAGCGCTCAAACGCAATGCGGACGCTGTGCTTGTCCATCA
>CAYNDB010000037.1:0-3153 GCA_964395915.1 uncultured Nitrospinota bacterium | reverse complement strand
CTTAAAACTGTTTCAACCACGCTTAAGCGTGAAGCGCGGCATTTCGCTTTCGGGCCGGACAAGGTAAACCTTGTGGCAATATGTTCCGGCAGCGCGCCCGAGCTGATACGGGAAGCTGTAAGGGTCAAGGCTGATGTCTTCATCACAGGCGAGGAGACCGAATGGGTGTATAACTTTTCAAAAGAAGAAAAGATACATTACGTGGCGGCGGGACACCATGCGACCGAAAAATTCGGCGTGATGGAGCTGGGCGATCGCATAAAGAAAAAGTTTGATGTTGAAGTCGAATTTGTGGATATACCAAATCCCATCTAACCCGCTTTATTCACGATGCGGGCTATCGTGTCACAGGGGCCGCCAAAGTTCCACTTATCTTAACCGAGACCGCGCCCTCCCTATCCTTTTTGAAAAAGGAAAGGAAAGGTCCTATTTTTTTATCTAGTCCGCCTGAAATCTTAAGCGCCGCTTTAAGGTTCAGCCGGGAGAATTGCGGTGTGGAGGAAAGCATGATATCGCCTGATAGCTTTGCTTCCATTTCCGGCCCTTTTAAAACAGCCTTTTTTATTTTTACCTTACCGGAACCGAGGGCAAGCTCCACTGTTCCGCTGTCCAGTATTATCGGCGCCCTGTCGCCAACCAGCGCCTTGGATAGAGTGAGGCGTCCACCGGAAAGATCGGCTTTAAAGCCGCCGGAACTTTTAAGAATATTACCGTCTTTCATAGACAGGGAGCCTTTTCCGCTTAATGAGCCTCCAAGCTTTGCCCATTTAAAATTTTCCCACAGCGTTAAAAGGGCGGGGTCTATGCCATCAATATTAAACTCAACATCGACAGATCCATCAGACCCGATATCGGAAGTCGCATAAATGGAAACCTCTCCGCCCAATAGCCTGGCCGTCGCAGAGCCCCCAATGGAGCCTGTTATAATTGACAGGTAAGACGGTTTAATCGTCAACGTTTCCACCGATAGAGCTTCGAGGCCTCCACGAGCCGCAGGATCGCTGATCCGCACACCTTTAAGCTTCAGGCCCGGCGGAAACATCAAGCTTATGTCCGACATTTCTATCTTGACAGGCGCGCCAGCCACAATTTTTTCCACGAGCGGCCTAAGAGATTCCGACGGGAACCTGATGTATGTGAAAAGCGCCGTCGCGACAAGGAAGAAGGTAAAATAGCCTATAACTTTTACAACGTCCCTCATTTCCAGAGAAACGATATTGTTACGTAGAAAAAGAAGTCGCGCCATCATTTCACCGTATCGTAGCTTGCTACAGACATCGACACGTCAAGAATAGACGCGTCCTCATACTTCGGCTTGATCGAAATTCTTTTTATCCGCAAAATACTTCCTGAGCCGCGCATGGATTCCAGGAACATGACAAGCTGAGGCAAGGATACTTTCTCCACTTTTATATTTATAGAGGACTCTTTATATCCACCTATATCGGTGGAAGCCTGTGGCGACATGGATGTGATATTCTCTCTCATGCCTGCTTTGGTCGCAAGGTTTTCCATCCTAGCAAGGGGCGAAAACCCTTCCGGCTGTTTTTTCAAAGCGCTCTCAAATCGTTCCAAATGCCTTTTTTCCGTTACGATCCTTCCGCTAAGCGCGGACACTTCCAAAAGCTCTTCCGACTTGACCTTTATTTTTCTTTTCAGTGTCTCCTTCCTCGTAGCCATAGGCTCATACACTCCCAGCCACAAAATGATCACAGCTACGAACACACCAGCCGATAGCGTCATCAAACTTTCTCGCTGGCTCATACTTTTCAGAAACGCCATAATTTCTAGATCGCCTCCACTTCGAGCCTGAAATTAATTTCACTTGATGAAATCCCGGCCTTGGCCCTGTCGACAGTCACTTTCCCTGTCCACGGCAGGTTTTCGATCGATTTTTTCAACTGCTCAACTTTTTCGAAAGACTCTGTCCGTCCTGACATCGTCACTTTCCCCCACTCATAAGCAAGCTCATCTATATCCAGCTTCATCCCTTCCGGGGCCGCGGTGGAAAGGTCGAGCAAACGATCGAGGAACGGGTCTTCAGCCATAAGGCCGGCGCCAAGGATTTTCGACTTCTCACGTATCTTCGCCAGCGAATTTTTGAGCTGCTGCTTTTCCGACACTATATTTTTCACATCGGGCAAAGCCATTTTAAATTCTGCGCGAATCTGTCGTTTCAAGCCTTCATATTTCCGGTCGAGCCTTTCGCCTTCGATAAAAAATGACGCAAAGCCGAAAAAAATCGCTGTCGCAAGAAGACAAGCGGCGACAATAACCTGTTTCTTATCGCCGGCAAACCCTCTCTTTTCCTCTTCATCTCCGCCCCTCAAGTTAGCGGGCTCAAAAGCTCCGCCCCCAGCGGAGCAAATCGCGGCTCCGATAGCTGTCGTGAATATGGATGGACTCAGTTTAGAAATCGCTGGGGAACGATTGTCGTCAGGTGGCAAATCATCGCCCACTATATGCGCTATTTCCACATCGCATCCCAGCTCATCTCCGATCGCCTTTAAAACCACCTCTTCCCCACCAAGCCCACCGCACGTTACCACACGTGAAACAGATACATTCTCCTCAGATCCCGCTTCCGATATCAGCAGCCGGTTAACCTCCCGCGCAATAAGCTTTGCGATGCCCGCCCCTTCCGCGCGTGTAGTGTGAAACGCTACTGGAACGCCGTTTCTGACCAAGGTTATGACTGTCGACCTGTGCCCAATATCAAGGAGAGCCACTGTTTCGTTTTCGGAAGCGAAGTCATCCGGTATCGCCATTGACGTTGCGATTGGAGAAGGAAGAACGATTTCCGGGTCCACTCCGGCGACAGCGAAAAGATTGAGAAACTTCTCAAGATCCCGCTTCAAGGCTATCGACGCCAAAAGTCGCGTTCCCGAGCCCTCGGTTTTAATCAAAGTGTAATCACACACAAAGTCGTTCGCGTCGAATGGTGTAAGCGGCTCGATCTCAAATGGAAGCGCTTCTGTTATCTGCTTTCTCTGTGTCAGCGGAATAAAAAGCGTTCTCGAAGAAAGTTTTTCGCCCGGAAAAACCACCGTGACATGATCCGCATCTTTATCAAACTTTAATTGCGACAGCAGCTCCAGCAGAGTAGCGGCGGTCTCCGCGTCATCCATTCCATCCACATCGCGATAACCGATC
>CAYNDB010000036.1:12904-20932 GCA_964395915.1 uncultured Nitrospinota bacterium | reverse complement strand
AAACAGTCCTAACTCACCCCATAAGCCAAAAGCATCCAACAACAATAGCTATAGCCGAAAAGCCGCCTAGCGACCAGCGATACGTATTCTGTTTTAACCCGATTCGTCCTATCAAAGCGGAGAACCCGGCCATCGCGGCTATGGAGCCTATGCCGAAAGCTATGAGGTATGCGATCGCTCCATTTAACGGCATGGCAAGCGCGGGTAATGCTCCGATAAAGTGTGACCCTCCGGCGAGGCCGTGTAACGCGCCGACTGTTAACGCGGCGTGGTTATGCGTATGCGGCCGTTCATGTTCGTGCAGTCCGTCATGCGCGTGAAGGTGTATATGCTCGTGGGTAGTGTCGTCATGCTCATGTTCATGCGCGTGCGAAACGGATAAAAAAGCGTGGTGTATCCCCCACAGCCCGACGATGATAAGGGCTACGCCGACCATATATTCACTTATCGAGGATACAGCGTCATAAGAGAACGATTCGCGGAACGCTATCGCTATCGCCGTCAGGATTAATACTCCCCCTGTGTGCCCAAGGCCCCATACGAGACCTGTCACCCATGCTTTATTTTTTTTTGTCATGGCGAGCGGAGCCATGGCCGCCAAATGATCCGGGCCGGATATGGCGTGGATGAATCCTGCGGCAAGCCCTGCGCTTATATAGACCATAAATCAATAATAGTTAAATTGTTATATTATGCGTTAAAGCAGGCGCTGTCATTAATATAAATATAACCTCGATGCTCTCTAGATGGATTATTTTAATTACAGAGAAATATTTTGCCGCATATTTGAATAATGATCGAATCGTACCGGTTTGGCAAAATTGTCATAGACGGTGTGGCGTACACTTCGGATATCATAATCTACCCGGATCATGTGCAATCCGGCTGGTGGAGGAAAGAAGGGCATAACCTTGCCGTAGGCGACCTGGAAGAAGTTATTAAGCGTAAACCTGAAACGCTGGTGGTGGGAACAGGTTATTCTGGCGCCATGACTGTTCCGGAGGCTACACGGGAGGCGCTAATCGCCAATGGGATCGATCTTGTGATATTAAAAACCACTGACGCTTGCAATGAATTCAATGACCTGGAGAAATATGGAAAGGTGGTGGGAGCGTTTCATCTTACCTGCTGACACTTATTATGGGAAAAAAAAGAGCGGAATTAGATAAATTTTACAGGCTATATGTGGAATAATTACTGTATATATCCGTCTTGTAAATGTATTTTTGCAAAAAAAATTTTGGATTTAATCTAGGAAATGGTTATGAAAGAATTAGTTCAGGAATATTACGGCAAGCAAATTCAAAAAACTGAAGACCTTCAATATGACGCCTGTTGCGTAGCAAGCTACGACGCAAAATATCTTGAGGCGCTTACCGACGAAGTGCGATCGAAACGATATGGATGCGGATCCCCTGTGCCGGACGCTTTACCCGGTCTTACTGTGCTGGATCTCGGATGTGGGGCCGGTATCGACGTTTTTATAGCGGCTCAGCTTGTCGGGCCGGCGGGAAGGGTTATCGGCGTTGATATGACGGAAGCCCAGCTCGATATTGCGCGGCAAAACGTAAAACCGATCATGGACAACCTTGGCTACGGCAGGCCGAACGTGGAGTTTATAAAAGGGGAGATAGAGTCGCTTGATCTTGAGGACGAGTCTGTCGATTGTGTTATCTCCAACTGTGTAATCAACCTTTCCACAGATAAGACGTCTGTATTTAAAGAGATTTATCGTGTGTTAAAACCAGGGGGCGAGTTTTTGATTTCCGATATAGTCGCCGACAGACGAATACCTGAAGCCTTAAGGAACGACGCGACACTTTATTCCGAGTGTCTTACAGGAGCCGATTACGAAGGCGATTTTATCCGCCGTATGCGCGGCGCTAGCTTTGAGGATGTGCGAAAAACGTCCAGAAGGAAGACAAACGATCTGGTAGAGTCGATTCACTTCATGTCCATCACGTACCGCGGGTTCAAGATAGAGCTTGAAGAGCATTGCGAGGATTATGGGCAGGTGGCCGTTTACAAGGGAACAATGTCTGAAATGCCCACATCGTATACGCTCGACATGAACCATGTTTTTCCCGCCGGAGCAGCGGTTCGAATCTGCAAGAACACGGCGGATATATTAAAGCAAAGTCGTCTAAAACAGTTTTTCGATGTATCCGACGAGATCAGACATCTTGGCATGTTCGATTGCTCGTCTGACAAAGCTGTTTTAATCGACGACAATATCAAGCAGGCTACTTCCTGCTGTTGAGGTATGAGATAACTTTCGTAATCTCATATTTCATATCGTTCGCTTTGAATATTGGTAGTGGACAAGTTCGGATTTTTCTATTGTTGAGATCCTTTACCTTTGGTTCAGGATGACGTAAAGCTGTCATTCTGAGAAGCTTGTGCGACGAAGCTTGCTTCAAACACAAAGTGAATCTCATCAACCAATAATGCTGAAAAATATTGTTGCCAAACTGCCCCACTGCCGTCTATCGCATATATTTGTCAGCGGGTTTCTAAAATGTTATAATTCAAACGATTATGAAAAATATTTTCAGGAGCCCTGTTCGACTGGCGACTGTGGCGCTAGGCGTCCTTGTGCTCTCCGCTTGCGGCGCGGAGCAAGGGTCGTCACTTGCCAACAGCCCGGATAGCGGTTTTACTTCCAAAAGTTTTACAGGCGCGCCAGGCGACGCTCAGGCGCAACGTTACGCTAAACTTTATGAAGAGGAAAAAAGCCTTAACGCCAACCCGATATGCGGGGAAGCGGGAGACGGGTTCAAGTCGGTAATGCTGGAGATTGTCGACAGGTTCAACCAGGCGGCAAAGGATATCGGCGCCGCCACATCGATCAAATTTATTCCGGCCGGTTACCCTGATTCACCTGATGGAATATCCGTACGTGTATGCGCCGATTCGCGTATTGCAGCCTATGCGTATTCAAGAACAGTCGCGATACATGAAGGGTTGCTGACGATTTTAAAAGAGTCCACCGATGGGGCGACTGACGCAGACAAGGCAGAGAGTCTTTTCACTTCGGCTGTGGCTTTTGTGCTGTATCACGAGCTTGGGCACATTCATCTTTCGCATACGTCTTTAGACGACAGCGCTTTGCTTGACACGGCTCCTGAGTTTGAAGCGGATATGTTCGCCGCCATGGTCATGCGCGCTACCGGCTATTCGATGGAAGGGGTAGACATTGTGTTTTCGGTTCTGGATTTGATCAATCCCTCAGGCTCCCTACGGCACCCGGCTTCATGGGAAAGAGCCGAAATGGTTCAACGAATAGACATGGCTAAGATATCGTCCATGGACAGATAAATAAATCTGCGGCCCATCCTGAATCCTGATCGTCATCTCTGAAAGCGCAGTCGAAGGGTCTCAACGTTGTCATCCCGGCCCCCCGAGCCGGGATCCCGTCGCCTTACCATCGAGATGCCGGACTAAATCCACCCTGAAGGGCACGCGCGGCATGACACTGTTTATTATTTTCCTTTTCGCCCGACGATAACTTTTGAACGTTCGCTTATTGTCTCGACCGATTCGATTGTAAGCCCGACATCTTCGAGCCATCCGCATATCTCTTGTTGAGTGTATACTTGCCCCTCTTTTGTGCCGAGCATCATCTGGACCGCGAAAATAGCCGCCTGCCCCGGATCGTTGTCCGGCCCCAAGACAGTTTCGTTTATCGCCAAAAACCCTCCCGGCCGCAAAGCCTGCGTCGTTCTTCGCATAAGGTCTAAAGTACCGGCAGGGGATAGCATATGAATAATATTAGATATCAGCGCTCCGTCGAACTTGCCTTCAAACGAGTCTTTGGTGAAATCTCCACCGGCAAAACTTATGCGATCCGCAACACCGGCTTTTTCGGCGAAATTGAGCGCCACATTTTCCGAGGCCGGCCTGTCGAAAGCCGTTGCGGTAAGGTTTGGCAATCGTTTTGCGAACTCTATAATGAATGTCGCGGGCCCGGCGCCAATGTCGATGACGCTCATCCCGTTTTTAAGGGGAAGAGCTTCGAATAGTTTATCGACGTTACTTTTGGCAAGAGCGTCCATTGAGCAGATGAAATTTTCATGCCATTCTTTTGCATCGAAGCTACTCATTTCAGGTTTTGGTATCGGTTCGCCAGTTTTAAGGACTTCAGGTATTTTCATCCAGTTTTTCATCTGTCTCGCCGCAAGCGAAAAGATATGCCCGCTATAGTCAGGAGAGCTTTTGCATAGATGGCTTTCGGCAAGCTTTGTGTTGCGGAATTTATCGCCCGATTTTTCCATTAGCCCGACACCCGCAAGACCAAGGAGAACAAGGTTAGTAGCGCGTGGGTCGGCTTCTAGCGTTTTGGCGATTTCATCGGCGTCTTTCCATCCGCCCGCCGCCGCATCGAATACCCCGGCCTCGTGCGCCTGCGTCATGAGAATAATCGGTCGCCATTTCCATGTAATGTCGAGAAGATCTTCCCACTTAATGTCCGGTTTGACCATTTTCAACCCACCAGAACCCATGCAAGGGCGAGTATTCCTGTAAAATGAAAAACGCCGTCCACTATGAGGTCGAACGACAACCCTGTGGAAATCAGGCGTCTGCTATACAGGAAAAGGTATGAAGCTGTGTAGGCCACGGAGAGAAGGAGGACATAGCCGAACGGCCCGACAAGGCCTGTCGATGACGCCGTTGCAAGGATAAGCGCAAGGCCGATAGTCAAACCGGCGAGGAATTTTTTTGTCGTTTCATTGCCGATGATAATCGGGATTGTCTCACGTCCCACCAACCTGTCGCCATGAATATCACGAATATCGGAAAGCACCGACCTTATATATACGAGTGTAAAAGTGAACAGGAAGGCCACCGCCACGGGAGTGGTGATAAGGTCGATGTCCGCGATGAGAGCGGGAACGATAGCGGTGACAACCGCCCATGCGACGCCGACGAATATATCTTTCGACGCCGGTATGTCCTTAAGCCTGTGAAAGCGCACAAATTTACTTTTCGGAAACCATTTTACGGTGTACATGAGGCCGACGATAACAGCGCCAACAAGCACCAGTGTAGTGGAAATTCCGATAGACAAAGCCAGCCCCAACGCTATACCCGCGGCGATCAGGGCCGCCGCTGTCATCAAACTGCGATGTTTAAGGTAGAACCTTATCTTTTCCGGCTCATTATGTTTAAAAGTTTTAATATCGTTCAGCCTGTTGAGAACGTGCATGGAGAAAAGATATGCGCCTGCGATGTACGAAGCCGACCAGGAAAAGAGTATCCCCGTCAAAATTGAGTTGGCCAGGACCATAAACCCCGCGCCGATGGCGACACCAAGGTTGCTTAACACAATGGCCTCAATAAAGCCCCTCAAGGTTCGGACGAATGAAGGCGCCGGCTTTGCGCTGGTATTCCTGAGCCGCTCGTGAACCCGCTGTATCATCCATGCCGGTGTGGAAGCTCCCGCAGTCAGGCCGATACGCTCGAACCGCGCCATTTCATCCAGATCGAGTTCCTCATCGGTCTCGATAAGGAAAACCGTGGCTCCTGTTTGTTCGGCCAGCGACGCCAGTCGGCGCGTGTTGGAGCTGTTTTTCCCGCCGACCACCACCATGGCGTCCACCTCGTTTGCAAGCTCCAAAACTTCTTCCTGTCGCTCCACTGTGGCGTCGCATATCGTGTTGTTAACTACAGCGTCCGGGTATTTGGCCACAATAGCCTCCTCCAGCCCCTTATACTTGAGAGTGTCGCACGTCGTCTGCGCGACGACGCAAACATTGTCCATAGGTGGAAGCGCTTCTATCTCCTCAATCGATTTGACGACGTGGCAACGGCCTTGTGTAAACCCTGTAAGCCCTACCACCTCCGCGTGACCTTCGTCGCCGATGATGATTGTGGTATATCCCCGGTTGGCGTATTTTTTGATTATTCCCTGAACCTTCGCCACAAGCGGGCAGGTAGCGTCTGTTATGGAAAGATCGCGCGACTTGATCTCCTGCCGCACATCGGGCGCAATGCCATGGGTGCGTATGATCACCTTGCCGTTGTCGAGGTCGGAGGCTTCCTTTATCGCATACACCTCTTTTCCTTCCAGCATCTCTATGACTTGCGGGTTATGTATTAGCGGACCATGGGTGTATACAGGGCCGTTTGTGGAGTTTGCGGTCTCCAGGGTCAAGTCTATCGCCCTTTTCACACCCCAGCAGAACCCGGCTGTCTGGGCGACCTTTATTTCATCTTTTTTGCGCATTTAGTCATTTTGCCATAGAAATGCGAGGAAAGGCTAATTGGCGTGTCGCTTACGCTCGCGATGTACAAATGGGTGGGTGTTACTTCAATCCCCCCTCAACACGGCTCCCTGCGCTGCGCTGGAAACTACCTGCGCATAGCGGACAAGGTAGCCTGTCTTGATTTTCGGCTTCGGCTTTTTCCATTTTGCGGCGCGTTCCTTTAGTTCCTTTTTGGAAACGTTGAGCGTTATCTTACGTTTAGGAATATCGATAGAAATAATATCGCCGTTCTTTATAAGGCCGATGGGGCCACCTTCCATAGCTTCCGGCGATACATGGCCTATGCAAGGCCCTCTCGTGCCGCCGGAGAAACGTCCGTCTGTGATAAGCGCCACGGAGTTTTGCAAACCCATACCTGCTATCGCTGATGTCGGGGCAAGCATCTCTCTCATGCCGGGTCCGCCTTTAGGCCCTTCGTAACGGACGATCACAACGTCGCCCGGTTTCACTTTACCTGCCATGATCCGCTCCATCGCTTTTTCCTCGGAGTCAAAACAGACCGCTTTGCCCTTAAACTTCATCATTTTCGGCGACACTGCGGATTGTTTCACCACGCACCCGTCCGGCGCAAGGTTGCCGCTCAGCACAGCCATGCTACCCTCCGGCTTGTACGCTGATTTGACCGGGCGTATAACCTCCGGGTTTGCGTTCCTCGCCTCTTTTGAAATATCGTGGGTAGATTTTCCGCTTACGGTCGGCAGGTCGTGCATCACTTTTTTAAGCTCTTTCATAACAGCCGGTATGCCGCCCGCATATTCGAGGTCTTCAATAAAATCCTCTCCACCAGGTCGGATACTGCAAAGCTGAGGAGTCGTCCGCCCGAGTTTGTCGAACGCATCTATTTTCAGCTTTACCCCTGCGTCATGCGCTATGGCCGGAATATGCAGCGCCGTGTTTGTCGACCCTCCAAGGGCGAGATCCATCCTGATAGCGTTCTCGAACGCCTTTACCGTCATGATGTCTCTCGGCCTAATATTTCTTTTGATGACTTCGTTTACGGCGAAGCCGGAGTCAAATGCGATCCTCCGCTTTTTACCGCTCACGGCCAAAGCTGTCGCGCATCCGGGCAGGCTCATGCCCATTGTTTCCGCCACGCACGCCATCGTGTTTGCCGTATACATGCCGGAGCAGGAGCCGGGTCCGGGACACGCCTCCTTTTCTACGGCGGTAAGCTCCTTTTTCGATATTGCTCCCGCCTGTATCTGCCCCACCGCCTCGAAAGTGTCTCGCACCAGCGACCGGCGCTGTTGCTTGTATATACCGGCCATCATCGGCCCCGCGGTGACGATCACGGTCGGTATGTTCACTCTCGCCGCAGCCATCATCATGCCGGGTGTTATCTTGTCGCAGTTGGTGAGCATCACCATGCCGTCGAAAGCGTGCGCCTCGACGACGCATTCGATCATGTCGGCGATAAGGTCGCGAGTCGGCAACGAATAGTGCATCCCCTTATGCCCCATGGCGATACCGTCGCACACGCCGGGAACAGATTGAAGAAAAGCTTGACCTCCACCGGAATGGATACCTTTTTCTATGGCGCGCTCAAGGTCGCGAAATCCTATATGCCCAGGGATGATATCCGAGAAGCTTGAGAATATGGCTACGAAGTGGCCTTTCATCGCTTTTTCCGTGACACCTGTGGCGTATAACAGTGAGCGGCTAGGCGCGCGCTCCACTCCTTTTTTTATTTGGTCGCTTTTCATGTTTTTAAACCTTAAACCTTTTTATAGATGTAGGTGAAGCTTTGTATGGTAATTCAATA
>CAYNDB010000036.1:0-12804 GCA_964395915.1 uncultured Nitrospinota bacterium | reverse complement strand
CAACATTATCGCCAACAGTTGACCCTTCTTGTGATAACTTCTACAATCCTCTCTTTTATATGACACCAATGCCAGTTTAACTAACTATGACAAAACCTTTCGACAAACTAGTAGAAATCATGGCGAGGCTTCGCTCTGAAAACGGGTGTTCGTGGGATCGCGAGCAGAGTCATGAGACGTTGAAGCCGTTCCTTATCGAGGAGGCTTACGAGGTTATCGACGCTATCGATTCCGGCGACATGGCGCACCTTAAAGATGAGCTCGGCGACCTGATGTTGCAAGTCGTCTTCCACGCGCAGATGGCGGACGAGGAAGCAAAGTTCAACATCGACGACGTGTGTAACAGTATTAACGAGAAGCTGATACGGAGGCATCCGCACGTATTTGCGGAGTCGGACGCGAAAACGCCGGACGAGGTGTATAAACAGTGGGAGGAGATAAAGAAAACCGAAAAATCTCACGAAACACGTACAAGCGCTCTGGATGGTACGCCGAGGGGGTTGCCGTCGCTTATACGGGCGATGAAAATGCAGAAAAAAGCGGCGTCGGTCGGGTTTGACTGGGATACTGCGGATGAGGCGTTCGCCAAGGTTGACGAGGAGCTTCACGAGTTTCGCGAGGCGATGGCCGAAGGCGATGCGAAACATATGGAGGAAGAGCTTGGCGATCTGCTTTTTGCGCTTGTGAATGTTGGGAGATTTATCGAAGTGAATCCGGAAGACGCGCTGACAAAAACTATAGGAAAGTTCAGAAAACGCTTCATGTTTGTAGAAGAAAAAATCTCTAAATCGGGCCGTAGTATGGATGAAGTGAGCCTTGAGGAGATGGATAAATTCTGGAACGAGGCGAAAGCGAAAGGCGACGATTTGTAGCGGGTATGAGGTCTCTGTTTTGCCAGAATCGCAAACTATTGATAAACTAGGGGGAGTATTAAATGTCCAAAACCGTTATCGAAGTATATTATGAGGATACGGATTGCGGAGGCGTGGTGTATTACGCCAACTATCTTCGTTTTTTCGAGAGGGCCAGGACGAAGCATTTTAAAGAGCGCGGCGTCGATCCGGCCGAGTGGATGGAAAAAGGAGTGGTGTTTACTGTTACACGCGCCGAGGTGGAGTATAAAGGTCCGGCGAAGTATGGCGACATACTTGTGATCGACACGGACATTGAAAACCGTGGTGGAGCAAGGCTTACATTTACCTATAAAATAACGAAGGAAAATGACGGCGCGCTGATAGTTGCCGGGAAAACCGAAATGGCTTGCGTGAACGATCGTATGCGGCCGCAAAGGATACCAGAACAGATAATGGGAAAAATAACTTGAGGATATTGATACCGTGACCTCCGACAGGAATGACGAAAACCGGCTGATGGACTTGCAGAGCGAAATTAATAGCGAAGAGCTGTCTGAAAGGTTGAAAAAACGTGTCCATGAAAAAATGGCCGCAGGTTTCTATGACGATCGCGAGGTAAAAAGCGTCACCAAATGGAGAGTGGAGGCCACCGAAGGTAATGAGGATAAAGTTTCTCTTCTCGACACAGGCTCGATAGCGGGAGGGGTTCCCCTGAGCCTCCATGAAAAATGGGACGTCACAAAGCCTATCGACACACATTCCCCAAGGGGAGGGGTGATAGGTAAGGTTATTTCTTTATACAAATCGATTTACAGATCGTTTATCCAGCCCACGGTAAATATTTCCATGGCGCAACAGGCGGAGTTCAACTCCGAACTTTTAAATTATCTGGCCAAGCATGAATCGGTGACAGAAGCGTTTGAAAAAGCCAACGAGGAATATCGGAAAATGTGGGGCAAACAGGCTGGATTGACCCAGCGTATGCGCAGGCTAGAAAAGGATGTGGACGAGAACATCGACAGGCTGGAAGCGGTTGAAGGCTCTATCGGCTCCCTTGCGGGCCGTATGGAAGCGTTGGCGGAATCGTTGCGTGACGTTGACAAGCAAGGGATATTTATTAAGCGCCGCGTGGTGAAACTATTGGACGAAATATCCAAAGCTGCTCCTGAAGGCGCCGAGACGGCCAAAATAGCCCTGGCGGAGCGTGAAAAGCTCAACTCGTTCGACTATGTTCTTTTCGAAAACCTCCATCGTGGATCGAGGGAAGAGATCAAAAACAAAATGCGCGTATATGTGGACTGGTTCAAAGGTGTGGACCCGGTTCTGGACGCAGGTTGCGGACGCGGCGAGCTTATCGAGCTTCTGACCGAGGCGGGCATAAAAACGAGCGGTGTGGATTTAAATGAAGAGATGGTAAACGAGTGCAAAGACCGTGGTATCGACGCGACTTATGGAGACGCGCTGGAGCATTTAAGGCGCCTTGACGACGGCTCGCTTGGAGGTATCACCGCGATTCAGTTTATCGAGCATTTGCCGATCGAGTCTATAGCGGAGTTTTTCAAGCTGGCGTTGGAAAAGCTAAAACCGGGCGGAGTTATAGCGGCGGAGACCGTGAACCCGACCTGTCTTACGACATTCTGCGGGCCGTTTTACCTCGACATGACCCACGACAAACCTATACATCCGTTGGCGGTCCAGTTTCTTCTGGAGCGGATCGGCTACAGCGAGGTGAGGATAGAGTATCTGAACCCGTATCCGGACGAGATGCTGCTTAAAAGGATTCCTGACGGCCCTGTCCGTTACGGAGTTGAGTCGCAGTTTGTAGCCACGTACAACAGCAACGTCGATATTCTCAACAACGTTTTATACAGTTGTACGGATTACGCTGTTGTAGCAAGGCGATAAGGCTACCTCACACCTTTTGGCGTCGACTCAATATTAGTCTGCGTGGAAAACAAAGCTATAGCCTCGTTTTGGGCAAATGATCGTAACACCTTGTGGTGAGGCCCGGCTTTCTATGGGAGCCCTCAGCTATCCGGCTTGAAAAGAGGTTGAATTTTAAATTGAAATAATTGGGTTAAGGCAAAAGCCGAAAGTACTATCATTTCTGGTTCAATCGGGAAGCGAAAGCGTGGGAGCGTATGCGTAAGGTAGTAAACAACCGGGTACATGAGAAGTAATATTAAAAACAAGAAACCATCTGCTCTCTTGCTGCGAATCATAAGGAAGAGGCCACAAAAGCCCAACAGAGTAGGTAGCATATATATAATGTGTTTAAGAGTAGCGAAACGTCCGTAGAACCAGAAAATAGTGTCGACAGATGCGCCACCTGACCAAAAAGCAATAGACCGACGTATAGTTCTGGTTGCATAATCAAAAGGATTGTTAACAATAAACTTTAAAGATTTATTTAACTTGTCAGACATATAAGCAATCTCACCCATAGCTTTAAACTTTGTAAGTTCGTTGGCATTTCGATTGGGAAGGATGCTGTGGTGTTTTTTTGTTTCAAATTCTTTTTCATGTACTCCTCGATATAATTCAAGGCCTAAGTTAGATCGAAGAAAAACCGGTCGTTCAAATATAATTGAATTCCGAATTATCCACGGGGTTATAACCAAAAAAACTGTGACTATTGCCAAACTTATCTTTTGCATGCTGACATTTCTATATAAGTATAACCATACGAACAGAAACGGAATGAATGAAAGGGAAACCGTATCAGTTAAAACTGTGAAACCGATAAACAACCCAAAACCAAACCATGCCCGGAAAGATTTTTGATTGTCCATTTCGAGCCCAATAAGGAACATTGTTGTGAATAACAAAGTGAAAAGAGCAGTGTTCCAATTGTACAAAAACTCCGAAAAACCTGTCAGGGGATAAAGGATCCATAGAGCCCCGGCGATAATACCAGTTGGATATCCAAATACCTTTTTCCCTATTAGAATTATTGGAATGCTTGTCAGGGCTGAGATGCATGCTCCCACAAATAAAGCCACATATCCTGATGTCAGTGTATGCACTCCAAACACTTTAAAAATAAAAGCTAACAAATATGGATAAACTGGTGGAACAAGGGCGGTAGGCCCTGTTGAAACCCAATATGGTGAAGAGAACCCATCGCCTTGAGCAATGAATGACGCCACCGATGCCATTTCACCACCCCATCCTTGAGGGAACCCGGGGTTTTTGAGAATTATCAGGGGAACACGGAATATTAAGGCGCCCAAAGGAGCTATAATTAACCAGAGATACGACTTGGGATTGTCAACTCTAATGACTTGCCCCCCCCTTAAAGTAAAAATAATCTACTACAAAAGCATAACATGTTAAAGGGTAATAACTGTTTTATTCAGGTGGGTTTGGTCGGAAGCGGACAGGTGGGGAAATTCGAAGTTTTATGGATTGCTATCGCCTTTTACAGACCTAAAAATTATTCTGTTATGGTAAGCGAAAACCATCTCTTATAATTCCCCGTCACCAACGGGAACAATCTGAACGGAATCGAATATCACATCCCCATCGCCGGAAGCGGTTAACCTCGCCTGCATGTAACCGTCCTTTTTTACCTGGAAAGTCTGCGACAATTCAAAGCTTCGCCCCTGTGGTATCTCAAGCGTGTAATCGGTATTTCTGCGATAAATCATATCTATGCTGAGTGTCGCGGAGCCTTGCGCGTTTTCACCGCTTGAGCCTTTAATAATGAATTTGTATGATCCTTTTTTCAGATAAACCTGGGGCAGCTCAAGAATGCGTTGCTGGTCTTTATGCAGGCGCGCCTTGACACTGTAATAATATTTGTCCGACTTTACGCTATCCAGCCATTCATTAAACACAAAAGCGCGGGCCGGAGCTTCATTGAACCGTTCCAAAGCGACGCGGTGACGAAAGTGGAGCGGAAGCCAGTCTTTATAATCCCAGAACCTGTCACGGTTTCTGTTGACGTCCGGAAAAGCGTTCCATTGCCCCAGTTGATGAGGGTAGATAAAGCCTGGAAACGTTATTGCGATGGAGATTGCGACCAGGGCATACATGAAATATTTATATGCGGCATGTTTAATGTGATTAAAGAAATGCGCGCAGAGGAATATCATTACCGGCAAGGTTTCGGTGTTGAACCTTGGCCCTATGCACCATCCGGCATACCATTCGTCCCATTTTGCGTGGATCAACATAAACCCTATCGACGCGATGAAAAAGCTCGCCCCGATAATCGAGCGTTTCCAAATAAGGATAAGCGCTCCAAACAGGCCGAATATAAGAAACGGGGAGAATATGAACATCCCACGGTTTGGAGAAAAATACAGGCCGGCAAGGCCGTGGAATATGGGATGTGAAAAATGACCCGCTTTACTGAAATGAACATACCCGCCTAGTAAATGCTCGTATAGACCAAGGTTGATCCACAACGCTAAAGCGGCGCCAGGTATCGACCATAAAAGATAGTTGATGATGGAACGAGGACGTATGAGGCCGACTGCGATCAGCCCTGCGAAATAAAACAGCGCCGCCTGACTTCGCACAGCGGGAAGAAAAGCAAGCGGCAGGGCCGCAAGCGCCAAAAGTTTCGGGTTATCCTCCATCCGCCCCCGTATCAGGAGCAATAGACCAAGGACGATAAGTAAAACGCCGGGGCCATGCTGCCACAGCGTGACTGCGGACATGGTGGCCTGCGTTGTCCCAAACGCAAACCCGACCGTCAATATTATCGATAGCGACTTATCTCGACTGACGAGGTATACAACCTCAAACATTATCGCCACAGAAAGCGCCGTGACCCAGACTGATGTAACTTTCTGGCTTAATGAATCCGCCATGTGGGAAGGCTCCACGCCAAGAACATTTTGCAGAAGGGCGGTTGGCAGCGCGAAAAAACCGGCGCCCATGGGCCATACGGGTAAATATTTGTCATTGACTTTTAAAAGCCCCCAAATTCCGTGCTGGTCGACGTAAGACTGGTCATAGAAAAAACCGGCGCCGTGAATGAGGCGTTGGGCGAGCCTGACATTGAACATGGTGTCGCCACCGAAAACCGCGTATCCATTGGCCATATATATTATCAGGCAAGGCAGGAACAGAAGGAGGAATGAGAATGAATGTAAATGTCGCGCAGGGTCGAACAACTCTCTTTTTAAAAAGAATAGCGCGGCCAATAGTAAAAGATAAATCGCTCCTGTGACTTGAGACATCACTATAAGCGATCTTTGATATATCAGTGGCGGGCCGAAAAGCTTAAGAGAAATCCCCCCGCCTATTAATGTAGTAAGGAAAACCGCAAAAAGAATCGCAGTTAAGACAATCCATTGGCCGACAACAAAATTTCTGAAAGATTCCCGCCCTTTTAACCAGAAAGAAAGGGATAACAAGCTGTACAATCCGACAAACTGTGTGATCGACTTCCACAGAACATCCACTCTCAAACGAAGAAGAGGGGTTTTTATGTCGATCGGGCCGTAGAAATAGTAGTAGGTAAAAAGAATAAGGTATACAGGCGTCGCGGCTAAAAGAAAATATCTGAACCAGGAGCTTTCGATTATTGAAAGAGTTTTTCGATATGCTGAGGAGCCTTGTTGATTCACCCTTGCTGTAGCGCCCGGGCTTTAAATTAAGCCTGCGCCGATGTCACAGCCTCTGTAGGCCGGACGATATGGGTTTTCATCTTAAGGTCGTCTGTCGAAAATCCCAAAGCCATAGCCACAAGCTGTGGCACATGCAATATCGGCATGTTCAGGCTCTCCCCTGTGCAGGATTCGATCTCCGGCTGGTATGCGTCCATGTTCAGATGACATAAGGGGCATGGGGTAACGAGGCAGTCCGCCCCCGCATTTTTCGCAGACAGTATGGCGTTGCCTGATAGCTGAAGCGAGTTGGTTTTGTTCATCATAAGGATCGGGAACCCGCAGCACTTCAATCGTTCGGAATATTCCACAACTTTGCAACCGAGCGTCTCGAAAAGTTTTTCAAGCTCGTTCGGATTATCCGGATTCTCAAGGTCGGAATATTCGTGTGGCCTCAAGGCATAACAGCCATAAAACGGCGCCACTTTAAGTTCGGAAAGTGGCTTTGTGACGGCGGCCTTGAGCTTGTCCAGGCCAAAATCCTCCAGCATGACCTCATAGAAATGCTTTATTTCCACATGGCCTTTATACTCATGCCCGGTCTCCGCTATCAAAGCTTCGTTCACCCTGGCCTTATACGCAGGGTCTTTTGCAAGCTTTACTTGCAGTTTTCTGTGCACGCCCTGGCATGTGCCGCAGATATTCATGATATTAAGCCCCTGTTCTTCGGCTAGCGCGAATGTGCGGGCGTTTACGATATCGGCGATCATCGGGTTGTCTTCACTTATCACACCGGCTCCGCAGCAAGCCGCGTCAACCATCTCCACAAGCTCGATTCCAAGCTTTTTACAAACCAGAGTTGTGGCGGTCATAAGCTCACGCCCGGCCCCTTTGGCGACGCATCCTGTAAACAAAGCGTATTTCATGATATCTATTTCCTGTATTGGTCGAACTTGGAGAAGATCTTTTTCACCTCACCCACCTTTTTAATGGAATGGTGAATGATCGGCGGAGCCTTGCCGCGCATTATCATCCTGAGTCCAACGGGTAATATCTCCAGCAAACCGGGGATATTGAAAAATCCGACACTGCGTGGCGGCAGGTAGTTTTCGTTTAGTCGCCCGCTTTTGCCCACTGTCTCGCGGAATCCCAAAACGTGGCGCGCTCCGTTGTTGTTATGAACCCCAATCATCATGGCCGCTTCGCGTGTTTCTTCTATTCTTGACAAGGGTTTGGTCTCGGTCGGGCAACGGGTGGAGCATTCCCCGCAATGGGTGCAGTCCCACACTCCATGTTTTTCGCTGATATCCTGAACACGCTCCAATGTTTTTTCGTCACGCGAGTCGTAGATGAATCTGTGGGACTTGGCCAATGTTGCGGGACCAAGAAACTTTTTATCAACTTCCAGGACGTTGCAGTCGGACCAGCAGGAGGCGCAAAGGATGCATGTGGTCACATTATCTATTTTATGGAACTGGGTTGGTGTCTGTAAGCGTTCATTTTCCGGGTTGTCACGGCTATCCGGCTTCAGCCACGGGTTCACCTTTCGTAGTGACGCCCAGAAAGGCTCCAGGTCGACAACCAAATCCCTTAATACATCGAAGTTGCCGATCGGGTCAATCTGAATCACTCCGTTTACAACAAGCTCGCTCGCCTGCGTTTTGCACGCCAGTGTCGCATGGCCGTTTATACGCATTGCGCAAGAGCCGCATATCGCCGAACCGCACGACATCCTGTAACACAACGTTGGGTCCTGCTCCGCTTTTATCTTGTTCAGGCAGTTTAAAAGTGTGATGCCAGGGTCTAGAGCAAGCTCATAGTCCTGGTAATACGGCGTGGGGTCTTTCTCCGGGTCGAACCTGTGTATTTTAAACGTTACCTTTTCCATCAGTACTTTCTCTCTTCGGGTTCATACTTTGTGACCCGCACCGGCCTGTATTTGAGCTCATGCCCGCCATCGTCCGTCCGGAAAGCCATTGTGTGTTTCATCCACTTTTCGTCGTCACGTTTTGGGAAATCCACACGGGCGTGGGCGCCGCGGCTTTCCTCCCGCGCGACCCCTCCAGCGATGATAAGCTCGGCGTATTCAAGCATATGGGAAAGCTCCAGAGCTTCGATAAGATTCGTATTGAAATTTCTACGCTTGTCATCCACTCTCACGGTTTTAAAGCGGGTCTGCAAGTCTTTTAACTTTTTATTCGCTTCCGCCATATCTTCGCCAGACCGGTAGACACCAACCTTGTAGGTCATGGTTCTTTGAAGCTCTTCACGGATCGGCCCAAGCCCTTCTTTGGACGAGGTGTGCAACAACCCGCTAATTTCCTTTTCCACCGCCCCAAGCTCTCTTTTTTCGTCTACAGGCGACCAGTTCATCTCCCTTGTCACGTCCAGCATTTTCTTTCCCGCCCTGCGCCCAAATACCAGCGCTTCCAATAGCGAATTCGTGCCGAGCCTGTTTGCGCCGTGAACAGAGATGCATGAGCATTCCCCGGCGGCGAACAAACCTTTTATAAGGTTGCCTTTTTCGTCCGCCACAACCTGACAGTCGTTGTCCGCAGGTATTCCTCCCATTGAGTAGTGCGCTGTAGGCTGGATCGGCACCGGATCGGTAATGGCGTCCACTCCAATGAAATCCTTGGCTATATTGTAAATCTGCGGCAGGCGCTCCATAATTTTCTCTTTGCCCAGATGCCGCAGGTCGAGCAATACATAATCTTTGTTAGGCCCTGCTCCGCGTCCTTCGTTGATCTCCGTCTGCTCGGAGCGGGACACGATATCCCTCGGCCCAAGCTCCATTTTGTTGGGCGCGTATTTCTCCATGAACCGGTCGCCATCGCCGTTGAGCAGATAACCACCCTCACCACGCGCCGCTTCGGAAAGCAAAATACCATGTTCATATAATCCGGTCGGGTGGTATTGGACGAATTCCATATCCTGCAACGGAACTCCGGCCCTGTATGCGGCCACGATGCCGTCGCCAGTATTTGCATATGCGTTTGATGTGATCTGGAACGCCCTGCCGTATCCGCCCGTGGCGAACAATACAGTTTTTGCGTGAAACACTTCCATCCGGCCGGTTTTGATGTCCATAGCCACCACGCCACGGCAAACGCCTTCTTCTATAATCAGGCGGGTCATATACCACTCGGAATATACCTGCAGCTTGCTATGATTTTTCATCGACTGTTCGAACAGGGTATGCAGTAGCGCATGGCCGGTCCTGTCCGCCGAATAGCAGGCCCGCTTATACGAATGCCCACCGAAAGCGCGTTGCGCTATTTTATTTTCATCCGTGCGGGAGAAGGCGCATCCAAAATGCTCCATCTCTATGATAGTGCGGGGCGCGTCGTTGCACATCATCTCTATGGCGTCCTGATCGCCAATATAGTCCGCTCCCTTAACAGTGTCATAGACGTGGGTGTCTATCGAATCATCCCCGTCCACATTAGCCAAAGCGGCGGCCACTCCACCTTGCGCAGCTCCGGAATGGCTTCTGCTCGGGTATACTTTTGTCAGAACGGCAACGTCAAGATGTCCCACCATTTCAAGGGCGGCTCTCAATCCGGCAAGGCCGGAGCCTACGATTACTACGTCATGTGAGTACATAAAAACCAGTAAGTTTGTATAAATATTGATGTTTGCAACACGTAAGGTGATGATTGTATATAAATTGACTCCCGCTTTCCAGTGGAAAATATCTTTAGAAACAAGCCTTATCAGTGTAGAAGGAGCGATTTACGTAAAGGGGTCCGGGTAAGGGCGCTAAACCCTCACCCGGAAAAGTCTTAGCGGATAGGGGGACCCGCTAAGCTCTATAGGGGCTATATGAAGCGAGGTTACTACCTCTGTTACGTTCGTTTAGATGTGAAAAGAGCGTTTTTGATTCAAGTTCATGTTTTATTATCTAATAATATAACATTTTTTCATGGTTTCCTACCCATTCGGGTGATAATTACGAGATGAACCAGCCGATTTATCAGGCAAGTCATTTATTAAGTGATTTATGATGTAATACAGCTTGGATCAAGCTCTTCAACTATAAGATATAGCTTATGATGATATACATTTATTTTTATTGGTAAGGTGTTTCTGCAAATTATGGCTTGACTTGCAAAAGCAACCTCTATAAAATTTTTAACCAATATCGCAATATCGGTTGAGGCCCGGATGGCGATATTATTGGGAATAAGAGGCTTAATTGTTTTAGTTTCAATAGTTACTTACTAATAGAGGAGCAGAAAAAATGAGGAGATTATTTGTTGCGGCCCTTGCTATGGTCGCAGCCGTTGCGTTTACTCCGGTTCACGCATCGGCGAACGTTAAAGTCAGTGAGGCTTTCCAACCTGGCGTTCAATTGCAGTATTGGGTCCTTCTTGATGAAGATGCCCGGTATAAAGTTTCCGGCGGCGAGGACCAGGCTTTTGGTTTCTACATGAAGCGTAATCGTTTCAGCATGAAAGGCAAAGTCGCCGATGGTATGATCGGTTATAAGGTCAACGTTGAAGCGGCTGGAAGCAGCCTTACCCTGAAAGACATGTTCGGTCAGGTCAACATGGGTGGCGGACTGTCCGTCAGAATCGGTCAATATAAACCTTTCACAAACCAGGAAGCGGCCTCAAGCTCCAAAAAGCTTGCTAACATCGAGCGCGCAATGGTCGTCAAATCCACCGCTAAAGCGTTTTATGTGAACAACAACAGCTTTCGTGATCTTGGTGTCCAGATTACCAAAAAGATCAAAGGTGTTGGCAAATTCATGCTCCACGTCGGTAACGGCCTTGGAGCCGCTGGCGATGGCAGAGACGTTGGTGGTAAGAACAGTAAAGGTGATGTCACCGCCAATGCTTTCGGCGACGTGGCTATAGTTTTCGGTGTGGTTCTTAACCCGATGAAAGGTCTTCGCATCAACGCTTCATACGGTTCGAACCAGCATGACAACGCTGTTGTTGGTAAAGACACGAAAGTCAGCATCGACCGCACTATCTACAGTGTTGGCGGCAAATTCTCCATGGGCAAAACTGGCCTGTGGCTTGAAGGTGAATATATCAACTTCCAGTCCGGCTCAAAGGACGCCGCTGGCGAGAACGAGATCAAGGGATACTATGTCCGCGCAGGTTTCAAAGCTACCAAACAGCTTGAAGCTTTGGTTCGTTACGAGTCCGAGGAAGTTGGCAAAACCAACGCCAAAGAGACCACTGGTATTGCTGTTGGTGTGAACTACTACATCCACAAGTTGAACAAGCTTCAGCTTGAGTGGTACCAGAAAGACCCGGACGGCGGAGACTCTTATTCCGCTACGCGTCTTGCTGTTCAGATCAATATCTAATAGCTTGATTGTTTGATTTCCAAAATGCCCGGCCCTTATGGGTCGGGCATTTTTTTTGCCCGCAAAACTTCCAGCCTGGGATATATTATTAAGCTAGCTTGAAATTTGTTAATTGTTCAGAGGGAAAGAAAAATCTTCGTATCCCGGTTATTCTGAACGAAGTGAAGAATCTATCTCTACTGTGAGGTCCTTCGCCATGTTCAGGATGACTGGAAAGCTGTTAATTATTTTCGGTAAAGACTTTAATATGAAACCAAATAGATTTTACGTAATATTTGTATGCTTGGCTACGGCGGCTCTTTTTTTAGCGGACATTCCTCAGGCCACGGCTAGTCAAACCACAGAGAACCCCGCTCAAACACAAATAGCTAAAACCATCTATAACCAACTGCTGGAGATAAAACCTCAAATTACAAGCCTTTCAGGTTCCGTAGTGGCGGTTAATGGCGGGAAAATTTATATCGAGAATACGTCTGGCGCGATTGTGGAGCCGGGGAGCGTATTAAGTGTTTCCCGTATAACTGAAGAGATTACCCACCCTGTCACCGGTGAAACGCTTGGAGTGATTAAAGAAAAAGTGGCAATGGTAAAAACCGCTCCATCGGACAGCAAGCTTATCGTCGCCAATATATTATCGGGCGGCGGGGAGATAAAACCGGGAGATATAATAGGGAGCGCGACCGGTAAAAAGCCGCGAGTGGCTATTGTGTATTCTATCAATGTTCAATCAGACGGTTTAAAGGGTTTCACAAAATCTTTGGCGAGGCAACTTACAGCCTGGAAAGGTGTGTCGTGGGTTCCAGGTTACGCTGTAGAACGTTATTTGTATGATGAAAAAATATCGGAAGAAGCTTTATCCAGCCCAACTCTCATAAAATCGTTGGGAGCCTCTCTAAAAGCGGACTATACCGTCCTGATAACATTGAGGGAAAAAGAAGGGGCGATATTAAGCGATATAACCTTAAGCGATGTCAAAAATGGAAGCGTTCTCGTCTCTCGAAAAGGACTCATCCACGGCGGTTAAGCCGCTTTGTTTATGCTCGTTAAATAGATCTTGCCAGTCTGA
>CAYNDB010000035.1:0-21215 GCA_964395915.1 uncultured Nitrospinota bacterium | reverse complement strand
AGCTTCTCCTTGACTCTAACTATCAACTCTTTGCTGGATATCTTGTAGTAAACCAGATAATCCTCCAGCCTGTAAATACTTTGCAACTCAAGAGCCTCTTTAAGCTTCTCCCCCGTGATTGCTTTTTTGGTCAAAAGCCAATCTCCGAGCCGCAACGCATTCACCCTTTTAGAGAAAAGCTTTGTAAAGCTTTCACGTGTCATTATTCCTTGCTTTTCCAGGGCGGAAACCATGTTGGTAGAAGCGTCTTCATGGGCAAGGATCGCTTCAAGCTGCTCTTGTCTCAGAAATCCTTCATCTACCAGTTTATGGCAAAACTCATTATATAATTGATTATTCTCAGCAAAAAACTCATCTAGAGCCTCTTGTGTTATAAATTTTTTCTCCACAAGAATATCACCAAGATAACGTTTCCCGGATTGTTCATAGCGGTTGCGCTCAGCCAGGAATTCATTTAATTGTTTTATCGTTATCTTATTATTTCTAATCAACACCTTGGCCATCTTCACCTCACCGGGGTCAAGGCATTCGATGCTGTATTCCGCTCCTTCAATCATCACTTTGGCTTCCTTCGGTACACTTCTTGATAATAATGGGAATGCCGGTAAGTTTAATTAGTTTGGACTGGAAAAACAAGGGGCAACCGTCTTCATGGCTATCATGTTAAACTGTAAAATAATATTTTGAACCTTTCCAAAATCAGCTATGGAAAAGAAAACGGTAAAATTAACTGAAGAGGATTTCCGAAAACGGGCCCGGAATATCAGCTTGCTGATATTGGATGTGGACGGGGTGCTCACCGATGGCAGGATAACGTATACCTCTGACGGGAAAGAGATAAAAAGCTTCGACGCCAAGGATGGGCACGGTATTGTTCTGGCGCGTGATTCAAAGTTTAAAATAGCTTTAATATCTGGCCGTAATTCCCCTGTAACCGAAATCAGGGCAAATGAATTGAAAATAGACCTTGTTTTTCAAGGAATAAGAGATAAAAAAAAAGCTCTGCGCCAAATTATGGAAGATATGAACATTGGGCTCGAGCAAGTGGCTTACGTAGGGGATGACGTGATCGATATTCCCGTGATGGAAATTGTGGGTTTGTCTGTGGCCGTGGCGGACGCGCACCCGAAAGTTCTGCAAATAGCAAATTGGGTAACGGAGCGCCGAGGGGGAAGGGGCGCCGTGAGAGAATTTGTCGACCTGTTAATGGAATCTTAAGACGTAACATTCTAAACCTATTGGCATCCGCCTGACAATCACTGCCCTCTCAAGAGAGATCAATGCCATCAACATGATTTTTCTTGTACCAATTTAGGACAAAGTGTATCATAATATTATATTTTTTCGTTGTTGGGCGAGGGTGGATTGCGCATTTCAATTTTTAGCGGCCTGGATATTTCCTGATGGATGACTCTGCGAACAAGAACAAAAAACGTATCTTGATCCAAAAGATTCAAGACCTTCCAACGTTACCTACAACTATTACAAAAATCATTCATGTATCTGAAGAAGAGTCGTCAACGGCGTCAGATCTTGCCGCTATTATTTCAAAAGACCAGTCAATAAGCTCAACAGTTTTAAAGCTTGTTAATTCAGCTTTTTACGGTCACCTACGCCAGGTATCCTCCATATCTCACGCAATTGTGATTCTTGGTTTTCAGACAGTAAAGGCGCTGTCATTGGGTGTGTCAATTTTTCGGTCAACCCCATCCAGTGGCAAACCTGCTTTCGACCGCAATCTTTTCTGGATTCATTCAATCGGCGTAGCCACTTTCACCAAACAATTGGCGGAGCGCCCCAGCGTGGCAAGCGGCCTAAACAATGAATCGGTGTTCCTTGCAGGTCTTCTGCACGATATAGGCAAGGTGGTTTTCGACAATTATTTCACCGATGAATATCAGGCGGTCGCTCAGAAGGCTATTACAGACAAACGTTGGATTGGAGAGGTTGAGCTAAGCGACCTTGGAATAGACCATTCGGAGGCTGGCAGGTATCTGGCGCAAAAGTGGCAGTTTCCCAGGGAAGTCATTGAATCTATAGGCTGCCATCACTCGATTTCCACCTGCGCTGGCGACCAGGTGATACCGGCGATGGTTCATGTGGCCGATTATTGCTGCAGGAAAATGAAGCTTGGCTCTGGAGGGGATAACGCCGAAATTGAACTTGACCCTGAAGCTGTTTCGATTTGTGGTGTCAACGAAGAAATTATAAACGAGCTTATTGTGAAAATGGAAGATGAGCGGGAAATGATCGAAGCTTTCGCGTTTAAATAGAAATGACCGAAAATAACCTATTTGAAGAGCTTGAGAGGGTTAAAATGGAGCGCGACGCGTACGCAAGCTCGCTTACTTCGATCAATTTCTCGTTCAGGGAAAAGGTAAAAGAGTTCTCCATCATCAAGCGTATCGGCGATTCCATGCGCTGGAACCTGAACAGGCGAAGAATATGCGTGGAGATCGTAGATATTATCATCGATGAAACCGCTTCTGAAAACTGTTCCCTCTGGATAGTAAACCCCGAACGTGAAGTAATAGAGATAGTCTCCGCCAGAGGACAAAGAGACGCCGATGCTTCTTACAGGAATTTTGGCGAGGATGGAGGCTCTGAAGTAGGAATTGATGAAGGCCCGGTAGGTTGGGTTGTCAAAACCGGCAAGCCGCTTCTTTTGGAAGATATAGAAAAAAGCGAACAATTTAAGGAGTCGGCAAGCTCTATCGGATCCAATGTGAGATCCCTGCTATGTATTCCGCTAAAAGGTGAGCATGAAGTGATCGGCGTGGTCAACATGTCGCATCCCGACCCGGGCGCCTTTTCAAAAGAGGATGAACTCGCTTTAGGGCTTATCACCAATCAGGCGGCCCTGGCCTTTGCCAACCTCATGCTCCTCGAAAGAATGCAGGAGTTCAATGAGCGGCTGGAAAGAGAAGTCGAGGAACGCACCCGCGACTTGCGCTATTCAGAAGGCAAGTACCGATCGTTTACCGAACAGGCCAACGACGCCATCATGGTCGTGGAGCGTAAAAGCTCCAGAATAGTGGAAGTGAACGGCAGAGCCTGCGACTATACCGGTTACTCCAAAGTGGAGCTTTTAGGTAAAGACATCCGTTTTCTGATGGATGAGAAACTAAAGGTAAAATTCGAATCCGTCCTTTTGGAAGGATCAGGGCATATAGAAAGCTATCCGATTAAAACGCGGGACAAAGGCCCTACATTTGCCGATATATCTGTAAACACCATCGCCACAGAGTCTGGCGAGCTTGCGCACCTTATCATCCATGACATTACAAACCGTTTGCGCATGGAGGAGGAATTAAAGGAATATTCGGAGCATCTGGAAGAAAAAGTGGAAAAAAGAACAGCCGAGCTTGAACAAGCCCAGGGAGAGCTTATGCATGCGAGCAAAATGGCCGCGCTCGGGGAGCTGTCATCCGGTGTCGCCCACGAGGTAAACAACCCCATAGCCGTAATTCGTGGTTATGCGGAAGATCTTCTGGATAGCGGAGAAAAGGCCAGCATAGACGCCGGAGAACTTGATGGCGCGCTCAATATTATTATGGAACAGGCTGATAAAGTGGAAAAGATCACCAGGGTTCTGCTTAATTTATCACGAAAACAGGAGATGTCCATCAGCTCTGCAAACGTATGCGACCTTATCAACCAGTCTATCCGGTTTGCCTCACACAAAGGTAAAGATAAAAAAGTGACTTTTGAGAAAAGATTCGGAAGCGATGTTCCGCAGATCGTTACCGACGCTAGCATGCTTGAACAAGTTCTGCTGAACCTATATAACAATGCCCTTGACGCAATAGAAGAGGTTGGAACGATATCCACCGTAACAAATATGGAAAACGATTCTATAAAAATAACCATAAAAGATAACGGCCCTGGAATATCCACCGAAAATTTGAAAAAAATATTCAATCCTTTTTTCACCACCAAGCCAATCGGCAGGGGGACGGGGCTTGGGCTCTCAACGTGCCGCAGGTTAATATCGCGACTTAACGGAACATTGGGTGTGGTAAGCGTTCTGGGTGAGGGCACAGAATTCACAATCGAATTACCTTTGCGCATAGAGAATCAAGAAATTCAATTGGAGGAATAGGGAATATCTAACGATGGAAAATCAAAAGATACGCTTGCTTGTTGTAGATGACGAGGACGCCTTCAGGGAGCTGCTTGTGCGACGTTTTAGCAAGTCGGAATTCGCGGTAATCGCATGTGGGTCTGGTGAAGAGGCGCTTGAACTTGTCCGGAATAATGGTTTCGATGTTGGCGCGTTTGACATGATGATGCCAGGAATCTCCGGTATTGAGCTTCTGCGCGAAATCAAATCTCTCCAGCCTGAATTTGAAGCTGTGATAATCACAGGGCAGGCCACAATAGACTCCGCTATAGAGGCAATGAAGCTTGGAGCCTATGATTACCTCGCCAAACCTTGCAAGCTTTTCGAGCTGGAAGTAATTATCCGCAAAGCGTACGAGAAAAAAATGCTGGCCGAACAGAACAAAAGGTTACGCCAAGAGCTTCGGCGCCGTGTTGAGAAAGAGCATATTATCGGGTCTTCCGAAGCTATGAAAAACCTGCGTTTACAGACAGAGAGAGTCGCTGTCGGAAACGAGCCTGTCCTGATATCGGGAGAAAATGGTGTTGGTAAAGAAGTTGCCGCGATGGTGATACATCGGCAATCCTCAAGAAAAGAGTTTCCGTTTGTAACGGTCAACTGCGGTGTTCTGTCGGAAGGCGTGCTGGATATAGAGCTTTTCGGCCACGAAACGGACGCTTTCGTAGGAGCGGGGCCACGGAAAAGAGGGCTTGTTGAAACAGCTGAAGGCGGAGCGGTGTTTCTTGACGAGGTGGAGCAACTCACTCCTACCATGCAAGTCAAAGTTCTTCATTTTCTTGATACCGGGGAGTTTCGCAGGGTGGGTGGTTACGGCGATTTGACTGCTGATACCCGATTTATTTTCGGTACGACGGAAGACCTGCTAAGCCATACAAAGCGAGGTAAATTCCGCGAAGATTTCTTTTACAAAATATCTACTTTTTCCATTAACATTTTGCCTCTGCGTGAACATAAAGAAGATATTCCGGAACTGATCGACTACCTGCTTTCAAGCGATCATCTGGCGGCAGGACATAAAAAACGCTTTTCCAAGAAAGCCATTGAGGCGCTGATGAACTATTACTGGCCGGGAAATATCCAGGAGCTTACAAATGTGCTGGAACGGTCTGTGAATATCTCCACCAAGAATGTAATACAGATGAAAGACCTGCCGTTGAGCTTTGAGAAAAAGTCGAAGACAAACAGAAACCGGCATCTTTTAAGTCTTAGTGAAATTGAAAAAGAACATATTCTTTTTGTGCTGGACGCTGTGCATGGGAATATATCAAAAACAGCTAAAGTCCTTGGAATCTCACGCCCCAAGCTTTATCGAAAAATGGAACGATACCGTTCCGGAACCGAAGCCTGACTGTATAACCCGGTTTTCGTAGATAAAGATTGTAGTGACTATTTGCAAAAAACTGTACGATATGCCATTGCGCCGTGTCGAATGATAATGAAGAGGCTATCCCTTACCGGTAACATTGTTTATTAACATGTTCGCCCGATTACAATCATAAACCCCGCATAATTTATTTTACTTAATTTAACCCTAATTGCGCTATTAAAAGAGCCACCAGCCGGGAATCCAAACAGTTTCAATCATCTGTAGCTTACAGGAAATAGTATCCAGTGTTGTATGTCGATGTTTTGCCTGAGGGCAGCTTTAATGTAATATGTTGATAATATTGTGGTTATTCTTGGTTTCCTGTCGGCGGGATTGCCGCTTTTGCGCTTGCGGGTAAAAATAAAATCATGCCCCATATTTTTTTGACTATTATGACTATATAGACTTGTATATATAATGATAAAACCGTAAGACTGGTACGATAATTTTAAATACTGCTACGAAAAGGTAGATAACAATCACATGTTCCTTAATGACAGGCTGACTGTAATTAAGAATCTGCTTGAGCCGGTCGTATCGCTGGAAGGTATGGAGCTTGTCAGTCTGGATTTTGCCGGTGGTCCGCACTCCAGAGTATTAAGGTTGTATATTGATAAGGAAGGGGGAGTGAACGTTGAGGATTGCGCAAGAGTTTCCCGGCAGGTGGGTCTTGTTATAGAGGAGGAAGACGCCATTACAGGTCCATTCACACTGGAGGTGTCATCTCCGGGGCTGACGAGGCCTTTGAAGAAGCCGGAGGATTATATTCGAGCGAAAGGTAAACTTGCTGTTTTGAAGCTGAGGAAGCCACTGGGAAAAGAGCGTAAAGCTCTTGTTATTATTGATGATGCGGATGATGAAGTTGTCTCCGTTACAGCGCGCGAAACAGGAAAAAAAGCTGTTTTCCCATATGGGGAGATAGCTCACGCTAGATTGGAAATAGAATACTAAAATGTCAAGTGATCTACTAAACGCTCTTAAGATGGTTGCGGACGAAAAGTCCATGGGGCTTGATGACCTTATTGCGACCATAGAAGAGGCTGTGACCAGGGCCGCGGTCAAGCGATTGGACAGGGAAAACCTTGAAGCAAGGTTCAACAAGGATGAGGGTGGGTTCGAATTGTATGAACAGATGGAGGTTGTGGAGAGTGTTACCTATCCGAAACTTCAGATTGATTGTGAGGAAGCAAAAGAAATCGATCCGGACGCTGAGCTGGGAACGATGTTGAACAGGCCGGTTGAGATGGAGGATTTGGGAAGGATCGCCGCCCAGTCGGTGCGTCAGATGATCCACAAAAAGGGGAAAGAGGCGGAGCATATACGTTTAAGCCAGGAGTACAGCTCAAAAATCGGAGAAATGGTCACAGGTGTCATGTCCCGACGGGCGGGAGACGGCTTTATATTTGAGCTGGGAGACGCTGAGGCGATTCTTCCGCCAGAGGAACAGCTTGCAAACGACAGGTTTGATCGAGGCCGCCACGTGAAACTTATAATAGTGGATGTGAGTCAGTCGCATAGAGAGCCTGTCGTTGTCGTTTCACGGACGCATCCCGCCTTGTTGCGCAAGCTTTTGGAATTAGAGACCCCTGAGATCGGCGAAGGAATAGTGGAAATAGTCGATGTGGTGCGCGACCCTTTCGGCAGAGGCAAGGTGACTGTGCGCAGCTCCAAAAAAGAGGTGGACCCTGTAGGCGCGTGCGTGGGTGTGCGAGGTGGAAGAATCCAGCCTATCGTAAGAGAACTCAGCGGAGAGAAAATAGATGTTATTCAGTGGAGCGACGATCCTAAAAAGCTTATTGCAGCGGCCCTGGCTCCCGCAAAAGATATAAAAACAGTAATGATTAATGAAAAGGAGAAATCCGCCGAGGTGATAGTCCCGGATGACCAGCTTTCCCCTGCGATCGGTAAAAAGGGTGTGAACGTAAAGCTGGCTGTCAAGCTTACAGGCTGGGAGCTGGATGTTATGAATGCGGAGGAGTATAAACATAAAAAAGGCAGGTTAGGCTCCAAATAATATTTTGTCTAATAATAATTGGCATGCCATAACGCCTTAAATTACCAATTACTGAAACCGTAGCGTTTTAGACAAATTTCATTAAAAAGCCGCGCAGACTTGATTAGTAATTTCATAGTGGTACTATTATGGATTCACATCACGTTTATTAAGCATGGTGTTTCGCAATCTAACCGGTTGCCGTAATTTTCAGAAAGCTAGGAGATAAAATTTGACTGGGGTTCGAATATACGAGTTGGTCAAAGAGGTTGGTGTGTCCAGCAAGGTTCTTATAGAAATCCTTACAAGCATGGGCTACCCGGTAAAAAGTCATTCAAGCTCGATAGATAACTATCTTGCGGACCGCCTTCGCAAACAGGTCAAGAAAATGGACATACCTGTGAAGAAGAAAAAAACACCGGCAAAGAAAGCCGCTCCAGCTAAAAAACCGGAGAAAGCAGCTAAAAAACCTGTCACTACAGCAAAAACCGTAGCAAAAAAACCTGCGACCGCCAAGGCCAAACCTGAGGCTAAAGCTAAAACCGAGGCCAAAGCTAAACCTGAAGCCAAAAAGAAAGATGGCGTCAAAAAGCCTGTGGCGGATGTTGCGAAAAAAGAGGCTTCGAAGCCTGTGGCCTTAAAAGTCGCCGAACCGAAGAAAGCAGCCCCGTCTGCGGTAGTAGATATGGAAAAGGCGCGCCAGCAGAAAGAAGAGGAAATTCGCCAGCGAAAGCTAAAGGGGCAAAAAGCCGAAGAGGATAAAAAACGAAAAATTTCTGAAGCGTATCGTAAAGCCGAAGAGGATAAAAAACGAAAAATTTCTGAAGCGGAAAAACGCAAGGAAACGGAAGCTGCGGAGAAAAAGCGCAAAGAAGATGAGCGCAAGCGCAAGGAGGCTGATGCGCAGAAGAGAAAAGAAGAGGAAGAGCTTCAACACCTTATTGACGAAGAAGAGCGTCAAAAACGTGAGCAGGAAAAACGTTGCATTGTTATAGATGAGGCGACAACCGTTAAAGAGTTTGCGGATAAACTACATATTGGTTTAAACGATCTTATTAAAAGTCTCATCGGTAAAGGCATCATGGCCACTCTTAACCAGACCATCGAGGAGTCTGTGGCAAGGGATCTGGCTATAGAAATGGGATTCGAAATAAAAACGGCTGAAGAGAAAGAGACCAGCAGTGACGTCGATGAGGTGGAAGATGATGGTAAACTTCTGTTGCGTTCGCCTGTCGTCACGATAATGGGTCATGTCGATCATGGTAAAACATCTTTGCTGGACATGATCCGAAAAACCAAGGTGACAGAGGAAGAGGCTGGCGGCATAACCCAGAAAATTGGCGCCTATAAAGTTGACATTCATGATGGCGCCGTTGTGTTTCTTGACACTCCGGGGCACCAGGCTTTTACGGCGATGCGTTCTCGTGGAGCGGCGGTGACCGATATTGTTGTGCTTGTTGTGGCGGCCGACGATGGAGTCATGCCACAAACTGTGGAAGCTATACATCACGCAAAAGCGGCGGGTGTGCCAACACTTGTCGCGGTAAATAAGATCGACAAGCCTGGCGCAAACCCGGACAAGGTAAAACAGGAGCTATCAGGGCATGGTCTTGCTCCTGAAGAATGGGGAGGGGACACCATATTCTGTGAAGTTTCCGCCAAAACAGGAGCCGGTATCGATCACCTTCTGGAGATGCTGCTGCTGCAAGCCGAAGTGCTGGAGCTTAAGGCCAACCCTGACAGGGTGGCGTATGGAACGGTAGTGGAGTCCAAGCTGGACAGGGGCAGAGGCCCTGTGGCCACTGTGCTTGTGCAAAAGGGAACCGTGAAAGTTGGCGACCCGTTTGTTTCTGGTGTCCACTACGGAAAAGTTCGCGCGTTAATAGACAACAAGGGGAAGCGTGTCAATAGCGCAGGGCCATCCACACCGGTTGAGGTGCTTGGATTTTCCGGAGTTCCCACCGCTGGAGAATCATTTGCGGCGGTGGAGAGTGAAAGAAAAGCGCATCAGATATCTGTTACACGTCAGAATGTAATGCGGGTGGACGCGCTTTCAGCCAAGAAGGGGCATGTCAAGCTTGAGAATCTCCATGCCCAGATTACCAGGGGCGATATAAAAGACCTGAATATCATTATCAAGGCGGATCTCCAAGGCTCTATCGAGGCTGTGAGCAAGGCGCTAGGTGAGACAAGTATGGAGAAGGTGCGTATTCGTATTCTCCATGGGGCGGTAGGTGGTATCACCGAAACCGATATCAGTCTGGCGGCCGCATCCAACGCTATTATAATAGGCTTCAACGTAAGACCTACGGAAAAGGCGCGGGTCGCCGCTGATGAGCAGGATGTCGATTTGCGTCTTTACAGCATCATTTACAATGCCATAGACGATATCAAAGCCGCGTTGGAAGGAATGCTTGAGCCTGAGTTCGAAGAGAAGATAACCGGCAGGGCGGAAGTCCGCGAGACTTTCCATATCACCAAGGTCGGGACGATCGCAGGGAGCATGGTTACTTCCGGTAAAATTGTTCGAAACAGCGAAGCTCGACTTATAAGGGACAGCGTAATTATCCACACAGGAATCCTGTCGTCACTAAAACGTTTCAAAGACGACGCTAAAGAAGTCGCCTCCGGTTATGAGTGTGGAATCGGGTTTGAAAAATATAACGATATAAAAGTTTCTGATGTGATCGAAAGTTTTGTTATGGAGCAGGTTGATTTGCAAGGCCACCCCATATCTCAAAAAACCGCTTCAGCGGCCGGTTGATTTTTCCACGTTCATTTCTCGTATCGGTTAGGAAATGAGTCGCGCATCTTATCCAAAACAGTACCGGTTTAGAAATTACAGGCTCACGTTCACCCGTCCTTTGATAATGGGTATCGTGAATGTCACGCCAGACTCCTTTTCCGATGGCGGGCGTTTCATGAGCCATGATAAAGCTTTTGCTCATGCCGACAAGCTGATTGAGGATGGAGCGGATATAATCGATATCGGGGGCGAGTCCACACGTCCCGGGTCGGAGCCTGTGTCCGTGGATGAAGAGATCAGGCGGGTCGTCCCTGTTGTTACACAAATAGTAAAACGTCATCCAAAAGTTCCCGTGTCCATCGACTCGTATAAACCGGATGTTGTAAAAGCGGCCCTCGATGAAGGCGCGGCGATGATAAACGATATTACCGGTATGCGTAGCCCTGCCATGATCGAGCTTGCGGCGAAGTGGAAAATACCGACTACGATAATGCATATGCAAGGAACACCGGGAACGATGCAGCGTCGGCCTGTTTATAAAAATGTTGTCGATGACATTATTCGCTTTTTCAGGAGCCGTATAAACGCCTGCGGGAAAAAAGGCGTCGAAAAAATAATTGTCGACCCCGGTATCGGGTTCGGCAAAACCATCGGCCACAATCTTGAGATATTACGCCGATTCGACAGTTTCTCAAAGCTTGGGTATCCTGTGATGATAGGAGCGTCACGGAAGTCGTTTATCGGAAAAGTTCTTGGTAACCCGGTGGACCAAAGAGAGGGTGGGACGCTGGCGACGACCGCAATCGCCGTAATGAAAGGGGCGGCCATCATCCGGGTTCACAACGTTAAGGAAAACATCGAGGCGGCCCGAGTCGCCCACAGCGTGTTAAAAGGCTCAAAATAGCTCTAGCGGCCAAACAGCCGGGACACAATGCCGCTTTTTTCCTCTTTCGGTGTCATGAGATCGCGAAGCTCTTCTTCTGCAGGCTCTACTCTGGAAAACACCCACCATGGGTCTGGCGAGCTTGTGGAGCAGCCGGAGCCGCACTGCAAGGGATCGTATATTTTTATCATTTGCGGCTCTTCAGGGTTGGCCACATAGGTATATGGAAATGTTATATTCAGCATGTTTCGTTTTTTTACCATGTCTTTGGACTCAAGCAGCATACGGCAGACTTCGCTACCATCGATTTTCTTCACGTCACCGTCGCCAAATTTTGAGGCGAACCACGTCCCAACGCTGGATTTTGCCAGCGCCTCGTATTCCTCCTCTGTCCTTAACCCGCGTAACGTTCCACGGAAAAGCTGGGTGAAACTATACGACGGGTGGTCGTCCTGTTTTTCGTTAAACGTTGTCATTTTCGTTTTGAAAGCAATTATTAGAAGCTCCTCTTGATTGTATGACTTTATTTTCACTTTCGCAGTCATTTTTACAGGTGTTTTGTCAAAGCTTTATTTTGGGCAATTGTTTGAACAGATGCGCAGGTTCGGTTACGATACTGAAAACACTATTAATAAGAGCTTCCAATGAGCATGATCGCTGAAAACATAGCAAATATCCGTAACAGAATTGATAACGCGGCTGAAAGGGCGGGGCGGGACCCCGCTTCTGTAACCCTGGTCGCCGTTACAAAAAAGGTAGGAGTCGAACAGGCCATAGAAGCTATCGATGCAGGTGTATCCGACCTTGGTGAGTCGCGCATACAGGAGGCGCGGCGCAAGTTTGAGGCGATAGGCGGGAAGGCGCGATGGCACATGATAGGGCCGTTGCAGGTTAACAAGGCGAAATATTGCCCAGGTCTTTTTACGCTTATACATTCGGTGGACAGGCTCGACCTAGCCCGCGAGCTTTCACGGAGAGTTGGGGATCAAGCGCCTTTGGACTGTCTGCTTCAGGTGAATATCTCAGGTGAGGAACAAAAATCCGGGTGCAAGCCCGAAAACGCCGCCGATATTTTGAAAGCCGCTTCGAAGGAAAAAGGTATTCGCATGAAAGGTCTTATGACGATTCCACCGTACAACGCTGACCCGGAGGGTTCGAGGCCTGTGTATCGCGCCTTGATAGCGCTTCGGGAGGATTTGAAAAAGATTGATATAGAGAATGTTTCGCTGGATATAGTTTCCGCCGGCATGACGAATGATTTCGAAATTGCGATTGAAGAGGGAGCCACCATTGTCCGGGTCGGCACGGCGATTTTTGGGGAGCGGGAAAAATGAAGAATATTTCATATAGAATATCGGCGAAGGGATTAAATAGTGATTGATAAAAATATAGCATTTATCGGGGCTGGCTTTATGGGAAGCGCGTTGATGCGCGGACTTGTAAAGTCTAAAGCCATGGAGCCTGCCAGAATCATGGCGACCGATCCTAGAGATGAAATATTAAAGGCTCTCGCAGACGAGTTTGGTGTTAAAACCTGCGCGGATAACGCAGCCGCCGCCAGGTCTGCGGATATCGTCGTTTTTGCCGTGAAGCCACAAATTCTGAAAGAGGTGATGGCCGGAGCGCGAGGAGGTCTTGATGGGAAGTTAATCATATCGGTCGCGGCAGGGGTCAAGGTGTCTTCCCTTATCTCATGGTCTACCCCGGGCGTCAGGGTTATTCGCACCATGCCGAACATGGGAGCTGCTGTGGGAGAGGCGGCGACCGCCATTTGCGGGGATCGTGATATCGGCGATGAAGATATAGAACTAGCCCAGACGATATTCGGATCGGTCGGGACATCTGTCGTAGTCCCCGAAGAGCTTATGGATACGGTGACGGCGCTATCCGGCTCCGGCCCCGCGTATATTTTCATGTTTCTTGAGGCTATGGTAGACGCAGGGGTTCAATGCGGCCTCACAAAAGAGGCGGCCAGCGCCCTCGCGACACAGACATTATACGGCTCCGCCCTTCTGGCGCTTAAAAGCGACAAAAGCCCGGTAAGCTTGAAAAAGAGCATAAGCTCGCCGGGCGGAACAACCGTTGCCGGGCTTAACGTTCTGGAGGAAGCCGGATTCGCTGAAGCTGTTGGCAAGGCTGTCGAGGCGGCCATGAAACGATCTAAAGAACTGGGGGCGTAAGCTTGCGTGTGATTGAGTCGTGAGGTACGCTAATATTGTTGAAGAATTATTTATTTTATAAATTACTGAAAAGAATATAGGAACCGCCAATGTTTGTAATTGGGAACTTGTTAATAGCGATCGGCCAGGTGTTGGACTTTGTTCTAACTATTTATTTTTATATAGTTATCGTTAGGGCGCTTATTTCCTGGGTCAACCCTGACCCTTATAACGTTATTGTACAGTTTCTGCATCGCGCCACAGACCCTGTTTTGCGCCCGCTCCAGCGAGCTATCCCACCGCTTGGAGGGATAGACGTTTCGCCGCTTGTGCTTTTGCTTGCGATAATGTTTTTGAAATCGTTCCTTGTGGCGTCATTGATGCAATTTGGCCGTACCCTTCACGGCTAAACTTTTGCCGTGGCCGAGTCCAAAAGGCTTGAGATAACGGAAATCGACGATGGCCTGAAACTAACCGTTTATGTTGTTCCAAAGGCGTCGAAGTCGCAGTTGGTCGGGCTGTATGGCGGGGCTTTAAAAATAAGGCTGGCCGCGGCGCCTGTGGATGGGGCGGCCAACAAGGAGCTTGTTGCTTTTATAGCGAAACTTTTGAAGGTTTCCAAGTCGGCGGTTTCGATTGTCCGCGGGCATACTTCCAAAAGAAAGATTGTTAAGATCGATGGTGTTACGCTTAAGCATATGATGGAAAAGGTCAAGGATTGTGTATAGATTACGGAAACAATTCGACATGATTATTTTTGCTCTACTGTCTGAACCTTTTATCGGGAGCTAAGCTTTCATGAAACGCTTTTTTCTGGCTCTGCTATTTATTCCATACCTGACCGGTTGTTATGTTCTGCTGGCCGGAGGGGCGGGAGCTGTCGGCACATATGTATGGATGCAGGGCAATCTCGAGCGAAACTATCGACAACCGCTGGATACGGCAATGGAAGGAAGCTTACACGCGTTGCGTAATATGCGTTTTAAGATCGTCAAAAATAAACAGGATTCCCATTATGGCCTGATAGCCGCCAGAAGGCCCTCAACAAATGAAGAGTTGACAGTGGCGTTGGAGCGATGGACTAATGTGGAAACCAAAATAACAGTTCGCGCAGGATCGTTCGGCGACAGGAATATTTCGAGGCATGTGCATGAAGAAATTGAAAAAGCGCTACGCTGACATGATATGTACATACTCGTCTATCTCATCGCGGACAACCTGACGTGGTATTAGGCGTATCCACCTGCTGGCGCTCCAGGTCTATCAAAGATGGGAAAGAGCTGATTCGGCAAATACACAGCCTTGGTGTAAAGCAGGTTGAGCTGGATTACAGGCTGGCTCCCGAAACGCTTGATGACACGCTAAAAGAGTGTGAAACTCTCAAAATAACTCCTGTATCTGTTCACGCCGTTCTTCCCGCTCCAAAAAATAAGAAGGAAAAACATGACGCCGAGGCGCACCCCCTGTGTTCGGACGATGAGGAAGAGCGCAGGATGGCCGTTCGGGATATTTCCTCCACTTTGAAACTTGCGTCGGGTATCGGATCAAAAGTGGTTGTGATTCATTCTGGCGCCGCTCCAATGGAAAAAATAACTTTGAAACTGCAACGGCTGTATGACGCAGGCGAGTTAAACAGCCCTGAAGGAGAGCGTTTTGTTAACGACTGCAAGATAGAGCGATTGAAAAGCCGCGGGGCAACTTTTGATAACCTTCTAAAAAGTTTGGATGAGCTAAATGACCTGGCCGACAGGCTTAACATGTATGTGGGGCTTGAGAACCGTTACTATCTTCGCGAATATCCGAATTTTGAAGAGCTTGCTATCATATTTCTGCGTCTTGACGGGAGTAGGATAAGATATTGGCACGACACAGGACACGCCCAGGCTCAGGAAAACCTCGGCATAGCGCCGCACGAAGCGTACCTGAAAGAATTTTCCGATATCATGATAGGCGCACATTTGCATGACGTAGACTGTTATACAGATCACCTGGCGCCCCCTGTTGGCGGGAAGGGCAGCGTGGATTTTGATATGGTGAAAAAATATTTTTCGAACGACACCATACGTATTCTTGAGTTGCGGGACGGTGTTTCCCATGAAGACGCCAGGCGGGCGGTAAAGTGGCTTGAAGCCGAAGGAGTGGCGTAACTTATGGGCCATACAACACTGGGGTTTGATCTTAGGCCGCTCCAGGCCGGTTTTAAAGCTCATAAAGAGCGCGGTATCGGCGTATACACAAGAAACATAATAGAAAGACGAAATCTTAAGCCGGACAATATCGATATACGAGCTTTCCATGACCCATGTTACGAAGCGACCGAAGCGATAAAAAACGGCTCTTCGGAATATCAATTCGGAAAGCTTTTTAATTTTTGCGGAAAGTTCCTCAAAGAGTATCCGAAGCAACATTTTGCGCTACCCCGCGCGATGGATCGCTTTTTGGCGAAAGCGTCAGTGGAAAAAATGTATTTCCCAACTCATCTGGATACCCCGGCAGGGCTTAAAACTCCTTATGCCGTCACTGCGCACGATATGATACACGCGGCGCTTCAGGAAAAATTCTACACATCGTTTCAACACAAGATACACATTGCCAAGCAGATAGAAGTTTTGCAAAAAGCGTCGCTGATTATCTCAGTTTCGGAGCATACAAAAAAGGATGTCGTAAAATACGCAAATGTCGACCCAAGCCTTGTGAAAGTGATATACGAAGGAGCCGATCCGGAATTTTCCCCGGGAGCGCAAGCCTCGCTTGAAAGATTCAACCTGCCAGAAAAATTTATTCTCAACGTTGGCGGTATCGACTGGAGAAAAAACGTGGAGCTTCTGTTCGATTCGTTCAACGCTCTTTTAAAAACCGGATCGGACATTCACCTGGTAATGACCGGTGATATTAAAAGTGACCCTCTGTATCAACGGTTCCTGGGTATTCTTGAAGAGCGTTCGCTGCAATCACGAGCGCTTGCTATAGGCTTTGTCTCCCAGGCGGAGCTTGCCGCCCTCTACAACAAGGCTCTTTTGTTCTTTTATCCCAGCTTGTACGAGGGGTTTGGCTTGCCGGTGCTGGAAGCGATGGCATGCGGAACGCCTGTTATAACTACCAACCGCACATCGATTCCAGAGGTTGCAGGCGATGCCGCCGTATCGCTAGACCCTGACGAGCCTCAGGCTTTTGCCGAAGCGTTAATCAGGCTGGTGGAGTCAGACGAGGAGCGCGCGGCGCTTTCAAAAGCCGGTATTAAAAGAGCGTCGGCTTTCACTTGGGAAAAATGCGCCAGAGAAACCTATGAGGCGCTTGCGGCATTTTAAGGGCAGGGTGATATTAAACCCAATGTTTCAATATACGGTCGATATCGCCTGATTTCAAGAGCCGCTCCCAAGCGTCGATCACGGCCGGGTCGAAATGCACTCCGGAAAGACTCATCACTTCATCCAGAGCTTTTTCCACTGTCCATGGCTCTTTATAAGGTCTTTTTGTGGTAAGCGCGTCGAACACATCCGCCACAGCTACGATACGCGCTGTCAGGGGAACCTCCATTCCCTTCAGTCCGTCAGGGTAGCCTAATCCATTCCATTTTTCATGATGGCTTCTTGCGATCTGCCTGGCCATATAAAAAAAGTTTGTTGGCGGCAATATTCGTTCTCCATGCTTGGAGTGTGTTTTCATTGTGTCAAATTCTTCCGCTGTCAGTTTCCCCGGTTTTTTCAATATTTCGTCAGGGATCGATATTTTGCCCACATCGTGCATGATCGAGGAATAGCCAATTTCTTCGGCTTCATGGTCGGGCACACCCATCTGACACGCCAACGCCTTGGAAAATTGCTGTATGCGGTTTAGGTGGTTCCCGGTAGTGTCATCTTTTGCCTCAGCGGCTGTCGCAAGGCTGTATATAGCCTCAAGGTTAGCTTCTCTTAACTGAATCGTACGTTCTTCAACCCGCTTCTCCAGGGTCTCGTTAAATTTGGCCAATTGTTCGTTTGCCCTGTGCAGGTCGCCATACAACGTTTTAACTCTGAGGTGGCTTTCTATTCGCGCCAGGAATTCTTCGCTGGAAAAAGGTTTTACAATGTAGTCGTCCGCTCCAGTATTCAGAAGCAGCTTGATACTTTCCTTCTCTGATATCGTGGAGGAAACTATTATAGGGATAAATTGAAATCTGTTGTCTTCTCTAACTTTTTCGACCAGTTCCTGTCCGTTCATCCTGGGCATGTTTATATCTGTTATTACCATGTCTATTCCCATGTTGATTCCCGTCAAGGAGTTGTTCAAAGCCTCCCAGCCTGCGACACCATCCGAAGCCTCAACGACGATATGCCCCTGTTGTGACAGCAGATATTTGGTTATGGCCCTGATAGTATCTGAATCTTCCACCAGCAGGATGCGGCGCTTTCCTACGTTTTTACCAGGATAGTGGAAATGTTTATCTATGAATTTTCCCACTTCGCCAGGTTTGAAAGGTTTTTTGAACACCTTTAATGCGCCGAGATTCAGAGCATGCTCCTGCTCCACAAGGCTTTCGTTACCCGTTACCACCAGGATCGGTATGTCGCAGGTTTGCTTTGACCCACGCAACTTGTTTATTACGTCAATCCCGGAAACTCCGTTTAGGGTAAGATCGACTGTAATCAGATCGGGAGTGTTTTTTAAGGCGCAATCAATACCTTTTTGGGCGTTTTCAGCAATAGTGACCAGAAACCCGAAGGCTCCAAGCTCTTCTTCCAAAACCATTCTGGAAATACGATTCTCATCAATAGCCAGAATAGTCTTAGGGACTGCTTTATTGGTTAAATCCGACATAACCTCCATTCACTGAAATACGTAACGAAACATAACCACCATGCAAGTCGGACATTCAGTCCCCATATGATATCATCTTTTGCTATGCGAACGCTAGATAGATATATCATTAGGGAGCAGTTGAAAATATTCGGCCTTTCAGCCGCTCTTCTTCTGATGGTTCTCCTTCTGGATAAAATCCGCTTTCTTGCGGATCTTCTTATGAACAAACATGCGGATATCGTTACAATTGGTAAATTATTGCTATATCTAGTGCCATCTTTTTTAACACTTGCGACACCGTTGGCGATCCTAATGTCCACCCTGATGGTTTTTTCCAGATTTTCCGCCGAAAACGAAATTACCGCAATGAAAGCAAGCGGGCTTTCCCTCTTCAGGCTAATTTTACCGGTGTTGTTGCTTTCTATCGCCGCATGTTTTGCAACTCTTTATATATCAACTAATTTAGAGCATATTAGCAACTTGAGGTTTCGTCAGGCCGGAATAGAGCTATTGAAATCCAGTTTGTCGGGGGAAGTAAAAGAAAGAAGGTTCAATACAAATTTCAATAACCTGCTTATTTATGTTAACGAAAACAAGGGTGGATTTTTAGAGGGAGTTTTTATATCCGATCAACGCAAACCGAATAAATGGAAAATCATCGAAGCCCGTAATGGTGTTCTTCTGCCCCCGGGGCAAGAATCCGCAGGCTCAATCGCCCTTTCAGATGGAGTTATCCATACTTTCGGCTCCGCTGGCGTTTATCAGACAATTTCGTTCAACTCGTATACGCTTCGCATGGATTTCTCCGACGAAGTTAATAAACCTTTTGAAAAAGAAGTGCCGCAACTCTCCATACCGGAGCTTGAAGAACGGATATCAAAACTTCAATCGGAAGGGAAAACGGCTAACGCGGAGAAAGTGGCTTTATACAAGAAATTTTCGGCGCCTGTAGGGTGCATCGCCCTTGGGCTTATCGGCGCGCCTCTTGGAATGATGGCCAATAGACGCGGCAGCGGTGGAGGTTTCGGGCTTGGGGTTCTTATGATAGTCGCCAACTATGTCTTGTGGATGTTGGGGCAGACTCTAGGCTCCGATGGCAGGCTTCCACCTGTGGTGGCAATGTGGGCTCCAAATGTAATAATGGGAGCGATAGGTTTATATCTTTTAATGCTGGCCTCCGAAGACAGGGCGCCGGACTTTTCGCTTAAGTGGCTTTGGAATATACGAAAAGCGAAAGCCCAAAAAGGTTGAAATGAATTTTATCAGGGCATTGGACGAATCGCTTTTTTTCTGGATAAACAATGGCTGGGCCACACCTTCGCTTGATATCTTCATGACTTTGGTTACGATTGCAGGTGACGCTGCGGTATGGATAGCGCTTGGTCTTCTTTTTATCGCTTTTTGGGACCGGCCAAACCGCGCCCATATGATTAAAGTTTTTATATTGACGATAATATTGGCCGGCTTGTCGATGCAGGCGGTAAAATTTGTGACGGACAGGGACAGGCCGCTGGAAAAATTCAAGCAGGATATTGTCGAAAAAAAAGTGGTGGTCAACGCTCCATTCAGACAACTTAAATCACGTTCTTTCCCTTCCGGTCATTCGCAGGCGGCTTTCACAGCGGCCACTTTTTTTGCCTTGTATTATAAACGTTGGCGCATCTTTTTATATGGTTTCGCGGCTTTGGTGGCGTTATCCCGCGTCTATCTCGGGGTTCACTTTCCAGCGGACATATTGGTCGGGTCTATTATGGGATGGTTTACCGCCTGGATAATATGGCGTATGGACCCGTTCTCGAAATCCCGTTTACCAAAAGAGTCTTAAGGATAGTCTCATATTCGGCTGTAAAAATATGGTAAAGCTTCAAGTGGCGCCCGCCGATATGTATGATATAATTCAACTTACAGGAATATAATGTCATGAAAATAGACGGCCCAGACCCTATAGGCAAGGGAACTCCTGAAAAACCAGGAAGTTCTGAACCAATCAAAGGCCCATCCTTTGGGGAAGTTCTGCGAAACGTTGCCAAACATGGCGATTCACAAGCTCAGGGCGTAGGGGCGTCGGCGCCTTTGCCGGAAGTTTTTTTAAGCAGGTTTCAGGAAACTCCCGGCATTTCCACGAGCCAAATAGTCAACCGTCTTGATGATACTCTTACAGACCTTCAGATGCTTGGAACCGTACTTGGAGTGACGGATGTGCCGCTTGAAAGATTGGACAGTTTTGTAGACGACCTTTCTAAAAATAAAGATGAGATTGCGTTGATGATCGGTAAAATTCCTGACGATGAGCTAAAGAGCCTGGCTTCTGAAACCTTGGCTCTTGTCATTGAGCAGATTAACAGCTATCACGCAGGTTATGCGCAATGAACATAGCCACCCCTCCGGCAGAACACAAGTAAAGTGGTAATTAGCCGGTTTGAAGGTGAAGGCGGAATAACCATCCTCAGAATAAGCGGAAAGCTTATTGCGTCTAATCTGGACAATCTCAAGTCCAGCCTGGACGCCGCGCTTTGCAAAGAGGGGCACAAAGCGGTTTTAAATATGAGGGAGGTCTCTATCATGGACTCTGTGGCGGCGGGTCTTCTTGCAAGCCGTAGAAAAGCTTCAGCTAAAAAAAACGGGACTGTCATGTTTTGTAAGCTTCAGCCAGCTATCAGGGAGTTGCTTGTTCAATCCAGCGGAGACGAGTCTTTTGTATCATACGATACTGAAGACGAGGCGATCGCTTCTCTTCGTTTAAGCCCCAAGGCAAGCTCCCACAGCTCTTAAAGGGCGTCGTCTCCACGTTCACTTGTCCTTATCCTTACAGCCTCTTCAACCGGAATCACGAAAATCTTTCCATCGCCTATTCTTCCAGTATGCGCGGATTGTGAGACAGCCGTAAGCGTCTTTTCCACCATATCGTCCGGCACAACTATTTCGATCTTTATTTTGGGCAGAAAATCCACGACATATTCCGCTCCACGGTAAAGCTCCGTGTGCCCTTTTTGCCGGCCAAAACCTTTTATCTCCGTTACGGTCAACCCGTACTCCCCTATTTCCGAAAGCTTGTCTTTTACCTCGTCTAGCTTGAAAGGCTTTATAATAGCTTCAATTTTTTTCACTCAAACCTCTTTAATATGTTTATCTCTATAAAATATCAAAAACCAGGGTCGAAAGCATC
>CAYNDB010000034.1:0-21513 GCA_964395915.1 uncultured Nitrospinota bacterium | reverse complement strand
GGACGTGTGTTGGGCGTTGGCGCTATGGGCGGTCAACAGCGGGTTAAAGCTCGTGTTCCGATGTCGGAGATATTAAGTTATGCGCCGGATTTGCGATCGATTACGGGAGGGCGAGGTCAGTTTACAATGCATTTTGCCGCATATGAAGACGTTCCACCCCACTTAACGCAAAAAATTATTGATGAGTCGAAAAATTTGGATAGTGAGTGACGATCAAGCGATATGAAGAAATTTAATATGCTGGTTGAAGCGCCGAACATACGTAACACCATTCGGCGGGATACCAAAACACCCGGGCAGAGACCTCGCTTGCGTTCTTTAGGCCCTGCCGTCGTTCTACTGACATTGTTAGCTGGTGTAACTCTGTGGCCGATATTAAAAAATAACCAAAGCGCGCAACCCCAAGCCGCGTTCATTGAAAAGAGTTCTGACATGTATGACGGGATCCCGCGTCGGGCGCGGGACGACATTAGAAAGAAACCTTTGCAAGCAACAGAAAAAACCGGCGTGGCAAGCCTTGTTGAGCCGGAAAAAACAAGTAAAAAAGATAGTGGAGCTGATGAAAAGCTAAAGCCGATAGTTTCCCGGCCTGTGGCGAAAGACGCCGCATTGGTGGCGACAAAAACCGTTGCAAACGACATCTGGGTTTTACGGTTTGGGCTGTGCTTCTATAAAAAGAGTTGCGAGAGCATTCAGGAAAGATTGAAAAAAATTGGGATGCCTGCGTATATAACGAAATCCACCGTTAACCTTTTGGCGCATCGTATTGTCGTAGGGCCCTGGGCGATGGCTAGCGTTGCGGAAGATGTGAAGGGGAAGGTGGAAAAATCGGGTATCGTTTCGGCTTCATTTTCCGCCGAAGACAAATACTACCTTTCCACCAGCGCAGTGACGAGAAAAAAACAGGCCAAGGCGCGATTAAAGAAAATACAAGACTTGGGATATAGAGCGAAGCTTGTATCTAAAAGGGAGCCGTTCGAAGTGTATAAGGTATATGGCAAATCGTATAACAATGAGAAAAAAGCTAAAATAGCAATGCAGAATTTTCTGTTCAGTAGAATTGAGTGCGTTCTGGAAAGACGTAGGGTAAAATAATCATTATGACTGAAAAAAACAACCCTGTTCAGCTTAGTATGACGCCTATTCCGGACAAGATGTTTTTCAAGATTCGTGACGTGGCCGGTATCGTGGGAGTCAAACCTCATGTGCTTCGTTATTGGGAATCAGAGTTTCCCACCCTTGGCCCCAAAAAAAACAGGAACGGTCAGCGGATGTATACGCGCAAGGATATAGAAATGGCGCTTGAGATCAGGTCGCTCCTGCATGCGGAAAAATTTTCTATCGCAGGCGCCAGGCAGAAACTGAAAAAGAAAAGGTCCGCCAAAAGCTCTAATGGCGATTCTTTGGCGCTCGTCGCCTTGAAAACAATTCGTAAAGACTTAACCAGCCTGTTAAAATCTTTGAAAAGCGAAAGCGCCACCTAGAGCAAAAACGTCTGCAAAAAAACTTTTTCCCTCTTGCGCCGAACCAGCCCACAATTTTCCTGTTTTCTTTAGACGGCATGAATAAACAAGAGGTTATATGTTGCAATATGTTAATATAAAAGCAGGATAACTAAATGTAGATGGCTTTATCATGATTCGTCCCGAATTTATTATCGCCGAGTTGCAAAAAAATATGCCGGACGCGGACCTTGAAATGGTCTGGAAGGCGTACGCATTCTCCGCGCGTTGTCATAAAGGGCAGAAACGCGTATCCGGCGAGCCATACCTTAGCCATCCGCTGCAAGTCGCCTATATCCTGGCGCAGATGGGGCTTGGGCATGTGTCTATTTCAGCGGGGCTTCTGCACGATACCATCGAGGACACATTCGCTACACCTGAAGAGATAGAGCAAATGTTCGGTGATGAAGTCTTTCATCTCGTAGATGGTGTGACGAAGCTCTCTCTTATCGAATCGGCGACCATAGAGGAGCGTCAGGCGGAGAATGTCCGTAAAATGATCCTCTCGATGAGCAAGGATATACGCGTGATCCTTATAAAGCTTGCCGACCGGGTTCATAACATGCGGACGCTAAAATACCTGAAACCCGCCAAACAGAGGCAGATATCCCAAGAAACAATAGATATATACGCTCCGCTCGCCAACCGGCTTGGGATCGGGTGGATCAAGACAGACCTCGAGGAGTTTTCCTTCAAATATTTATGGCCAAGACAGAGACATGAAATCAAGCAAAAGGTAGAGGCTATAGAGTCGGAAAGAGAGAAATATATCGCCGCAATCGTCAAGGAGGTCGAAGACCGTCTTGAACGCGGCGGAATAAAAGCCACGGTGCAAGGTAGGTCGAAGCATTTTTATTCTATTTTTTGCAAGATGAGGTCTCAGAATATCAGCTTCGAGGAAGTGTTGGACCTTATGGGAGTTCGGATCATTGCCAACAGCGAGCAGGAATGCTACACGATCCTGGGTTATATTCACAACCTTTTCAAGCCGATTCCGGGCAAGCTTAAAGACTATATAGCCCTTCCAAAGGAGAACATGTATCAGAGCCTGCACACTACTGTCGTAGGGCCTGACGGAAAACCTGTGGAGATCCAGATCCGGTCCCGCAAAATGCATAGCATTAGTGAAGAGGGAATCGCCGCGCACTGGAGGTATAAGGAAGGAGGCGCCAAGGAAGGGAAGTACGACGCCCAGATTGTATGGCTGCGAAGGCTTCTCGAATGGCAACAGGAAGTGAAGAATCCAAAGGAGTTCCTGGAGTATGTGAAAATCGATTTGTATCATGAAGAGGTTTACGTGTTCACTCCGCAACAGGAGGTGAAACCTTTTCCGAAAGGCTCCACGCCGGTAGACTTCGCGTACGCCATTCACACGGATATTGGAAACAGTTGCATTGGAGCTAAAATCAACGGCAAGCTGGCGTCGCTGAGGCAGGAGCTGAAAAACGGCGATATCGTTGAAATCCTTACGAGCAAGCGCCAGCATCCCAACAGGGATTGGCTCAAGTTCGTAAAGACATCGAAAGCGCGAACACAAATACGGGCATACGTCCGCCAGGCGGAGAAACAGCGCGCGCTCGCCCTTGGCCGTGAGATGCTGGAAAAAGAGCTTGTCAAATATGATCTCGACCTTAAGGAATATATGAGCGAAGCCAAGCTCCTGCCATCCGCCCAGTCCTCCGGCTTTCAGTCAACAGACAGCATGTTCATCGGGATAGGTGTTGGTAAACTCAAGGTCCAGCAGTTTTTAAGAAAGATCGCGCCTGAAAAAAAGCTGGACAAGAAAAAGAAAATCTCGATTCCAGCCGCCATCAAAAAATTCATTGTCAGGTCGCGTCCCGCCGCGAAGCCTTCCGGCATACGAATTCAGGATATGGACGACCTGCTCATAAAATTCGCACACTGTTGTGATCCTGTGCCGGGCGACGCCATCAAGGGCTTCATTTCAAGAGGGCGAGGTTTGATAATCCATACGGCGGACTGCCCTAACGCAATCAACCTTGGGCTCGATTCCGAAAGGTGCGTTGATGTGGAATGGGACGTAAAGTCGGAGGGAAAACATCTGGCAATGATTTCCGTTCAGACGAAGGACAAGCTTGGGATGCTGGCGCTTGTATCCTCGGTTATCGCCGACAACGGCGCAAACATAACCGATGCGACCTTAAGAACTGACTCCGACAAAAGAGGATATATCTATATCACCGTAGAAGTGGCCGACACCGCCCAGCTCCAAAAAGTCATGAACTCCGTGAGACAAAAGAAAGGTGTGTTGCGGGTAGAGCGTGTACGCGACAGAAGGGCGTTTCTCTCCTCCAAATCGCCAAAGATCGGGTCGTAAGCTTTAAAAGCGTTTTAATGCCTGAAATGCCGTATACCGGTGAATACCATCGCCATGTCATACTCATCCGCCGCGGCGATGACTTCCTCGTCGCGCACCGAGCCGCCAGGCTGGATAACGGCGCAAATACCTCGTTCGCCAGCCGCGTCTATACCGTCACGGAAAGGAAAGAACGCGTCCGATGACATTACAGCTCCTTTGATTGATCTTTGCGCTTTTTCGGCGGCGATCTTGGCGCTGTCCACACGGCTCATCTGCCCTGCGCCAACACCTATGGTTGAGTTTGCGTCGGCATAGACTATCGCGTTCGACTTCACATGTTTTGCCACCGTCCATGCGAATTTCAAAGCCTCCATTTCCTCGTCGGTCGGCGTTCGTTTCGATACGACCTTCAAAGCGTTTTCGTCATATGTGATAGCGTCCGAATCCTGTATCAGCGCTCCTCCGCGAAGTATCTTGATGGCAGGCTCGACAGGCTGCGGCATGAGAGGAAGCTCCATAACGCGGATATTCTTTTTGCTTTTAAGCGCATCCATTGCATCATCGTCGTAGCCGGGCGCTATTATCACTTCTACGAACATCTTCGATATTTCTTCGGCGGTTTCTTTATCCACCGTTTTATTTATCGCGATAACGCCGCCGAAAGACGATACAGGGTCGGTATCCCTCGCCGTTATATACGCCTGCAGGAGAGATTCATTCCTCGCCACGCCGCATGGGTTGGTATGTTTGATTATTGCCACAACAGGCTCGGAAAATTCGCAGGCAAGCTCATACGCCGCCGCCATATCCACAATATTATTAAAGGAAAGCGCTTTGCCATGATGCTGGACAGCGGAGGAAATTCCACCCGGAGCCGAATCGGCCACCTTGTAAAACGCCGCCGACTGATGCGGGTTCTCGCCATATCGCATTGTCTGGCTTTTTTCCATAAGGACAACCTTTTTATCCGGCAGTTTCTCGCCAGTCCCAGCTATTTTCGAGAGATACCCCGTTATCCGCCCGTCATACCATGCCGTGTGGCCATACGCCTTCGCGGCAAGCTTGAGACGTGTATCAGAGGATATCTCGCCGTCCGACGAATTCATCTCGTCGATTATTGTCTGATAGTCATCAGGATCGACCACCACGACAACGTCCCGATTATTTTTCGCGGCGGAGCGTATCATGGCGGGACCGCCGATATCTATGTTTTCTATGGCGTCTTCAAGGGCCACGTTTTCCTTGGCGATAGTTTCCTCAAAAGGGTAAAGGTTGACCACCACCATGTCGATCGGCTCTATGTCGAGCGATTTCATCTGCTCCTTATGGCTGTCAAGATCGCGCCTGCCGAGTATGCCGCCGTGAATTTTCGGGTGCAGTGTTTTAACCCGTCCATCGAGGGTTTCCGGGAATCCTGTATAATCGCTTACCTGGCGCACTTCAACCCCCGCGTCTCTCAAGGCTTTCGCCGTTCCACCGGTGGAAAGGATTTCTATGTTACCGCTGGCAAGCTCCTTGCCAAGCTCCACAATTCCGGTTTTGTCCGATACGCTTATCAAGGCTCTTTTAATGGCGGCCATGGTTTATTTTATTATCCTTTTCTAATGTCACAATTTCTGATAAAAAGGAAACTATGGTATTCATTTGCGCTCCCGCCGTCAAGAGATAGCCAAAATATTGAAATCGTAAAACATAAACTTATCTGAAAATATGAAAAATACAACCAAAACCACAGATTCGATATTAAAACCTTTTCCACGTAAGTTTGTGGAGGAGTCTTTTACCATTAACGGCTGGGAAGATATCGAGCCGTATTTTAAAAAGCTTAACGAAGCGCAGATCAACAGCGCGGAGGAGATGGAGCTTTGGCTTACCCAATGGTCGGAGCTGCAAGCTGTGGTGGACGAGCATTGCACACGGCGGTATATAGAGATGACCTGCCACACCGACGACGAGGATAAGAAAAACGCATATCTTGAATGCGTCCGCGATATAGAGCCTAAACAAACGGAGTGGAGCGACAGGCTAAACAGAAAATATGTCGCCTCGCCTGCAAGAAAAGCCTTCGACCAGGATGAATATGGGCGTCTCGACAGGATGATAAAGGAGTCGGTTGAGCTGTTCGACGAAAAAAATATTCCTTTGCAAGTTACGTTGCAGGAGCTTTCCCAGAAATATCAGGAAACCATGGGCGCGATGACTGTGTTGTTTGAGGGCGAGGAGCGCACAATGCCGCAAATGACGCTCTATCTGCGTGAGCAGGACAGACCGAAAAGGCAAAGCGCCTTTAGCGCCATGGTTGCAAGGCGTCTTAAGGAAAAAGATACGCTGGAAGGGCTGTTTGACGAAATGCTTGTCCATCGCGTTGAATGGGCGAAAAACCTGGGGCTTGCCGATTATCGTGAATATTGCTTCCGCTCAAAACTGCGGGATTATACAGCGGAAGATTGCAAAGTATTCCACGACGCTATTGAAAAAGCGGTTGTTCCACTGGCGAAAAAGATTATGGAGCGCAGACGCGCGGAGATGGGAATTGACGTTGTCAACCCGTGGGATACCGCCTGCGACACTAAGGGGCGGCCTTCGCTGAAACCGTTCAAAAAACCGGAAGAGCTATATGGTGGCGTGAAAGAAATTTTTTCGTCGGTAGATTCGAGGCTTGGCGATATGTTCGGGGCGATAGGGTTTTCCATGGATCTGGAAAGCAGGAAAGGAAAGGCTCCGGGCGGATATCAGGCTACGTTGTCCGAGGCGAGGGTCCCTTTCATATTCACGAACGCTGTCGGGACTCAGGATGATGTGAACACGCTGTTGCACGAAGGCGGGCACGCGTTTCATGCGCTGCAATGCAGGGGCAACGACTTGATTTGGTATCGTCATGCGGCGATGGAGTTTTCCGAAGTCGCTTCGATGAGCATGGAGCTTATCGGCGGGCAAAAGTTGCAGCCGTTTTACCAGAATGACGATGAAATCGCCCGCGCAAAGAGGGAGCGGATGGAGTCTATCGTAAGCTTGTTTCCGTGGGTTGCGCAGGTGGACGCTTTCCAGCATTGGATTTATACGAATCCTGAGCACAGCCGTGAAGAGAGAAAAAAAACGTGGCTAAACCTTTCCGACAGGTTCTCTACAGGAGTTGACTGGTCGAACGCGCCGGATGAGGCTCTGGATTATTCGTGGCACAGGCAGCTGCATATATTCGAAGTCCCATTCTATTACGTTGAATACGCCATAGCGCAGCTTGGCGCGTTGCAGATATATCGCAATTATAAAACTGATCCGGACAACGCTATGGCCGGATATTTGAGCGCGCTTTCCCTTGGAGGCTCACATGGAGCAAAGAAGCTGTTTGAGGCGGCGGGGATAAAGTTCGATTTTTCGGCGCCCCTCTTAAGCTCTCTGATGGGACTTGTGGAAGAAGAGCTTGAAAGCTAAGGGAAAATAGCCTGACGCGGGATGTGATAAAATCCTTCGTGTATGCAGTAGTCATTTTAATTTGTCAAATAAGTAAGATGTCACAAACAAACAGTATCATCGACGATCTTAAGGTCGTCTGCCAGTGCAAAAATATCAAAAAAGGGCTGTTTAGAAAGTTGATCGATAACGGTGAGCGTTCTATAGACTGTCTTCGCAGGGAAACCGGAGCGGGAAGCGGCGACTGCGGCGGAAAACGATGTTCGGACAGAATAAAAGCTATGCTCAAGGTGGCGAGCTGATCTTGCCCGCTACTGCTTTTTCAACGCGGCTTTGGTCCTCGCGACGCTGCGCAGCAAGATGCCCCCTGCGTTCCGAGCTTTTTCCGGCGCTGCATATTTTTCCCACCACTTGTTGTTGGCGGTAAGCTTGATAAGCTCTTTCGCCTCCTCTCTGGAGGATTTTATAAGCGCGATTTTGATAATATTTTCACCTTTTTCATCAAAGCAGACGGCGTTAATGAGGTGTCCGTGAGGGGTTTCCACCTTTTCCATGCCGATTATGCCGATGGTTTGTCCCGATGCGTTTACAACTTTCATCCACTTCGTTTTTCCGGCGTCAGAGCTATATGGGTTGTTTTTATTAGCAGGCGTTGACATCGATTTCAGCTCTGCGCTTTGAGGGTAAAATTTCAAGAGCTCGGCTGGTTTCATATATGTTACAGCTTTGCCATGCGCCAGCGCGACTGATGCGTTAATGAGTATTAAAAAACCCAGTATGTAAACTTTTTTCATTATTTTTTTTCTCCAATGATCCAGATTTCATATAAAGAGGCTAATATCGCTGTGCCGACGCAGAGCCCGAAAAGAGAGCCCGAAGCGGCCAGCCCGAATTTGAAAACGGGAGCTACAAATCTTGTAAGGAACATAAATATAAAGTCCCCGAGAATTGAGAGCGTGAAAACGGTCAAAAAGAGTATTTTCGATCTGGGGCTCCACCTTAGTGACAGAACAAAAAAGGAAAGTAGCGCAAGCAAAAAAGTATATGGCATCAAGTGCGCGTGGGACAAATGAACAAGTTTTTCAAAGCTGATCGCGCCGGGAGGCTCTTCAAGGAACGACTCCAGGTCATCGCTCTGCTTATCATCCTTGATATCGGGCCCGTATCTTTTCTCTATCTGGGATGGCGTAACCCCTACGCTTACAAATACTTTAGCCGCTCCTGCAAGGTAGCTTACGCCAAGCAACGCGAGAACAAGCGTCGCCGCTATCTTTTTTTCCAGCTCCCAATGCGTCATTCTGTTTAATACCTTCTATAAGCTCTTAAGACCTTGTAGTCGTGCGCGCGCCATATATTTTCACTATAATAGATACATAGTTTAACGTGGAAAATGTTCCCACGATATACTAAGCGTTATGAAGACAACTGAAATTTACAGAAACAGCTAGCGATGAATCAGCCTAACCGCAACCAATCGGACGATAGATTCAGAAGGTATATCGAGCCTTTGTTTAAAACCCTTCTGGTTAGCGCATACCGTTTCACAGGCTCTGTGGACGACGCTGAAGACCTTGTTCAGGAAGCGTTTGTCAAGGCGTACAGGAACATAGACAAGCTTGACGAGAACGCTAACCCTGCAGGATGGGTTTACACGATAATGAAAAATACTTTTCTCAACAATCTGCGGAGCGCAAAAACACGGGAAGTATTGCTGTTTGATGATACTTCCATCGAGCGGTTGGCCGATGAAAAAGAGAAAGACAACCCTCCGGAAGGGGTAGACGATGATATTCAGGTGATTGTAAACTCCCTGCCGGAAGATATGCGCCTGATTCTCGTGGCAAGAGAGATTCAGGGGCTGTCTTACTTGGAAATAGCCAAAAGCTTTGATATGCCTGTTGGAACGGTGAAAAGCAGGTTGAAGCGCGCCAGGGAAAAGCTAAAAGAAAAATGGTTGAGACGGAAAAAATATACTGACACCACAAAATGAAGGAACTTTTAGGGCCTGAATTGTTAATAATTGTTAAGGTGAGTCATGAAATGCGAAGATATTAACGAAAATCTGTGGGAATATCTGGCAGGAGAGACGCCGGAGGATATCAGCCGTTCGGTTAAAAGCCATGTGGCTTCCTGCCCGGCGTGTTCCGCCAATCTTGAGTCTATCAAGGAACTGAGGCTTGCGTTGAAACGTGAGCCTGCGGAGCTGGATATCAACAATTCTCGCAAGAGGATTTTGGGGAAAGTATATTCCAATGGAGACAATTCCGTACCCGGCGTCCATTTAAAACGAAAGTTTATGCGGTGGGTTGCGCCGCTTGGCGTTGTGGCGGCGGCTTTGCTTATCATGGTCGCCGGATTTTGGCCGGAGCCTACCTCCGCCTTGAGTCTCGACGATTTTCTTGGTCAGCATGTTCGCTGTATAAAAGAAGACCATCACAAGATTTACACCTGTAACACGCAAATGGAATTTGCCGTAAATGCTTTACAAAAGCTGGGGCTCAAGCCTCGTCCGTTTAAGGCTGTGGGACAAGATTTTGTGAAAGGCGATCTTTGCATTGTAAACGGTGTAATGGCCGCGCATGAGTTGCTTAAGCATGGGATGTTTACAGACGATACGGATTTGCTCTCCCATTTTTATGTCCGAAACGTCGGCGTTGAATTTCTGGACCGTCAAGGCGTGAAAAAAGTTCGGGATAAACTTTGGGGGCTGGAACTACCTGATTATAAAATGGCTATTTATGACCGCGGCGCCGGAGACTATGAGATTTATATCGCAAATATTCCATTCAAAGACCTGCTGGAGTTTGTGGATAACAGCGTTAAAGAAGGGGCGCTAAGGCAAAAGCCTGACAGCGTCAACTCTTCGTTTGCTGGAGCGACGTCCATAGTCGGTTAATACCTCATCGGCTCCAGGCTTTTTTTGTTCGCCCGCTACCCCCCTCTTTGTACAGTCCAATATTTACCGGCTCCATTTTACTGGGGCTATCCATGTATTTTCAGCTCTGATTGCCGTCCAATACATGAAAATTAATCGCCTGGGAAATTGTAAAGGGGAAGATCAGGCTTGAATCCACTAGTTTTATGGTGGCTATCGCATTAACGCTATGGCAATCATGCCACAATGGAGGATAAGGCTTTTTGTTATTGTATAATCTTTTACATGAAAAAACTGGCTATACTATTTACGGTTCTTGTATTGGCGGCGTTTCCCGCTTATGCGGATGAAATCTCCTTGAGCGCCGAGGCTACGCCTGTCAGGCTTCCACCGGGCGAGGCTTTCCGACTCACCATCACAGTCTCCGGGAGCGACGCGCGTAAAGCGCCGGAACCTGTTCTGCCGCGCCTCAAATACTTCGAGATAGCCGGCAAATCGACAAGCCAGCAGATATCGATGACCGACTTCACAAAAATAAATGTAACTAAAACGATAGTGTACCAGGTCATTGCGAATAAAGAGGGGACGTTTAAAATTCCTCCGGTATCTTTGAAATATAAGGGCAAGACATATAAGACCGATCCTATAAAAATAATCGTCGATTCAAACGCTCCCATACCTTCAGGGCCGCGGACAGCAAGGAGACGATCTTTATTCCCTGATTTTGGGAGCGCCTTCGATGACCCTTTTCCGCCGAGAGCGACCCGTGTGGCAAAAAACGATCTTTTCATCACCATGGAAACGGACAAGGTGGAAGTTGTCCCATATGAACAGGTGATTGCGACGTTCAGCTTTTACAACGCTGTGAATTTATGGGAAACGCCAAACTACGACAAACCGGATTTTAGCGGATTCTGGGTGGAGGAGATGATATTTGAAAATGGCAAGAAGGAGAAAACTTCAACTGAGGAGATAAAAGGAAAGCTCTACAACGTTACGAAAATCCGATACGCCCTGGCGCCGTTGATGGTGGGTAAAAGTAAGATAGGCAAGGCGACTCTCACGGCGAAGATCGATCCATGGTCGAGATCCAGAAAATTGTTCACCAAGCCTGTAACCATAAATGTAAAGCCGTATCCTGAAGAAGGGAAGCCTGAGGGATTTACGAATATGGTCGGCTCCTACAAATTGACCTCATCTGTCAAACCACTTAACCCTTCAGTAAATGAAAGTATGACATTGCGTATAACGATCGAAGGAGAGGGGTATTTAAAACCTGTTCCACCTCCCTCAAAACCCTCGATTCCCGGAGCCGAGGTGTTTGACCCTAAAGTTACCGATACATTCGATGTTAAGGGCGCTGTAGCTCGCTCTGTAAGGGTGATCGAATATCCGGTGATTCCGCGCGAGGCGGGGGAAAAGACCGTGGCGCCGATAAAGTTTGCATGGTATGACCCTGCGCAAAAAAAATATGTCGTCGCAGAAACAAAGCCCGTTAAAGTGCTTGTGTCCCCATCCGGGACGCCGGCGTCTGTTCCAGCTTTATCACGTTCCGAAGTCACACGGCTAAATAATGGTCTGCGGGGCCTGAAAGCGGACGTTCTAACGCTTGAAGATTATAGATCTCCACCTCATCGCAAATGGTGGGTATGGTTTGTGACGCTACTTCCCGCTCCAATTATATTGGCGGCATGGGTCATGGGCAGAAAGAAAAAACGTTTACTTAACGATTCAGTTTACGCAAGGAAAACCTCCGCGGCGAAGGTCGCTGCGGACAGGCTAAACGAAATTAGAAAGCTTAAGGATCAGAAAGATTTTTATGCGAAACTGGATAAGACGTTGCGCGGCTACCTTTCCGATATTTGGGAGATTCCGTCGCCCTCAATAAACAGCGGAGTGGTCCGCACAATGCTGGCTGATTCCAAAAACGGAATTGCAGACGGGTTGTCCTCACTTCTTGAGAGGATGGAATATGCCCGCTACGCCCCATCCTCAACTACAGACATGAACAGAGACCTTGAAAAGGCAAAAGATTTTATCAGGGAAATGGAGAAAAACAGGTGAGACACTTTGTTTTGTTTGTTGCGATACTGGTGGCGACGGTTTCCATGGCATCAGCCACAACCAACTCCGAGAAATATAACCGCGCCAACAAACTGTATGCGGAAGGCTCCACGCTTGAGGCGCTTCGGTTGTATAACTCCATTGACTCTGTTAACCCCGACCTGGAGTACAACCGCGCTCTTGCATATTTCAAGCTGGGGCGCCTTGGAAAGGCTGTTGTCCATTTCAACAGGGCGCTGAAGCTTCGACCTTATGATTCTGACACAATAGCAAATCTTGAGTATATTCAATCTGTTAAGAAGGATAAGGAGAAGCTCAAGGAACCAGGCTATTTACACAAGCTTATAGGCTCTGTCTCGTTGACGACAATGACATGGGTGGCGATTGGGTTATATCTGTTGACTGCGTTATGCGTTGTCGGCCGGATTCTGGCTTTTGAAACTTCCGCAAAACGCAAATTGACCGTTGCGATTACTCTCACCGCAACAGTTACATTGCTCTGGGGCGCGGCTACAGGAGCCAGTATATATCAGTTCGAAAGAGATGACCGCGCAGTGGCGGTGGCCGGTGAAGTGAACGCGTATTCCGGGCCTAAGGAAAACGCCGAGAAGGTATTTACTTTTCATGAAGGAACGGAAGTGGATATCCGAAGAATACAGGGGGAGTATGCCATGGTCACGTTATCATCCGGTTTGAGCGGTTGGGCAAAGCTTTCCAAGCTGGAGCGTATCTGAATAATACGCTGTCATGATACAATTTTGATCTTAACGATAATCGCTTTTTCTGGAAGAGGGAGCTATAGCTTATGAAATTCCCGGAGTATCGCGCGCGCAGGGTGCGTTCGTCGTCCAATATGCGGAGGCTTGTAAGGGAGACCAGACTGTCGACCGACATGCTGATCTACCCCATGTTTGTACAGTGGGGCAAGGATGTGAAGGATGAGATAGGTTCTATGCCGGGAAACTTCAGGTTTTCCGTGGACAAGCTTAAAGACGAAATAAAGGAAATCGAATCTCTGGGAATCCCTGCTGTCGTGCTTTTCGGTATACCGGAAACGAAAGACGAAAAAGGCTCTGAGGCGTACAATCCGGACGGAGTAGTGCAAAGAGCGATCAAGGAGATTAAGAACGTCAGCCCTGAGCTTGTCATTATAACCGACGTGTGCATCGATGAATACACGACACACGGTCATTGCGGACTCGTTCACGAAGGCAAAATCCTCAACGACCCCACCCTGGAGCTTTTAGGGGCGATGGCGTTGACTCATGCGCAGTCCGGAGCGGACATCGTGGCGCCTTCCGACATGATGGACGGCAGGGTGGGAGCCATCCGCGTGGCGCTGGACGACAACGGATATAAAGACGTTGCGATAATGTCCTACGCGGCGAAATACGCATCAGCGTTTTACGGCCCATTCCGTGAGGCGTGCGATTCGTCACCACAGTTCGGCGACCGTTCCACATATCAGATGGACCCGGCCAACGCGCTTGAAAGCATACGTGAAGTGGCTTTGGATATCGTTGAAAACGCGGATATTATAATGGTCAAGCCAGCCCTGCCCTATCTGGATGTCATCAAGATCGTAAAGTCACAGTTCAATATGCCTTTGGCCGCCTATAACGTGTCGGGCGAATACTCTATGATCGAGGCGGCGGCAAGAAACGGATGGCTCGACCGCGACCGCGCCATGATGGAGTCGCTATTAGCGATACACCGCGCCGGGGCGAACATGATATTGACCTATTTCGCGAAAGACGCGGCGAAAATATTAAACGGCTGAGACATGCAAGAAAAAGCTGTAGATAGTAAGGTTAAAACTCTTCTGCATGTCTGTTGCGCTCCGTGCTCGTCGTATGTGGTTCAGGAGCTTGCCAAAAAATATGACATAACTCTCTATTTCTACAATCCCAATATTCACCCGGAAGATGAATATAATCGTCGCCTTGCCGAAATTAGAAAATGGGCGGAGGCTGAGAGCCTTAAGCTTATAGAAGGGGAATACGATGTGGACTCATGGCGGGAGATTACCAAAGGGCAAGAGTCGGAGCCGGAACGTGGCTCAAGGTGTCACTCCTGTTTTGAGCTAAGGCTCGCCAACGCGGCTTCAACGGCCGCCAACCTTGGATATAAAATATATGGAACGGTACTTACCGTTTCACCACATAAAGACGCTGTCATAATTAATAAGGTCGGTGTCGCAAACGGGCGGCTTTTTGGTGTAGACTTTGAACAGGCCGACTGGAAAAAAAAAGACGGCTACAAAAAAAGTGTTGTTTTATCAAAGGCCAAGAAATTCTACCGCCAGGATTATTGTGGATGCATATATAGCCTGAAAGCTAAAAACAGTCGCGACAATTTAAAAAGTAATAGGGCAATCAGCGCGCCGGGAAACTGAGAGGGACTCCTGGAAACGGGATGATTGAAATATGTGTAACGGTGTGATATCATCCGTCTCTTTTTCGTGTGGGCCGCTAGCTCAGGTGGTAGAGCAACTGCCTTTTAAGCAGTGGGTCGCAGGTTCGAGTCCTGCGCGGCTCACCAAAAATGAATGTATGCCACGTCCCCATCGTCTAGTGGCCCAGGACACTGCCCTTTCACGGCGGCAACGCGGGTTCGACTCCCGCTGGGGACGCCATATTTATTGGCGCCGAGGTAGCTCAGTCGGTAGAGCAGTGGACTGAAAATCCTCGTGTCGGCGGTTCGATTCCGTCCCTCGGCACCATAATATTCAAGGTGTTAGACACTAAGCAATTCCCGACCATTTCCCCTCATGTGTAATTCCTGTGTAATCGCGCATAGAAAACTATCTCGACGCGCCAGTTACAATATCAAAGTCGGATGTTGATCCGTTGGAGATTAAAAAATCAGCGTAACCGGCTTCAATAAGGGAGTCCCCCTCATATCCCGCTCCCAGGCTTTGGCATTCTCCATTGCGTTGCGTGGTGGCCTGCCGGAAATCGTAGACCATGCCAGCGCCCGGATGATAAAGTGTGAGCCACCCATCAGAATCAGTACCTACAGGTTCAGCCGGACGTATTGTTCCGGCAGGCGTTGGAATAGAAACAGGCCCGCCAATATCTAAATCTCCACCGAATTTTTCGTTCGGCCATTGGCGTTCTCCGTCATACTGGCATAAAAGAACGTCGGATGTTCCCGAACCGGCGAGAAACAGAGGGACGGTGTATTCATCATAATTCAGGTGAATAAAAGGGAAATTGACAGCGTTTGTACTAACGAGACCGGCTTCGTTTCCTGTGAGGACAGAATAGGTATAAGCGATGATAGCTTCGCTATTGGACAGGACAGCGGCGCTGGACGCCTTTTGCCGCCATGCGCTTTCGGATGAGAAAAGAGGAATCGGCAGTTTGAAGTTTCTAATCAGTTCTGTGTTTACCGGGTCGCTACTTTCATACACCGCTTCCGATCCGCCGTTATCACTTCCCCCCGAAGCGCAAGCGGAGAACTGAGAGATCGACGCCAGAATAGCGATCAGAACCGCAGCAAAAACGGTTTTCGCCTTTCTTCTTCGCTTATATACTACAGCGACCTCCTGCAGTATCAATCACAGTCCGCCACACTCATGCCGAGCATGACGTAATTAACATACACTGTGGAGCTCGCGCCTTCCTGCATAAGGGGAACACCACTTTTATATACAGTCTCATAAGCATAATCGGCGCTTCCATCGATCGTCCACGTATAAACCTGTTCGTTTTTGGCGGCTGAGGGAAGTACTAAAGGCACGCTGCTACAACGTTTTTCAGTCATAGCGGGCCAGGTTTCCTTCACCGTTAAAACCACCTCGCAAATGTCCTTGTAGAGGTCACCCCATATTTCCACAGAGACCTCAGCTGTGTTCATGACTTCGCAACCAGTTGGTATTTGATTTTCCGAGCTAATGTATTCGAGCGTTCCGTTGCCTGCAATCTTGCCGCCGTTTATGTTTACTAAAATCGCGCCACCCCATTGAATTATTCCCGATGTAAAAACCGACCCTTCATCAATGTTGTACATCTCCTGATAAGAAATGGTGACATACCGCTGGTTGGGGTTGAAGGCTCCACTATTCCCTCCAACTTTTTTCATCACAAGCTCGCCGTCACCCGCAGTGATGACGAACGGTTTATTTATACGCAGGTATGGCCCCGATGACTCGTAGAAGTATGCATACGATTTTCTATAAGCTTGTGTAGAAGCCCGCCCGACGCTAGGGTCGCACGTACCATCTTTTTTGATGAAGGTGACCTCTGTATCAGTGTATGAATACGTTCCCGATTCGGAACAGCTCGAACTCCATGTATATTCCGTATTGGTGAAAATAACAGTTATCGGTTCGCTTACGGCGGCGCCTCCTACAGATTCCGCTTGCCAAGTTCCGACGAATGGGTTCGATGAGTCGCCGCTGGGGGCGGCCGCGGTCGTTCCGCCTCCACCCCCACCGCCGCCACCGCAGGAAGCGAATATCAGGATAAATCCAAACGAACATAATGCAATCACCGTTAGCGCTCTCTTTTTCATGATGTTTCCTTTCAATTATTGTCCACGCCTCTTTTTTCCGGTTTATTGATTAGTTTTCTGAGCGCTTCAGATATATCCACAGCGTCTTCAATATATCCAAATTCCTCCATGAGGCTGGAAGCTGTCGATTGAATATCTTTTAAAAAGGAAAGGCTCATTGTCGATTTAGCTCTATCCAGCAGAAATTCACGAAATAAAGGATGAAATTCGTAATCACCATTAGCGTTATTATAATTTACTATGAAATAGTTTCTCTTTGCCAGGTCAGACAATATATTTTGAGAGTCTTTAAATCCGGTTATTTTTTGCGCTATTTCAGGCGTTATTCTTTTTAAAAAGCAGGTTTTCAGCAACACGTCCCGCTTCTTTTTATTCTTCTTTTCGATATATGAAGCGGCAAGCGTGGTCTTGCCGGAGCCGGGCGGACCCTTGAGCCATATAATGGAATGTTTTTTACGGGAGGAATCGAGCAGTTTGAACAGACGGGTTCGGTGATACACATTTACAAGATGAGGTTTTGTTATCTTGGCGAGGCTCATCAAACTCCTGGAAGCCTTGGAACTGGCTGCAGCGGTTGTCTTTTTCCCCTTCGATTTCCTATCGCCTGAGCGCGCCATGTCACTCCTGTTTATGTGTCAGGATGAAACTATATACGACCAAGAATATAGAAATGCCCTCAATGACTATACCTATATTATAGCAATGCGGGATCATTCGCATAATAGTAAATCAACTCTGTCCTTGCGCTTTGTCCGCATTGTTACACTACACCTGTTTTATGTTGGTGTAAGCTACCTTTGTGATATCTTTCTCAGGGAAATGATAAACATCAGCGCAAAACTTCAAAACGCCTGGATCAGGCGGTTGATGATTGAGTGGAAGCTCGCAAATGATCGATATTTCAAAAATTCCATGAGGTCTCCCAGCTTTATCCTGTCCGATTCAAGGAAGCGTTTAGGGTATTGGAAGGGAGGATCGTCAAGGACTTTGGCTCTTAGCGTTCAATTGATTAAAGATCGTCCGTGGCAAGATGTCTGTGAAATTCTATACCATGAAATGGTTCACCAGTATGTCGATGAAGTTCTGAGGGTTCACAACGAGCCTCCTCATGGAGCCACGTTTAAGAGAATTTGTATAGAGCGCGGAATTTACCATAGGGCGACGGGCGATATTTCCGAATGGTCTCGACAAAGAGCGGAAGGGTATGAGCCTGACAATTCTGGTATTCTCAATAAAGTTCAGAAGCTATTATCGCTTGCGCAAAGTGATAACGAGCATGAAGCGGAACTTGCGATTAACAAAGCCAGCGCTTTGCTTCTAAAGTATAACTTGTCCATTCTCGAAATGGACGCCGCGCGGCCATATGTTCACAAACAGATCGGCGCTATTGGGCGAAAAAATCCAGCCAAATCAATCGCCAGCGCAATCATCACAAAGTTTTTCTTTGTGGAAAGCATCTGGATTGACGGGTACGATTCCGCTACCGATACATCAGGGACGATTCTCGAGATATCCGGTGTCGCCGCAAACGTGCAAATGGCCGAATATGTTTTTAATTACCTTCTTAATATTTCTGAAGTTTTGTGGAACAAGCATAAGCGTGACAACAACATTTCGGGCAATTGGCATCGGAGAACATTTATCAACTCTCTCCTGGACAGTTTCTACCATAAACTGGATGACAATTCGAAAAGCTCTGGCGTTAGCGCTCTTGTGTGGAAAGGCGATCCTCTCCTCGCTCACTATTTTAAGAAGAGATATCCGAGAGTCCGGACTGTGCAAAGCGGCTTTTCACAAAGCTCCAGGGCCATATCCAACGCTGGCGGAAAGGCGGGAAAGAACCTTGTCATTAATAAGGGAATCGAAAACAGCTCAGGGTTTGGTGGCCGCCTTCTGAACGGGAGATAGAGATAGTCTCAGAGCCCGACAGAAAATACGATACTGAAGAGATGGCTGGAGGAATAAATCTCACAACTAGCGATTGGAGCGGGAATATTCAGTTTTTTAAAGAAAGATATCCGAGAGCCCGGATTGACTTTTCACTATGAGCGATGAGAAAACAGGACATTCACGCAACCAGTTTTCAATAGCTGGCCTGGATGGAATTGCCATGCTGTTCCTTTCGGGCGTCGTAACAATACTCACAGCGGGTTTTTCTTTTATTGGCGCTCTCTTCTACACATACCGTATAGCAAAAAGCCCCTGGAAGGCCGATGAGCGTTTCCATGTTCTGGTGACGCTCGGCAAACGTCTTGATGACGGAGGGATAAGCCATGATTACAAGCTTCGGTTGGACAGAGCGTTGTCGCTGTATTCAAATTCAGCTGACAACAGAATTTTAATTGTGGGCGGGCGCAGGGGTGAAAATGAAATGACGGAAGCTGAAGCCGGGCGCGATTATCTAGTCAGTAAAAATGTTTCGGTAGACAACATACTTTTGGAGGATAAATCACGCCATACTCTTGAGAACCTTCAGGAGGCCAGGAAAATCATTGCGAGTGAAAGCGCCGAGCCTCCCGCGCTTATTTCCAATCGTTACCATTTGGCGCGGTGCGGCATAATGGCCAATGGACTAGGTATAAAGCATGTTCTCTGTCCAGCGGAAGAAAAGCTTACGCTGAACACTAAAGCGGTTCTGGACATCGTGGTAGAAGCATTTTATACGCATTGGTATATCGTCGGCATGATTTTCTCGACAGCGACTAATAACAAAAAGATGCTAAGCAGAATCAGATAGTGGCTCGAGCCGCCACTTTTTTGTTTCGTAAAATGGCTCTTCTGCGCATCAGCCTTTTTATGGTGGGAATGTTTTCCCATCCCGTTTTACTCGCCTCAAGCTCGCTAAGTATTTGGAGGGTGTCAAGATAACCTTTACTGTTGGAAACATTATCGGTAAGCACATTGTCACGATTTTCCTGCCAGTCGGAAATGCTTTGTTCCGCTTTATACCTGTCCAGCGATTTTGAAAAATAAAATATTGGTTTAAGAAGACTGTCGTCCTTGTTGATGGCATTTTCCTTTATAGCTTGTTTATATAAATGCGTTTGCCTGTATACCCTGACGCCGAACACTATGAACGCCACGTCGGTGTCGGGAAGCGAGTCGATAAATTTAAGCGATTCATCAAGCGTTTTTTCAGTCTCACAAGGCCCGCCCAGAATAAAGGTCCAGAGAAAACGCAGGTCGTGATCTTTGCGCATCTCCATAAACCTGTTGACCTTCTCCATCCTGAACGGCTTACGGTATGACTCAAGCATTGTGTCAGAGCCGGAATCTATCCCGATCATTCCAACATTCGCTCCGATGCGTGTCATCGCTTTGAGTATCCGAGAGTCGCTTACGCGCGGAGAAAACGCTGATATGTGATAAGACCCTTCGAGGCCTTTTTCTATTAATGATTCGAGAGTTCGTATAGCCCATTCTTCAGGCTCGTTGAATATTGAGTCGACAATATCAATGCCAACACCCCTGTCGATCCATTTTCGCAAATATAACTCCAGGGCGCCAAGCTCCCCTGTATGCGAGCTTTTCCCTTCTAAACCAGGATAAGTACAGTAAGAGCATTTGTAGGAACAACCGAGCTTGAGACGAATTGGAACAGAGCGTTCATACGTAAGATATTTTTTTATATCGACCCATCGCTCAAGATCGACATTTACGAAAGGTTCGCCCATGTCATCTATAATAACGCCTTCCAATGGTTTACCGGCTACAAGCCTCTTTACAAACCCGTCCGCTTGCCCAGCATACACGGCGTTCGCTCCAGTTACGTCCAGTATTTCTTGTGGTTCAATTGAGGCCGCCGAGCCGCCTATATATAATGGAATCCCCCGATCCCTGACGATCATGGATATCGACTTTAAAAATGGAACGTACGAAACAGGATCCGTCCCATCGTGGTTATTAAGGTTCCGGAAAGAAATCGCCACAAAATCCGGGTTTTTATCGAGCGCGTCCCGCAGATCATCAAGCGGGGTTTCGGAGAAACACATATCTACAAACTCAACGTCAATTCCATTAGACGCGCATATTTCGGCGACTATGGTCGCCCCTACAGGAATCACAGGAAAAGGAGATTTTTCCCGATTGCTGGCCACTATTAAAGCTTTCATCCAGGATAACTCAGGAAAACCATGGCGGCTTGCAATGGCGGAATAAATCTGGGACGATTGAAACAGGCGATGGTTTTATAGCGCTTCATAATTTAGGTTATCATAGGCCGAAAACCGGAAGCCATATTTAATAAGCATGTCAAAGTTCGCAAAAGTGATTTCAACCATTCCGTTAGTTGCGGCCCCGTTTCTGGTCTATTATCTATTTACGCGTTCCGGATACCATGCGGCATTCGTGGCGCTGGTTGCCCTGATGATGGTATCACGGGCGCCTCTGATTATCAGGGATAGAAGGTTATGGTCAACCGTATTGCCTAACATCGCGTTGATAGGGGCGTACATGATCCTTGGGCTGGTTTTCCCACACATCCTCATGGTCAAGCTATTACCGGCCTTCATTAACCTCGTCCTTTTTACCATATTCACCTACTCGATTATTTCCCCTCCTTCGGTTATAGAGAAAATCGCCTCTGCCATGAGCGAAGGGCGATTTGAGGAAGGCCAGATAAACTACACCAGGAAAGTAACGGTCATCTGGTCGGCTTTCTTTTTCCTCGACATGCTTGCCGTAGTTTACATCGCATTCTATCGGACAATGCTTGACTGGGCGGTTTTCACCGGAGCGATTAACTATATTCTGATCGGCATTCTTTTCTTTGGCGAGATTTTATACCGCAAGCTTTTCCTCGAGCCTGCATGGGTAAAAAAAGG
>CAYNDB010000033.1:0-21521 GCA_964395915.1 uncultured Nitrospinota bacterium | reverse complement strand
GGTGGGCAAAGTCAGGGAAGCCATGGAGACCGAGGGCTAACCCTCAGTTTCGCTCCGGCGACTTATTCTACAGCGGCTGCCCCGACCTCCCCTTGAGGAGTCTTTCCCAGCGTTTCAGCTACCGCCGCTATTATCTCCTTGCGGTCAAGCGGCTTTTTAAATGTTCGTATCGCCCCTACGCTTTTGGCGATGGATAGAAAATCCGCTTTCACAACCCTGCCACCGCCTGTGATGGCGAAAATTTTCACTCCTGGATTTTCCCTTTTTAGCTTCATAATTGTTTCAAGCCCTCCCTTGTAGGGCATAATGATATCGGTAATAACAAGGTCTGGATGGCTTTCAAAATATATCTTTGTTCCTTCGGCGCCATCAGACGCGTCGAGCACATCGTAACCTGCCATTTCCAGCATCTGTCGAAGCATTTCCCTGCCCTGATCATCATCTTCTATCACTAGTATAGTCGGCATACTTTTTACTCCTTCAATTTGATTGGTCTTCTAGAGCCCTGCGAACCGCTTGCGCAAGCTCACGGGTTACAACTGGCTTCATAACGTATTGACTGAAACCTATTTCTTTGGCTATTTCCGGTGTTATTTTCTGACTGAAGCCCGTGCAAAGAATAAGGGGTATATCATGGCGTATAACCATTATCTCAGTAGCAAGATCGGATCCTGTCAGCTCCGGCATGGTCTGGTCTGTAATGACAAGGTCAAATGCGTCAGGCCGCTCCCGGAAAGCCTCAAGAGCTTTTTTGGAGCTGGTAAAGGAGGTGACCTGATAACCAATCCCGGTCAGCATCATTGTCCACATCTCCGCCAGCGACTCTTCGTCATCCACCAGCAATATCCGCTCACTGCCACCGATTACGTCCTTTTTCCCGGCGTCTTGTCCGGGCTCAACATCCGCCATCACTCTAGGTAGATATACGGAAAACTTTGTTCCTTTGGACGGTTCACTCTCAACAGTAATGATTCCCAGATGACTTGTCACGATTCCATGCGCCGCGGCCAGCCCCAGACCGGATCCTTCGCCTACTTCCTTGGTGGTAAAAAACGGGTCAAAAATACGGTCCATAGTTGCTATATCCATCCCGTGGCCTGTATCGGCCACGGTCATCCTGATATGCGGGCCAACCTGCAGGCCAGGGTTGGCGGAGGACATTTTTTCATCCACTTCCACAGGCGCAACCGAAACTTCAAGAGTTCCACCATTTCCCTTCATCGCATGTTGAGCGTTCACACAAAGGTTCATCAATACCTGGCTTATCTGGGTCTGATCCACACAAGCCACGCCGGCATGGGGGTCGATATCATGTTTTATCGTAATGGTCGATGGCAAGGACGCCCGCATAAGGTCAAGCGTTTCGTTAACAACATCACCTAGCTCAACATTTTCACGTCGTTGTTCATCCTGGCGGCTGAATGACAATATCTGGCGTACGAGACTTCTGGCCCGGACCCCAGCTCGTAAAACTTCCTGCAGGTTCTTTTTTTCGCGGCTCCCATCCTCAAGATAATCCATCGTCATATCCGTAAACCCCATGATCGCGGATAAAATATTGTTGAAATCATGAGCGATCCCTCCGGCGAGAGATCCAATCGCCTCCATTTTCTGGGCTTTCAGAAATTGGCTCTGCAACTCTTTATTAGTTTCTTTTTCCTTGCGCAAGGTTTCGTTTATTCTCAAAAGCCCTTTTGTCCGCTTTTCAACCATGGCTTCCAGATGTTTGCGGTGCTTCTCAAGCTGATCGTCGACTTCCCACAATTTCATCGCCCTTTTGATAGCAAGCGATAATTCCTCAACGTTCAGAGGTTTGACAAGGTAATCCGACGCTCCGTACTTCAATGCTTTTATAGGGGCGTCAGGATCTTCCCGGCCGGTTATCATAATCAACTGGATAATCGGCAAACGCTCTTTTACCTCCTGAAGAAGTTGGAGTCCATCGACATCCGGCATATTGATATCACTTATAATTACCTTCGGTTCCCACGAATCAAGAATATCGAGAGCTTCCCTGCCGTTGTTCGCTTCATTAAAAGAAGCTTCCCAGAAATCAAGCTCCAGGTATTTACGCAACTGCCGTCTCGCCTCAGCTTCGTCGTCGACTATCAGAATTCTGGTTTTCGAATTATCCATTTTTACTCTCAGAAGGTTTTTTTAGCTTAATTTTCATTGTAGTTCCGTCATCTCCTGTCGATTCCAACTCGAGACTACCTCCAAAATCCTGAATAATCTTGTATGAGATAGAAAGCCCCAAGCCTGTGCCGACACCAGTCGCTTTTGTAGTGAAAAACGGGTTAAAAACATCTTTTTGCACTTTTTCAGGTATGCCTGGACCATTATCCGAAACGCGGATTGTCACATGCTGGTTTTCCTCCAAAATACTGATATTGATGTTTTTTGATATTTTGTCATTACGCGACTCAAGCGCATCCCTGGCATTCGTTATCATGTTAACTATCACCTGCCCAAGCTTGTTCATCGAGCCAATAGCTTTAACCGGTTTTTCAGAAGCCTTAAAATCCAGGCTGATATTATGGGTTTTAAGCTGGCTTCCAAACATCTTGATAGAATTTGTTATCGCCTGACGAATATCTATGACTGACAAGCCGTCACTTTCTTTTCTGGCGAAATCGCGCATGGTTTGAATTATCTCAACAGCCCGTTGCACATTGTCTACTATCACCAAAACCTCATCAATCATCGATCCTTTATCAAAAATTTCCCGTTCCAGCATTTTTACAAGTATCTGACATGTGATCTTGATATGGTTCAGCGGCTGGTTGAGCTCATGGGCCACTCCAGAAGCCAATTCTCCCAAGCCCGCCAATTTCTCTGACTGCATGAGAATCTCTCTTTGTTTCCGCAGCTCCTCCTCGGCTCGCTTGATTTGGGTAATATCGCGTATAACAGAAAGGTGTTGCGTCACCTCCCCTTCGCCATTCTTAACTCCCACAACTGTGAGCCATTGCGGATAGGTTTCACCACTTTTACGTTTATTCCATACCTCCCCAACCCACTGGCCCTTGCTTGCAAGAGAATCCTTTATTTCTTCAAAGAGCGAGTCACTCTTATCACTTGGTGGAAGAATTTTTGGCTTTTTGCCGATGGTTTCCTCGGCGGTGAATCCGGTAATATTGGTAAACGCGGGATTGACGGACTGTATAATCCCGTTATCATTGGTCACCATAATTCCCTCTATCGTGTTCTGATATACGATGTCGGCGATACGAAGCTGGTCCTGATAAACCTTTCCTATGGTTACGTCGGAACCGAGCAGAATAAACCCGGGTGGCTTGTCACTCAAAGCGGATGTGGGAGCTACAGGGCTTAACGTAAGGGCAAGAAACCCTGTTTCCGCATCTGTCCGAATATATTGCATATTCTCGATCCGACACGCCTTCGAACCCATATCACAGTTCAGGTAATGTTGTTCAAAAACATCCCAATCCCATTTGATACCGCATCCCATGAACGACAGTCCCACAATATCCTCAGCCGCAATTCCAAACGTATCAGTCGCAGCCTCGTTCCATCTGGTCACATTTCCGTCTGAATCCACGCTTATGAAAATAGAGGAAATGGCCGCCAGAAGATGTTCTGTCTGCATATGCGCTTCGCGAACCGCTATCTCGGCTTTCTTTCGGTCGGCGACCTCTTTTACAAGATATTCGTTAGTTTCCTGGAGCGCGATAGTGCGCAACTCCACCCCTTCTTCAAGCTCCTTACGCGCTTCGCGAAGCTCTTCCTCTACACGGCTCCTCTCCGCTATTTGCTGTATCAAAGCCTCGTTAGCGGCGGTAAGCTCCGAAGTTCTGTCCCTTACTCTCGCCTCCAGTTCATCCCTGGCGGTTTTCAAAGCTTTTTCCGCGCGTTTGCGTTCGGTAATATCGGTTATGACCGAAATGAATCCAACTATGTTTCCTTTACTGTCATGTTTGTAGTTCCAATCCACTTGCGTATCTATAATCTCGCCATTTCCCTTAACGCTTTGCGCTATGAGTGGAAAAGGCGGAGGTTTATCCACTGTCACAGCGTTAAAATAATCCCTAATGCTTTTTTTCTCCGATTCCAACTCATGAAAATCCCATACTTTTCTCTTCAACGCCTCTTCGGCTTCCAGCCCAAACATTTTGTTGAAAAATCCGTTACTAAACGTTATGGAACCGGATATATCGTGCTCGCGAATTCCATGAGGAATTGTCTCGATCAGAGTTCGATACCTCTCTTCACTTTCACGCAACGCGCTTTCCGTTCTCTTGCGTTCAGCTATATCCATCTCTAACAGGTTGTTGACCTTGGTTAGTTCGGAGGTACGCTCCAGAACCTTCACCTCAAGCTCATTGCGCGCCTGTTTTAACTTCATCTCAAACTTTTTGCGCTCTTCAATCTCTTTTAGAAGCTGCTCGGTGCGGCTTTGCACTTCTCTCTCCAGAATTCCACTCTGGCGGTCTACTTTGGATGAAAGGTCCAGCACACGGTCCAAAAGGGCGTGAGTGAAGCTGACCACCCCCTCCACACTGTCAAAGCCTTTACTGGTAATAACAGAGCAATCGTCGCAAACCTCCTCACACCCATCGCAAGCCTCGTCTGGAAAGAGGCCGAGATTACGCAGGTTGCCCGCTCCTATTTTCCATGCGGTCAGAAGCTCCGACCGCAAGTCGCTTACTTTCTGTGAATTCTCTATCGCGTATACCATTCCCGGCACTGTCGACATAAGGCCGCTTACTGTCTGCTCGCTGAAGGACCTTTTCGTTTCAAAGAAAAAAATGATACAGCCGATTACCTTGCTGTCACTTAAAAGAGGCAACCCCAGGATTGACTCGGCCCCAAGACGTTTTACAACAGACTCCAATGCCAGATCCACCATTTCATCCGTTTTTACATCCACTACGCTTATTCCTTTACGGCTGGATGACAGGGCTGCAAAAAACTTGGGTTCAAAGTTTTCAATCTTTTCCAGAAGACGCACTGTTTCACTTGGCATGTTGTGAGCAAGATAAAGCTTCCAGCTTGCCGGGCCTTCTTTTGTCATGACACTTACGGCGGAAGCGCGCATCTGACGACCAAAGTCTGTCAGACTTTCCGCCATTGCGTTCTTTACATTGTCAAGATCCTTCAAAAGCGCAACAAACTCAGCTGTGCGTTTCAAGTTTACTGTCCGAATATTTCTTGTGGCGTGATTTATCGCTTTTGCGGTAAAAACGTCGTAGTCGCTTATAGGTGTTAGAAGAAAGTCCACGACACCGTGTCCCAGCGCCTCCTTTTCCTCTCCTTTCCCGTCTGCGAGAGCAATTACAGGTATATCCCTTAACATCTCATCAGTTGAAATTTCACTCAACAATCCACCGTTGGAAATACCCGGCGCGTTCAGGGAAGTTATAACAAGATGAACATTGTTACTAAACAATGTCTTAAGGGCTCCGTCTCCATTTTCAGCCTCAAGAACTTTCCATTCCAACGAGCCGTTCAGGCTTTCACGCAGATGGCAAGCCAGGCTTTCTTTTGAACCAGAATGATTTTCTACAACCAGAATATTAGGCAATGTACAACAACTCCTAACGCAACTTCTCTCAACCAGGCCAAGGAAAGCTGGCGCTTCCTGTATCCGATGAGCTTCCCACCGGATACAAATGATATCCGCCGACCACCATAAGGCGGAATAATTTATATAATATAATTATACTATCATCATAATTTTTTTGTATCAACAGATACTGTAATTAATAATTTATTATTAATCGGTGGTGGTTACAAAATGTTCCGGAAGGTATAAAAGTGATGACTCAACTCCCCATGATGGGAGTAAATCAGTACCTAAAGTTATAAAACGCGTGACGATGGCGCAGGTTAAGGGAAAACAATAAATCGGCGGGCCATTTTCCTTTAACCTGTTGGTTTCCCCACTTAGCGTGAATCTGTTTTATCGGCCATATAGAGATCGGTTTCAGGGTTGAACGCGAACCAGGCAAACCAGTAGCCCACAATAAAATCGACTGTCCCGCCATCCAGCCCTGTGATATTGGCGGTCTCCGTTTTCTTGTCGAACTCTATCCTTATCTTCCTCCCGCCCACAACGTCCGTAAATGGCGTATCCAATTTTGAAAGCTCTGAAAAAGGATAAGCTTTTGAGGCTTTGCCAATGCGCGCTCCTATTACCATCGCTTTAGAATGAAGCCGTCTGTCAACCCTGTTGACAGGGAACATCAGCTCGTCGGATTTAGAATATCCTTTGTATGCGTCCGCTTCGTAGCTTCTCATATAACCCAACCTTGGAAGAGCCACCTTTGTTTCTGGATATTTTGTTTTCCAGTAACCCCATGTCGTCGTCAGGAGGGAAAGCTTTCCAAGCCGTGTTCCGCTCATCCGGCCGGTTATAGCCCTGCCTTCTATCTGAGACCAGAGCGACTCTGTCTCATGGTCATACATCAATAAATCGCTGTTGTACAAAAGCCCCGATACACCAAACATAAGCTCCCTCCCCCCATAACTCCGGATGAAGGCAAGCCCGGTTCCGCATAAAGGGCAATATGTGACAAGGACTGGCATTTTATCGATTTGGTCGTTCACCACCTCATGCCAGCTCAAAATCTTCACAGGATACGCTTTACTGTCTCCATTAACAGCAAGACCCAGCACGCGGTCATTATCTTTCAGGAATACCGAGGCTTCTTTTACCGATAAATGGTCCGGCTCCAATATTGCCGGGGTACCGTCTTTCGGAACTCCACCGCTTAAGATTTTATCCAGAGGAACAAGGTTGTTGGACAGGTCGAAAAAACCGCTTTTCACGTAAATCTGACCAGCGATTACGAGCGGCGCAAGGATAAAACAGAGAAATGTTATTTTCATTTACTATTGTCATGCCGGATTCAGTCCGGCATCTCGTTTCCCAAGCTTTGAGGTTGCCGCGTTGCGCTTGCCACGCTCCTCGCAATTGACAACTACTATGCAACTAAACAAAAAAAACCGGCGCGCTATCTTTACTAACGCACCGGTTTTGAAAATTCTGAGTTGAGTAAACTAGTTGCCTGTGGCGGCTTTGTGCAGCTTGACCTCCACCTTCTCATTAAGGCCCTGATAGTACTCCTTCAATATCGCAAGAACTTCCGGACGGGAAAACTCTTTTGTAATCTCGCCGCCTTCGGAAAGGGTTTTGCGAAGCATCGTGCCGGAAAGCAGAAGCCTGTCCTCCTTGCCGTGCGGGCAGGTGCGCATAGACGCCATGCCACCGCATTTATAGCAGAAGAATGTCCAGTCTATCTTCAAGGGCTGAATCTCAAGCGAGCCTTTAGGAATCTCGTCGAATATATGGTGCGCGTCGAAAGGCCCGTAATAGTCCCCCACGCCGGCGTGGTCGCGCCCAACCAGCAAATGGGAACATCCATAGTTCTGGCGGAACACGGCGTGTAACAGCGCCTCACGCGGCCCTGCGTAACGCATATCCATAGGATAGCCAGCCTGTATGGCTGTGTTTTCCACGAAATAGTTGTCAACGAGTGTGTTGATCGCCTTGACACGAACTTCGGCGGGTATGTCACCCGCTTTAAGTTTGCCGACAAGCTGATGAATTAAAAGCCCGTCGCAAATTTCGATGGCTATTTTTGCAAGATACTCGTGCGAACGGTGCATAGGGTTACGCAGCTGAAGCGCCGCCACTGTGGACCAACCGCGTTTTTCAAACTCGGCCCTTGTCTCCGCAGGTCTCATGTAGATGTCGCCGAACTGCTCAGGAAAATAACTTTCAGAAAGAACTTTTACGGGGCCTGCAAGGTTTACATCGCCCTGTTCCATAACTTTAACGACGCCGGGATGCTCCATATCTGTAGTCTTGAAGACAGACATGCACTCGTGCGCCTTGTCAATTGTGTATTTTTCAGTGATGGTCATTGTCGCCATCAGCTCGTTCGTATCGCTGTCTATAAGGGCGACTTCCTCACCTTCCTTGACAGCGTCGGCGTTTTCCTGCGTGGCGGAAAGAGTTATTGGTATCGGCCAGAACAGTCCGCTGGCGGTCTTGTATTCATCACAAACGCCCTGCCAGTCCGCTTTGGTCATAAACCCTGTAAGCGGAGTGAACCCGCCGTTGCCCATCATGATAAGGTCTCCGGTTTCACGGGAGGTAATGGGAAGTTTCTTAAGACCCTCAGCTTTTTGTTTTTCCGCCGCCTGTTCGTCTCCCTCCAGCATCAGAGGCTTTAGCTGTCCGCCTCCGTGTGGATTAACAAGTTTTGACATTCTATTTTTCTCCCGTTGATATGAACATTATTTTGAATTATTTAATTGTTGCCGATAAGCCAGACAAGATTCCGGCTAATGTTCGCCGCCGTTTCCGTTGTCCCTCTCTCTGCCGCGCGACACCGTATTGGCGTATGTAAGCGCCGTGAAGCGATAGAACATATGCGCAAACTTGGAAAATGGCGCGTATGCCAGAAGCGCGAAGACAAATACAAGGTGTATGTAGTAAACACCGAACGCCAGAGGCGCAAAGCCGATAAGCCTTGTTATCTCGGACAGTATGCCGGTGGCGATCGTCCAGAACAGGACCATTATAAAATGCTTGTCGTAATAGCCTGTCGCGCCAACGTCTTCTTTGGCCGAGCCGAACCTGCGCATGATTATCAAGGTCACGCCGATCACCGCCGCAAGCGCTCCTATATTGCCTAGAAGTTTCACAGGGTGTGTAAGCGATAGCGGCGTTGTCGCCACTTCGGCTATGCCCAGTTTATTTATCCAGTACATTAAAGCGACCGCCGTAGTAGTCGCCACCAGAGCAAAAAATCCGTACATGGTAGCGAGATGAGATTTAAACCTAGGCGCGTTGGTCCCGCACTGGCTCATCTTTTCATGCTTCAAAACGCCAATGGCGGATATGAAAATCGCCGTCACTATATCAATTTTCTTTGGTGAGGCTCCTGGTGAAGATTCACTTATCGCTTTCCAGAACCGGCTGATCCCTATGATCGCCGCGATCGCCGCAAAACCTACCGCTGGCAGAAAAACGGAGTCTATCGCGGGAACCGGCATCATGTTCGAAAAAACGATAGGCTCCATAGACATAAAACCTTTTTTAGACGCGACCGCTATCACAACCGCAATCCAGATCGCCGGTATGACGAAAAGTAGAGGCAGATATTTAGGATTTGTCCAGAATTTACCCAGCCCAAAAGCTCCGAAATGTAAAAAATGAAGGTTGCGCACGGCCGCCATCACGTCACCAGGTTTTGCGCCGCGTGGACAATGAGTAGAGCAGTCGTTGCATTGATGGCACAGCCAGACGTCGGCGTCGCCCAAAAGCTTGTCTTTAAGCCCCCATTGAGCCCATATCATCTCCTTACGTGGATACGGAACGTTGTCGGGCGATATGTTGCAGACCACGGAGCAGTTGCCGCACTGGAAACATTTTTGCAGCGTCTCGCCGCCGCTCTCCATTATCTGGGTGACAAAAGCGGGATCCGGCTCTATCACCTGCGTTACAGTCTCTGGCATCTAAAGGTATCTCCCTTTTATCGATATAAAACTAGAACCCTTTGTACGGGTTCGGGTCAAGCCCCTCAAGCGTTTCCATGAAACTGTTTATCACTTCAGGAACCCGGTTATATTCGTTTATGGCAAACTCCTCAACACGGATACGCTCCGACTCCAGCATAAGCCTGTCCAAAGTTTCCTGCACCTTGCTCATGCGGGTCTCTGCAAGCTCCGATCCTTTGATGAAATGACATTGATAGTCGTCGCCATGTTTACAGCCGATCAGCAGGATGCCGTCAAACCCGGAAGAGAGAGCGTCGCCTATCCACACAAGGTTTGTCCCGCCAAGACATCGCAACTTAATAAACCTCACAGAGGCGTTATACCTGAGCCTGTTGATACCAGCCATATCAATGGCCGGCATGGCGTCGTTCTCACAGATAAACGCCAATATGCGAAGCTTGCCGCTATCCTCGTCCGGGACCTCAACCGCTTTTATCATCGAGGCTATCATCGGGATACTGTAGTCAGCGAAGTTTATTATCCTCTGCGGACACGCGCCCATACAGATGCCACATCGCCTGCAACGGGTCGGGTTTGGCAACGGTGTTCCCTTGTCATCCTCATCCAACGTCCCAAACGGACATTCCTCCGTACAACGTTTGCACTGTGTGCATGTGTCAAGATTAAACTCAGGGTAGCTCATATCGCCCGCCCTCGGATGCACGGCCTTGCCCTGCGAACCGAGCGTCACACACTGAATCGCTTTAAGCGCCGCGCCAGCCGCGTCGTTCATCGAAGTGGCAATATCTTGTGGATGACGCACAGCTCCGGCGGTGTAAATCCCTGTTCTCTGTGTCTCGTAGGGGAAACAAATGTAATGGGAATCCGGGAACCCGTAATTCAAGTCTGGCAGTTCAGCGCCTTTCCTGTAGGTAAGGTTAAGTATTGACGCCTTGCCGATCTTCAGCCGGTCCCGGTCGGTAAGCTCACACGCAGGCTTATCCACTGTGGCGGTTGGGTCATATGTGCTTGGCACCATCCCGGTAGCCAGCACAATCAAATCCGCCTTAACCGCAATCGACTCTCCAAGCAGAGTGTTGTCGGCCGTCACCAGCAGGCTGTCGCCAGACTCTTTGACGTTTGTAACTTCGCCCTTGGTGAGGAATATACCAGGGTCCTGTTGCGCCTGTTTATAGAAAAGCTCCGTATTGCCGGGAGTCCTGATATCTTTATATATGATTGTGGCCGACGCGCTTTTATCCTGCTCTCGCAGATATAACGCATGTTTCAAAGACACGGCGCAACAGACCGACGAGCAATATGGCAAATGGTTTTCGTCACGCGATCCGGCGCATTGGATAAACACGACGCTTTTGACAAGTTTGCCATCCGACGGCCTTTTTATGGAGCCTGCGGCCGCCATCTCCTCGAAGTCGACATTGCTGACAACATTGGGCAACCCGGCGCCCAGATGCGTAAGCTTGTCGACATCGTAAGGTCTCCACCCTGTCGCCAGCACCACCGCCCCGATCTTGATCGTCGACTTGGAGCCGTTTAGCAGAACGACATCGAACATGCCGGGCGCGCCTGAGATCGACTCTATAGTAGTGTTTAAATGAACCGTAATATCAGGGTCGTTTTCAACCGCCTCGATATGTTCGGCGATATCGTTTTCCTGAATCTGCGTATACGGACTTTTACGCGGGAAGGTTTTTTTCATCTTGTTCATGAACCCGCCCAGCTTGTCTGTCTTTTCGATCAGATCAACCTTGTTACCAGCGGCTGAAGCGTTCCTGGCCGCGGTAAGACCGGTGATGCCGCCCCCTATAACAAGAATTGCGCTTTCCAGCTTCTCAACGACAGGAACAGGGAAATTCGTCATTTTCATCTTGGCGATACCCATTCGCGTGTAATCTTCCGCCATCATCTGGGTGTCTTCATTGTTTGGCTCCTGACACCAGGTGACCTTCTCGCGCAGATCAACCCTGTCCATCAGAATATTCTCACCAAAATCGAAAATGTCGTAATTGACACGGCTGGAACAGGCGGCGACTACAATGGTGTTCACCCCTTCGCCCGCTATATCGCTTTTTATCAGGTTTACACCCTGCTCTTCGCAAAGGAATGGATGGGTCTTGCAAACAGGAATTTTAGACTCGCTGGTTACGACTTTTGAAAGCGCGTCAATATCCAGACTTTCGCCGATACCGCAACCTGTGCAGATATATGTCCCGATTTTTTTTTCAAACTTTTTCTCTTCGGTCATCTACGCTTCCCTTTATTTTTCGACAGAAGCCTGGATGGCTTTCAAGGCCGTCCCTGTAGCGTCTTGTATGGAGGTTGTAACATCGGTCGGACGTTTTGCGACACCTGTAGCGAAAATCCCTTCGACGGTTTGAAGATCCAGAGGAATAAATCCGTTTTCGTCAAACTTTACTTCCGCGCCGTTTCCTTTAAAGGCAGGCTCCATACCGGTCGCCAACACAACCAGATCGCAGGCGACCTTTATTTTCCCGCCGCCCATAATATCTTCCGCAGTGACAACAGCCATGCCGAATTCGTCTTTCTCGACCTTGGCTACCTTGCCCTTTATAAGATGAACCTTTGGATCAGAGTCAACCTTGTTATAGAAAGTTTCATATTTGCCGGGAGCCCGCAGGTCAATATAGAAAATATAGACTTCGCTATCCGGATATTGCTCACGCACATATGTGGCCTGTTTCAGTGAAGCCATGCAGCAAATGGCCGAGCAATATGGCAAATGGTTTTCGTCACGCGACCCGGCGCACTGGACAAACGCCACTGTCTTGGCCGGTTCGCCATTGTCACGCCGCAAAAGTTTGCCGCCTGTAGGCCCGTTTGGAGCCGCAAGCCTTTCCATCTCCACATTACTTATAACGTTTTCTATTTCGCTGTAGCGAAGGTTGGCTATCTTTGAAGCGTCGTAAGGCTTCCATCCAGTGGCGTATACCACCGAGCCTACTTTTACCGTCGTTATACTCTCTTTCATTTTCAGGTCGATAGCGTCATATTTACACGCCTTGACGCATTCCCCGCAGGATTCGCCTTTGCAAACATCCATATCGATAACATGTTTCATCGGCATCGCCATCTGGTGAGGCAGGTAGACAGCTTTAGTCTCGCTCATGTCATAGTTGAAGTCATCGCTACGGGAAACGGGACAAACCTTTACGCAGTCATCGCAGGCGACGCATTTTTGCTTCACATATCTCGGTTTTGTTTTAATTGTAGCGGTAAAATTTCCTTTGGAGCCTTTAACGTTTTCAACTTCGGAAAGGGTTAATATCTGAATGTTGGGGTTGGACCTGATCCTGCGGAAGTTAATTTCGATACCACAATATGGCGGGCAAAGCTTGGGGAAATATTTATTCATGCGTGACACCCTGCCGCCAAGGTACGCCTCTTTCTCAACGAGATACACCTGCTTGCCGCATTCGGCCGCTTCCACAGCGGCGGTCATGCCGCTAATTCCACCACCTATTACAAGAATGCTGTCTTCCATATCAACTCCAAGTTGGCCTGCAACGCTAAAGCTATAATAATATGATATATCAAGAAAGGTATGCCATGCGCCATACTCGCCAATATAGGCTGTAGAGTCACACCATTTTCAGTTGTGAATTCAATCTAAAACCGTATAAATCATCGGTGATTACCATCTTACAAAATCGCCAATATTTCATAAGGTTTTACATTATAAAATCGGGCCGGGGATTTTATTTCCCCGGCCCGCATAAAACTTACTTATCGCAAAAACCGGTTAGTCTTTGGGCACAAGGTCGATGTGCGGAACTTTTTTCATTTCCCACTCACCGCTCTTCGGATCGTATGTCGAGTTAACGAAACATTTCCAGTTTTCCTCGTCCAGCTTCGGATAGTCTGACCTGTAGGTGAAACCAGGATAACGGGTCTCTTTCCTGAAGTAGATGTGCCGCAGATGCATTTCCGCTGTCCAGATGCGGTGATAGTTCTCCCAAGCCCTGAGCAACTCGTGCAGGTCTTTGGCGGCCATCTTATCCGCATCCTCCTTGAGCATGCCAAGCAGGTGCAACGCCGTGTCCATCATCTTCTCGGACGTGGTGTAATAGGTGGAGGTTCCCGCAACATACTCGTCCATCATCTTGTTCAGCCGGAACATAACCATCCTCGGGCGGATGTAGTTCGGGTTGACGGATGGATCGGTTGAGTAGTCGCTATGGTCAAGATAGGTCTGGAACGGCTTGTAAATCTGCGCCGCCAGGTCTTCCTTGGAAACAGTGATCGTTGGCGAGAAGTCGCTGTTGTCGCGCATAAATTTCACCATCGACTTACCAGCGATCCTGCCTTCGGTAAATGAGCCGGAGGAGAACTTGTGGCCAGACGCTCCAACACCGTCGCCAGCGGTAAACAATCCTTTAACAGTGGTCATGCGGTTGTAACCCCACTGCCACTCCGCCGGAGCCAAGTCTTCCGGACCGGATACCCAGATGCCGCACGCGCCGGCATGGGAGCCGAGCAGATAAGGCTCTGTCGGCATCAATTCGGACGCAGTCTCTTCCGGACGGATATTCATACCTGCCCAGACATTGGCCTGACCGATGCACATATCCAGGAAGTCTTCCCACGCCTCAGCTTCGAGGTGTTTGACTTCCTTGGGGGTCATATTTTTAGAAAGAGCGGCCATACCTGTCGGCGTGTCCATCATGATCGGACCGCGGCCTTCCTTCATCTCTTTCAACATAAGGTGATTTCGCAGGCAGGTGGCCGGAACAGCCGCCATGCCGTATGGTGGATATTCCTCAAACATATGCTTGTTCGTAGCGGAATAATCTTCACCCAAACCGTTCAAAGCTTTCGATTTGAACAGTAGGAACCATGCGCCAACCGGGCCGTATCCGTCTTTGAATCGGGCTGGCACGAAGCGGTTTTCCATGGTGGTCATCTCTGCGCCGACCTGTGCGCACATTGCGTAGGTGGAGCCAGCGTTCCATACAGGATACCAGGCGCGCCCCATACCTTCACCTGTTGATCTCGGGCGGAAAATATTAACCGCGCCACCACAGGCGACCAACATCGTTTTACAGCGGAAAATATAGATCTTGTTCTCACGAACCGAGAAGCCAACGGCTCCCGCTATGCGGTTTTCATCTTTCTCATCGAGAAGTAATTTAACGATAAAACAGCGCTCGATGATATTGTCCATGCCAAGTGCGTTTTTGGCCGCCTCGGCTACGATGACTTTGTAAGACTCACCGTTAATCATAATCTGCCATTTACCGGAGCGGACCGGCTTTCCGCCGTCGCGCAAGGACTTATCCTCGTCGCCAGCCTGTTTCCATACCGGCAGGCCCCAATCCTCAAAACATTTGACTGTGTCGTCAACGTGACGGCCAATATCGTAGACCAGGTCGTCACGGGTGATGCCCATAAGGTCGTTGGCGACCATTTTGACATAATCTTCAGGGGTGTTGTCTCCGAGGTAGGTGTTGATCGCCGACAGGCCCTGCGCCACGGCGCCAGACCTGTCCATAGCGGCCTTGTCCACCAACGTAATCTTATGTTTTCCGTTGGCCCAGCGAACAGCCTCCACAGCGGCTCCGCAGCACGCCATACCACCACCAATTAAAAGGATATCGGTTTCATGCTCTTCGATAACCGGGTTTGCCGCAAAATCGGCATGATAATTCTCTGTAGGTTTAACCATTGTTTATTCTTCTCCCTCTCCCGCTTATTTCGCGATCACGGCCAGTGTTGCGCCGGGTTCGGTAAACAAGTTGTTGTTGTCAAGATCCGCTTCATTGGCCTCAGGCCTGCCCTCATAAGTTCGAATGGAACCTTCAGGCGTAGTCCTTATTGGGAATTTGAAACGTTTTAGTTTGCCATCGCGGAATTTAATGGTCCACATAATGGAGTCGGAAGACCTCAGCGGGATCGAAGTTCCACCCATAGGGACGAAATCCGCATACGGACGGGCCTCAATAGCCTGTTGAGGGCAAATCTTGACGCATGAATAACACTCCCAGCATTGCTCCGGCTCTTGGTTTAGAGCCTTCATTTTGTCTTTGTCCAGGTACATTAGATCGTGTGGGCAGATATACATACAAGCTGTTTTGTCCTGCCCTTTACACCCATCACATTTTTCACTGATAACGAAAGTAGGCATTGATCCCTCTCCATTAAGTTATTGTTTACTAACTGTAACTTGTTATATTAATTATGATTTCTTTACTAAAAACCATCTTAATGCGCCTCGTCAAATACAGGCGTACATGCCGGATAAACTTGAACACACTGCCTAACAGGCACAAACGAAATACGCACCACACTAAACCTGAAGCAAACAAAGAATGATTATGCATATTTAACCTGAAAAAATAAAATAGATTGTTTGGATAGATGCGATAGACTATAGTCTATGCAATATACTATTAGTTATATAATAATATGCTAGATCAGATAACCATACATCAGCTTGATCTCTTCCTGGTTGCAACCAAGCTAAAGAATTTTTCACGCGCCGCTGATCAAATGGCTATCAGCCAGCCTGCGTTTTCCGCCCAGATAATCAAACTTGAGAAAATCCTCAATGTCCCGCTGTTTGAACGTATCGGGCGAAGAATAGAGCTGACCGAGGCTGGATCCGTTTTTGAAATATACGCCAGAAAAACTCTCGCTACCTTAAGAGAGGGTAAACAGGCTATCGATGATATGTCTCAAAAAGTGCTGGGAACGCTTAGGATAGGCGCCAGCACTACGATCGCCAACTATATACTTCCAAGCTACCTTGGCAAATATAAAAAAGCTTACCCAATGGGTAAGGTGGAAATGATTGTAGGAAACACAAACCAGATCGAGCAGTCCCTTCTCCGCAACGAAATCGATATGGGGCTTGTGGAAGGCCCTGTGCGGCACAAAAATATAAAAATTTATTTTTTCAAAAAAGACGAGCTTGTCCTTATCATTGCCCCGGATCACAAATGGAGAAAAAAGAGCTTAATAACTCTGGAAGAACTTAAGGAAGAGCCTTTGATACTCAGGGAACGTGGCTCCGGCACACGAAAAGTCTTTATGGACATGGTAGATAAAACACATACAAACCTGAACATCACCATGGAGCTTGGAAACACCGAGGCTATAAAAAAATCGGCCCAGGCCAACCTCGGCGTGGCTGTCATGAGCAGCTCGGCAATAAAACAGGAAGTGGAAATCGGCTCTTTGACGGCGGTGGCTCTAAAGGGAATCGAAAACGAAAGAAAACTGAACCTTATAATCCTTGCCAATAAATATTTGTCCAACCCTTTAAAAGCTTTTATATCTATCCTGAACCCGAAAGAAAAAGTTGAAGGAGTCAATTCATAAAATAACAGAACTTTTTTGTTGATCCTGTCAAGAAATCCAGGTTATTATCCTGTCAAAAATTACGCCAACCTTAATTCTCCCAATTCAACTTCATGTTAAAGATATATAATGGAGCTGATGAAAGAAAAAATGTTGAAAAATGAATGATGAAATAAAAGATACTGACCAGCCCAAAGAAAGCTCGGGCGAAACATCTGGTGTCACAGGGCAAAGCGAAGAGGTGAAAGCCTACTTCAGAGAAACTCATGAGGCCCTTGAGAAACTTGAAAAAGTTGAATGGCGCGACAAATTCAATTTCCGTTGCCACAAAGGTCTCGATTGCTGGACAGCCTGCTGTAAAAACTCCTTGATTTTCCTTACTCCATATGATGTTCTGCGACTAAAGCAAAAGCTTGGCGTAAAGTCGGATGAATTCCTTGAAAAATATACCGAGGCGACTGTCGATCCTGGGTTCGGGCTTCCATCTCTTCGCCTGAAAATAGTAGAAAGCGAAGGATGCCCATTTGTTTCCCCGGACGGTTGCGGGGTATATTCCGACCGGCCGACTTCATGCAGATTATATCCTTTAGGTTCCGCGGTATCTTCCGGGTCCGGGTCGGCGAAGTCCCAGCGCACCCATTTCAAGGTAGAGGAAGATTATTGCCTTGGATGGGGTGAAAAGGACTCGTGGACTGTGGAAAACTGGGTAATCGATCAGGACGCCACCGACTACAATATGTACAACGAAATGATGATCCGCCTGACATTAAGCCCTAAGCTTGTTGACCCAGACAAGCTCGATGATAAAAAGCTCAGCATGTTCTATATGGCTCTTTATGATCTTGACCGGTTTCGTGAATTTATTTTCGATACGTCTTTTCTTTCTAAATTTGAGGTTGAAAAAGATATTGTCGAAAAAATCAGGAGTCAGGACGAAGAGCTTCTGCGCTTTGGCATGAGATGGGTTGAGTTTTCTGTCATGGGTATGCCCACCATGGATTTGAAGAAAAAATGAGTCTTCAACAAAAAAATATAAAATTTCTCATTGCCGACGATAGCGCTCTTGTAAGAAGGATGGTTACATCGTCATTGGAGCAAATGGGCTTTTCTGAGTTTGACGAGGCCTGTGATGGCGCTGACGCGCTATCAAAACTTGATTCCAGTAAGTACGACCTTGTTATTCTGGATTGGACGATGCCCAAAATGACGGGGTATGACGTTCTGCGCGAAACACGCGCCAACAAAGGGACCAATCAAAACACACCGGTTATAATGGTCACCGGAGAAGTGGCGAAAAAGAAAATTGTGGATGTTTTAAAGCTTGGCATCAGTGGTTACATCATGAAACCTTTCGATTCCGCTGTATTTGAAAAAAAGGTTATCGAGGTTTTAAAAAAGTAACAAACGCTGACGATTTTTTGATATTGAAGGTCTCGATACATCACTGTCTACCAATATCTACCAATTTTCAGCATGCAGAATGTTTGAAAGATCGCCATTTTTACAAAGCGATGAAAAAGAGTTGACACGACGGGGAGCATACTCTAAACTTCAATATTTTTCGGTGAGCAGGGCACATGTTGACGGCGGCTTCTTTTGAGGCCGCTTTATTAGTTTCAACAGCAACATAGAAGGCCCATATTATAAAAGGAGAACTAGTTGCCGACTATTAATCAGTTGGTCCGTAAGGGGCGTCAAAGCGCCATTAAAAAGACCAAAAGCCCTGCGTTGACAAAGTGTCCGCAGCGACGCGGAGTGTGTGTTCGCGTGTATACGTCTACACCTAAAAAACCGAACTCGGCGTTGCGGAAAGTAGCTCGGGTCAGGCTTACAAATGGATACGAGGTTACAACCTACATCCCTGGCGAAGGGCACAACTTGCAGGAACATGCGATCATTCTCCTTCGCGGCGGCAGGGTAAAAGATCTTCCGGGCGTTCGGTATCACGTGGTTCGTGGAACGCTGGACACCCTTGGTGTGGAAGCTCGTAGGCAAAGCAGATCAAAATACGGCGCGAAAAAGCCGAAAAAGAAATAGTAGGAACACAAAACAATGTCAAGACGACGTATAGGCGCAAAACGGGAACCTGTGGGAGATCCGAAATATGGAGATATTCTGGTGAGCCGTTTTGTCAATGTCATTATGAAAAAGGGAAAGAAAAGCCTGGCGGAGCGCATTTTTTATAGCGCGCTGGACCAGGTGAATGAAAAAATGGACGACGAACCGCTGGAAGTGTTTAAACGTGGCGTCGACAATGTCAAGCCTCCCCTTGAAGTCAAATCAAGACGTGTGGGCGGGTCTACATATCAAGTGCCCATAGAAGTTAAATACGACAGGCAAATAGCCCTGGCTTTGCGTTGGATCATAGCAAATGCCCGCAAACGCGGGGAACGTGGCTTTCATAACCGCCTTGCTGGTGAAATAATGGACGCGGCAAACAGAACAGGCGGCGCGATTAAAAAAAGAGAAGACACCTTGAAGATGGCGGAGGCCAACAAGGCTTTTGCCCATTACAGGTGGTAAAGTAGGAATTTCAGACAATGGCCCGCAAAACACCCTTAGACAGAGTCCGTAATATCGGAATAATGGCGCATATTGACGCCGGCAAAACCACCACCACAGAACGTATCCTGTTCTACGCGGGAATTACGCACAAAATTGGCGAAGTCCACGAAGGGACTGCTGTGATGGACTATATGGAGCAGGAGCAGGAGCGTGGCATAACCATTACTTCAGCCGCTACCACTTGCGATTGGAAAAAACACTCGATAAATATTATCGATACGCCCGGTCATGTGGATTTCACCATGGAGGTCGAGCGTTCGTTAAGGGTTCTCGATGGAGCTGTAGGTGTTTTCTGCGCTGTCGCAGGCGTGGAACCGCAATCGGAGACCGTCTGGCGGCAGGCTGACAAATACAACGTTCCGCGTATCGCGTTTGTCAACAAGATGGATCGTATCGGGGCGGACTATTTTTCCGTAATAGAGGAGGTGCGTGAGCGCCTTGGTCACAATGCCGTTTCCATTCATGTCCCGGTTGGCTCCGAAGGGAATTTTTCCGGTTTTGTTGACCTTATCACAATGAAGTCGATTATATACACAGATGACGATATCCATGGCTCGACCTTCAAGGAAGAGGAGATACCTGGCAACCTTGTAGATGTGGTAAATGAAGAGCGCGAAAAGCTGATGGAAGCATTGGCCGACCTGGATGACGACCTGATGACCGCCTATCTTGGTGGTGAGGATATAAGCGAAGAGAAAATAAGAGAAGTGATTCGCAATGGCGTTATCGAAATGAAAATCATTCCGGTTCTTTGTGGTTCCGCCTTTAAAAACAAGGGGGTACAGGCTCTTTTGGACGCTGTGGTGAATTTCATGCCTTCACCGGTCGACATCGATGATGTGGAGGGAGTGAACCCGGATGATGAAAATATAGAAAAGCGCAAGCCTCTGGATGAAGAGCCTTTCTCCGCGCTGGCATTTAAGATCGTCGCGGATCCTTTTGTAGGGCAACTTACGTTTTTCAGAGTGTATTCCGGTGTTTTGGAATCTGGCTCATACACCATGAACAGTAACAAGGGTAAAAAAGAGCGCATCGGGCGAATTTTAAGAATGCACGCCGACAAGCGTGAAGATATCAAAGAAGTGCGAGCGGGAGATATCGCAGCCGCCGTGGGGCTTAAAAGCACTACCACTGGCGACACTCTGTGTGACAGCTCTAACGCTATCGTGCTGGAGTCGATGGAATTTCCGGAGCCTGTTATTAAAGTGGCGATTGAGCCTAAGACTAAAGTGGAACAGGAAAAACTCTCTGAAGGGCTTGCAAAGCTTGCCAAGGAAGACCCGACTTTCAGGGTCAATGTCGACCATGAAACCGGACAGACTCTTATCGCCGGAATGGGAGAGCTTCATCTGGAGATTCTCGTAGACCGTTTAAAGCGGGAATATGCTGTGGACGCCAATGTTTCAAAGCCGATGGTGGCTTATCGTGAAACAATAAAAAAGGCCGCGAAGGCTGAAGGTAAATTTGTCAGGCAGTCTGGCGGACGTGGTCAATATGGTCATGTATTATGTAATGTGGAGCCTTCGGAACCTGGCGAAGGGTTTGTATTCGTAAATAAAATAGTCGGCGGATCCGTGCCGAAAGAGTATATTAACGCTGTTAAGAAAGGCGCTGAAGAAGCGCTAAACACCGGTGTACTGGCAGGCTATCCTGTGGTGGATGTGAAAGTCACCCTTTACGACGGATCTTATCACGAGGTGGATTCGTCGGAGATGGCTTTCCAGATAGCGGGTTCGATGGCGTTAAAGAATGGCGTGAAAAAAGCTTCACCGGTTCTTCTGGAGCCTATTATGGACGTGGAAGTAGTTACTCCTGAAGCGTACATGGGCGATATAATGGGTGATTTGAGTTCGAGACGCGGCAAAGTATTGGAAATGGGAGAGCGCGCAAATGCAAAGGTCGTGAAGGTCGCAGTGCCTTTATCCGGCATGTTCGGATACGCCACTGACGTACGGTCGATGTCTCAAGGGCGGGCGACCTATACCATGCAGTTCGGGCGTTACGAGGAAGTTCCCAAGAATGTGGCGGAAGAAATTATAGCCAAATTTACCGGCAAACAGGCGGAACAAGTAGCTTCATAAGGAGAAGAGTTAAAGGTTATGGCTAAAGAGAAATTTGACAGGTCGAAGCCTCATGTTAACGTGGGG
>CAYNDB010000032.1:21075-22148 GCA_964395915.1 uncultured Nitrospinota bacterium | reverse complement strand
ATGGAGAAGATTCCGGTCTGGTGAAAATCAATCCAATTGTCGTCCAGAATATAGGAGTCCGCAGTGTGGCCGCAAAAAGGATGGATCTAAGTAAACAGATTCGAACGGTCGGAGTGATCGCCTACGACGAAACCACGCTTACAAAAATACAGACCAAGGTTTCCGGCTGGATTGAAAAGCTTTATATCGACTCAACCGGTCTTTATGTGAAAAAAGGCACGGTACTGCTGGAAGTATACAGCCCGGATCTGGTAACCACACAAGAAGAGTTCGTTCTGGCCCTTAATTATCGGGATTCGATGAAACAGGGCGCTCATCTATTAATAAAGAAAAGTGGAGAGACTTTGCTGGAGTCGGCGCGGCGCAGGCTTGAACTTTTTGATGTCCCCGAACATCAGATAAGAGAGCTTGAAAAAACCAGGAAGATAAAAAAGACACTGCATATACATTCCACCGCGCCAGGCGTTGTGATCAAAAAACATGTAATCGAAGGAATGTATGTTAAGCCGGGCGTTACATTGTATGAGATAGCCGATCTTAGCAAGGTTTGGGTGAATGTCGACGTATACGAATATGAAATTCCTTATGTGAAAGAAGGACAGCACGCCGTTATGACACTGGCCTCGGCTCCTGGAAAAACATTCGAGGGGAAAATAACGTATATCTATCCGTTCCTTGAAAGAAAGTCTCGTTCGGTAACTGTCAGGCTTGAGTTCGATAACAAGAAGATGTTGTTGAAACCAGACATGTATGGCGAAATTGTAATCAACGCCAAGACCGCTAAAAATATTGTGACGATACCAAGTGAAGCGGTTATAAGAACCGGCGCAAGATCTTTGGTCTTTATCGACAGGGGAGAAGGTAGATTCGAGCCTAGAAACGTTACCCTGGGCATGGAGAGTGAAGGATATTTCGGCATTTTATCCGGCCTGTCTGAAGGTGAAAAAGTTGTAACCTCAGCACAATTCCTTATCGACTCCGAATCCAAACTACAAGAAGTTGTGAACAAAATGTCTCCCGCTCCACAGGATGAGAACAAGGACATGTCGAAGATGGATCATGGTTCTATGAAA
>CAYNDB010000032.1:0-20975 GCA_964395915.1 uncultured Nitrospinota bacterium | reverse complement strand
CGCTCCACAGGATGAGAACAAGGACATGTCGAAGATGGATCATGGTTCTATGAAATCTGACGGTATGGATCATTCGAAAATGGATCATGGTTCTATGGATCATTCCCAGAACAAGAAATAAAAGGTAACCATGTTAAAAGCAATAATAGATATATCCGTAAGGAACCAGTTTTTTGTAATCTTAGCCTCGGTTTTTATAACCATAGGGGGGTATTTCGCCGCAAAGACGATTCCCCTTGACGCCATACCGGACTTAAGCGACGTCCAGGTCATCATTTTCACTGAGTTCCCGGGACAGGCTCCGCAGGTGGTGGAGGATCAGGTTACATATCCTCTTACAACAGCGATGTTATCGGTTCCGTTCGCCGAAACTGTTCGCGGTTACTCTTTCTTTGGATTAAGTTTCGTTTACGTGATTTTCGAGGACGGAACGGACCTTTATTGGGCAAGAAGCCGTGTGCTTGAGTATTTAAATTTCGCGGCCAAAAGATTGCCCCAAGGCGTAACGCCAGCGCTCGGGCCGGACGCCACCGGCGTGGGCTGGGTGTATGAATACGCTCTGGTGGACAAGACCGGCAAGCATGATCTTTCTCAGCTTCGCTCCATACAGGACTGGTTCCTGCGATATGAACTCCAGACCACACCAGGCGTCGCGGAGGTCGCCTCAATAGGAGGATACGTCAAGCAATACCAGGTGGAAGCCGACCCCAACAAGCTTCTGGCTTATAACATCTCCATAATGAAAGTTATAAAAGCGATACGCGAAAGCAACAATGATGTTGGCGGTAAAATTATCGAGATGGCGGAATCGGAATTCATGGTGCGTGGGTTTGGATATATAAAATCAATTAAAGATATTAAAGAGGTTACGCTTGGCGTTGACGACGATGGGAGCCCCATCCTCATCAGAGACGTGGCGACCGTTTCCATCGGACCCGATATCAGGCGCGGCCTGGCCGAGCTTAATGGCGAAGGGGAAACTGTGGGTGGCATAGTGATTATGCGTTTTGGTGAAAACGCATTGAAAACTATAGGACTCGTGAAGGAAAAGCTGGAGATTTTGAAGCAAAGTCTTCCTGAAGGAGTCGAAATCGTGGAGGTTTACGACAGGTCGGACCTTATACATCGCGCTGTGGAATTCTTAAAGGAAAAACTAATCGAGGAAAGTGTGATTGTGGCGCTGGTATGCATAGTGTTTCTTATGCATCTGCGATCGGCGCTGGTTGCGATTATCACTCTGCCGGTGGGTATTCTGATTGCCATGTCCGCCATGAACTGGATGGGAATAAACGCTAACATAATGTCACTGGGTGGTATAGCCATTGCGATAGGGGCGATGATAGACGGGGCGGTGGTGATGATTGAAAACGCGCATAAACACCTTGAACGCGACGCAGGGAAAAAACCACGGGCGGAGATAATTGTTGACGCCGCCAAGGAGGTGGGGCCGGCGCTCTTTTTCTGTCTTTTGATAATAACACTTTCCTTCATTCCAGTATTTGCGCTGGAAGCTCAGGAAGGACGGCTATTTAAGCCCCTGGCTTATACCAAAACGTTCTCCATGGCCGCCGCTTCTATATTGGCGCTCACGCTTGTTCCGGCCCTGATGATCCTTTTTATTCGTGGCGAGATTACGCCGGAAAAGAAAAATCCTATTAACGTAGGATTAATGTGGATAGTTAATCCTTTGGTAAAATTTGCGCTCAGGTTCAAGGCTGTGGTTATTGTCACGGTGATTTTTTTCGCGATTCTGGCGTCTGTTTCCATGTCCCGGCTGGGTGGAGAGTTCATGCCGCCGCTGGATGAAGGCGACATACTTTACATGCCAACAACTCTTCCTGGGATTTCAATAACAAAGGCGAAGGAAATATTGCAGCAGACCGATAAAATATTAAAAACATTTCCCGAAGTAGAGAGCGTTTTCGGAAAGATTGGCCGCGCTGAGTCAGCGACAGATTCCGCCCCTCTGAGCATGGTTGAGACTATTGTCAGGCTAAAGCCGAAGAAGGAGTGGCGAAAAGGCGTAAATATAAAATCCTTGATGGATGAGATGAATCAAGCGATCAAATTTCCCGGCATTACAAACGCCTGGACAATGCCGATCATAACCCGCATAGACATGCTTTCAACCGGTATAAAAACTCCTGTGGGAATAAAAGTGGCCGGACCCAACCTTGACGTGCTGGAAAAAGTCGCAAAAGACATTGAATCCGCCTTGCGAGATATGAAGGGTACAAGGAGCGTATACGCAGAGCGGGTCGTCGGTGGAAACTTCCTTGACTTCATAATAGACAGGGAAAAGACTGCCCGTTACGGTCTTAACGTAGGCGACGTCCAGAACGTGATAAGTAGCGCCATCGGCGGTATGAACGTAAGCTTTACAGTTGAGGGGCTGGAAAGATATCCGATAAATGTACGCTACGGCAGGGAATTGCGCGATACGCTGGACGGCCTCAAAAGAACACTTATCGCGACCCCTACAGGCCAGCAAATTCCCATAAGTCAGGTAGCTGAAATCAAGATCACCAAAGGCGCGCCTATCATCAAAACCGAAAATACGCGGCCAAACGCCTGGATATACGTCGATATCGAGGACATCGACGTTGGGACCTATGTTGCATGGGCGCAGGAAGCCGTTGCCAAATCTGTGAAATTGCCGGCCGGAGTTTCTATTGCATGGAGCGGCCAGTTCGAATATATGGAACGAGCTAAAAAGAAGCTCAAGGTTGTGGTTCCGGTTACATTCGGGATCATTTTTATTTTGTTGTATATGAATTTTCGACGATTCACGGAAACATTACTGGTTATGCTCACGGCGCCGCTTTCCGCCATTGGAGGAATATTTTTTATTGATTATTTTGATTACAACATGAGCGTCGCTGTCGGCGTCGGCTTCATAGCATTGGCGGGGGTTGCAACCGAGATCGGCGTTTTAATACTTATCTACATTGATCACGAGATGATCAAAAGAAAAGAAAAAGGATCGTTAACGTCCATCACAGATATTCGCAAAGCGGTGCTGGAAGGCGTGTCCGAACGGGTACGGCCCATCATGATGACCGTATGCGCCATTATCGGAGGATTGACCCCGATTATGTTTGGCGATGGCACGGGAGCGGATGTGATGAGGCGTATAGCCGCGCCTATGATAGGCGGGATGATCAGCGTTACGGTTTTGTCTTTAATCGCTTTGCCTGCTATATATTGCCTGATACTCGAACTCCGATTTAAGTGGGAAAAACGCTCCAGGCGCCTTACCCCTAGGGCGCCGTACGGAACTCTTTCCACGAGTGAGGAGAAATAAGTCGTAGCCTTATTAAAGCTCGAGTATCAGGCAATGTTGAAAGCAGGCATGGCGCCAATTGTTGAAGTGTTAGCTTTGATTTTGATAGTGTGTAGCAAACTTGGTGGAGCTGAGGGGGATCGAACCCCTGGCCTCGGCATTGCGAACGCCGCGCTCTCCCATCTGAGCTACAGCCCCTTTGAGCAAAAGCAATGATAACACAGCGGATATGGATGGAAGAAAAATTTATTGGGGTTACATGATGGGTCAGTTTGAATTTTTTATCATCGAGATCATTTTCTTGCGGATAAGGATGGCGTAAGACGTCACGTCTCCCCTTTTAAAAACTTCCGGCAGATTTCAACATCGTCCCTGCTTCCGATATATAGGGGCACGCGCTGATGCAAATCATCTGGCTGGATATCGAGGATGTCGTCCCCATTGGCAATAGCCGCTCCGCCAGCCTGCTTACATATAAACGCCATTGGAGCCGCCTCGTAAAGCAGTCTTAACTTCCCGTTTGGGTTTTCATTGTCCGCCGGATACATGAATATGCCGCCGTAGAGCAGGTTTCTGTGGAAGTCCGAAACAAGAGAGCCTATGTAACGAGTCGAATAAGGGCGACCCGTGGCGCTATCGGGTGTCTTAAAATACTCAACGAGCCGTTTTGCCCGCTCGTCCCATTTTTGCGCGTTACCTTCATTGACGGAATAAATTTTCCCTCTCGGCGGGGTTTTGATAAACGGGTGACTTAACAGAAACTCTCCGATGGAAGGATCCAATGTAAAGCCATGCACTCCTTCGCCAACGGTATATACGAGCATGGTAGAAGAACCGTATATCACGTAGCCCGCGCCGATCTGCTTGCTCCCTTTTTGCAGGAAATCCTCCTTAGTCGCTTTAGGCGCGTTTGATATTTTCTTGTGAATGGAAAAAATTGTTCCGATAGAAACGTTGGCGTCAATGTTCGATGATCCATCCAGAGGATCAAACGCGAGAGTGTATCTCCCCCCCTGCGGATGCCTATTTTCTATCTCGATGATATCGTCCACTTCCTCGGACGCCATACCGCACAGGTATCCTGTATGATCCATTTTCTCCACAATGGTCGTGTTGGCAAATTCGTCCAGTATCTTCACTTCCTCTCCCTGGACGTTTGTGTCGCCTGTCTTGCCGAGTATATCCACCAGCCCCGCCTTATTCACCTCACGGGCGATTACCTTGGTAGCCACCACCAGTTCGTTTAACAGTCCGGATAAATCCCCTGTAGCCCACGGGATGTTCCGCTGTTGCTCCATAATGAATTTATTTATTGTGACACCGAGACGCTGAGGCATAAATATTCCCCTATCGAAAATGAAGTGTTGTTTCCCTCTAAAGACGCTATTATTTTACCAGAATGGGTATTGTTGACGCAATTATATCCATTTTCGCTAGTGCTCTGTTTGAAAAAATGATTCTATACGCCACCCCATTCCCCTGCGTCTTGAACAACCGATTTTTATATGAGATAGTTACCAGTCACATCTACGAAAATTTATTGAACCGGGGAGTTTGTAAATGACCATTGGCGTTATAGGCGGAAGCGGGCTATATGAAATGGAGGGGATGGAGAATATCCGAACGGAAAAAATCGCCACCCCTTTCGGCGACCCTTCAGACGAATTTGTTATAGGCGACCTTGATGGAATTGAGATGGCGTTCCTTCCTCGTCACGGACGTGGACATCGCATCCTTCCTTCGGAGATCAACTTCAGGGCAAACATATGGGCCATGAAAAAGCTGGGGGTCACGCGCATAATTTCGGTTTCCGCAGTCGGCTCGCTTAAAGAAAAAATCGAGCCGGGGCACGCTGTGATAGTGGACCAATTTATAGATAGAACGCGGGGAGACAGGGATGGAACATTTTTTGGCTCCGGTGTTGTGGCCCATGTAACTTTCGCCGATCCTACATGCCACTACCTTGGGAGCGTTCTGCATGAGGCGACAAAAGAGATCGGTTGGAAGTCACACAATGGTGGAACGTATATCTGTATGGAGGGCCCGCTCTTTTCCACACGAGCTGAATCACACCTCTACAGGTCGTGGGGGGCCGAGGTCATCGGTATGACAAACCTGCAGGAAGCCAAGCTGGCCCGTGAAGCGGAGATATGCTACGCCACCATAGCGCTGGCCACAGATTACGATTGCTGGCATGAAGAGGATGTCAGCGTAGAACAGATATTGAAAACTATGGCTTCCAACATAAGCTATTCAAAAGCAGCCATCAAGGCGGCTGTTCCTAATATAAAGAAGGAACGCGACTGTCCATGCAGCTCCGCCCTGCAATTTGGTATACTTACCGATCCTACGACCATACCGGAAGAGACCAAACAAAAGCTCGATATCATAATCGGCAAATATATTAAGTAATAAAGAGCAAGCTTATGAAAACAGATAAATCGGAAAAACTTTTCAAGAGGGCCGCAAAAATTATCCCTGGCGGGGTAAACAGCCCTGTCCGGGCATTTAAACCAGTTGGCGGCAAACCTTTGTTTATCGACAAAGCCAAAGGCTGCAGAATATACGACGCGGACGGAAACGAATATATAGACTACGTCGCTTCATGGGGACCTATGATCGTCGGCCACGCCCATCCACAAGTCATCGAAGCTGTTAAAAAAACCGCTGAGAAGGGAACGAGTTTCGGCGCTCCAACCGAAATTGAAGTAGAGATGGCGGAAATGGTTATCAACGCCTACCCGTCTATAGATGTTGTCCGAATGGTCAACTCCGGCACCGAAGCGACCATGAGCGCTATACGGCTTGCCAGAGGGCATACCGGACGAGACAAAATCATAAAGCTCGACGGTTGCTATCACGGTCATGGGGATTCACTGCTTGTCAAAGCCGGTTCCGGAGTGGAAACTCTCGGCCTGCCAGATTCTCCGGGCGTGCCGGCTGCGTTAGCTGGCCTCACTATATCAGTTCCTTTCAATGATCTTGAGTCCATAAAGCAGGTTATGGAGAAAAACAGCGATCAGATCGCATGCGTAATTCTGGAGCCTATCGTAGGTAACATGGGTGTGTTGTCTCCGGAACCAGGCTACCTCAAAGGGTTACGTTCATTGTGCGATCAACACGGCGTTGTTCTGATTTTCGATGAAGTGATGACGGGTTTCCGTGTGGCTTTCGGTGGAGCGCAGGAGCTATACGACATAAAGCCTGACCTTACTACGTTGGGCAAAATCATTGGCGGGGGCCTGCCTGTGGGAGCGTATGGCGGTAAACGGGAAATTATGGAAAAAATCGCCCCGGCCGGATCTGTCTATCAGGCTGGAACTCTTTCCGGCAACCCGCTGGCAATGGCCGCAGGGCTTGAAACATTAAAAATTCTCTCGGAAGACGGAACTTATCAAAAATTGGAAGAGCTTTCCGATACACTGACTCACGGCCTCAGGGGAATCGCTGAAAAGGCGGCTATCCCCACGGCGTTCAACCGTGTCGGGGCGATGTTCTCGATGTTCTTCACAGAGACTCCCAGGGTAAAGAGCGCCGCTGACGCTAAAACGTGCGATACGGATAGATTCGCCAAATATTTCAATGTGATGCTTCAAAATGGTGTTTACCTTGCGCCATCACAATTCGAGGCTGGCTTCATGTCGTTGTCCCACACAAAAGAAGATATATGGAAAACCCTGGAAGCTATGGAAGCTGCATTTAAAAAGCTTTAAGACAGAGACGATAATCCATCCTGACTCAAATTCCATGGTAATTTCGGGAGAATGGCAAAATCTACCGATATAATTACTATATGTCTAACCCTCAAGTACAATCATTACATACCTTTCTAAACGTGTGAATTGACGATAGCCACAACTTCTGTTAGGATGTGACTCTCTTTCGTAGTTATCACATGAGGGTTTATACACAATAATGGAACAAAAATCTCAGACAAGCTTTCCAATCGGCTCAAAGATAATCTATCCTTCCCACGGCATAGGCACTATCGAAAAAATAGAGCAAAAAAGCGTCGCGGGCGTCAATGAGTCGTGCTATATCATTTTTTTCAAGACAAGCGGCATGAAAATCATGGCCCCTATTAAACAGGCTAACTTTGTGGGAATGAGAAGTCTCATAACCAAGCGTGAAGTGCCGAAAATCATGCGAATCCTTAAAGACGGCGGCGAAAAAAGAATAGAGTCCAACTGGAACAAGCGTCAGAAAACCTACATGGAAAAGATCAAGAGCGGCTCGATATTTGAGGTCGCTCTCGTTTACCGTGATCTTTATTTTCTTAAGGAAAGAAAAGGCTTATCCTTTGGTGAGCAACAGGTGTTCGACAATGCGCAAAAGCTTGTTGTAAGTGAAATTGCGGAGGCCAAGGGTATCCACGAGGAAAAAGCCACCAAGTTGTTAAGTAAAGCTCTATCAAACTAGGCTTTTACGTAAAAATATCGCCTGACCAAAACGAGATGGCAATCTCACAATGGTAATATGACAGACGCTTCAAATCTTAGTAAAGTCAACATATTATCGGGTCTTTCAAATAAAGAGCTGGAAGATATCACGTGGCGGTTAACTCCGGTCAATTTATCCAAGGGCTCCTATCTCTTTTATAGAAATGACGAAAGCACCGGGCTTTATATGGTGTGTGAAGGTTCCCTGCAAATCATTATCGATAACGATGTCAGCAGAGAAATTATCGTTTACACAATAGGCAGCGGCGACATAGTCGGCGAAATGACCATTTTCAAGCGTAAAATACGCTCTGCCACAGCGGTCGCCCTGAGTGATTCCAAGCTGTACAAAATAAGTGGGGAAAAGTTTATTGATGTTATGCGATTATACCCCACTATAGCTATAAACCTCTCACGCATCTTGATAGACAGGCTCCTTTCCGCAGATGAAATGATAGAGCGGCTTGGAGCTATGGATGGCACGGAAAGAGTTATTCACTACCTTAAAGCGCTGGTTATTCGTGATGGAGTTATGGAAAACGATATCTACCGGCTTGAAGACAGACCTACCTATCTGCAGATATCACAACGGCTGGGCATTTCGGAAAAAACGATCTATAGAACCATGCGGGCGCTTGCAAAAAATGGCGACATAGAGTTGCGCGGACGCAAGCTTATCATGAAAACCTCTTTTCTGCGCGTCCATTGAATAGCCGTTTTTTCTATCTTGTTTGCGTAACCGTTTTGGGCGCTTTTTTTATTTTTGGAGTTGTCGCCTGTTCCAAAATCAAAGAAGTGGAGAAAGCGGTGGTTGAAAAAACAGCTCAAAAAATGCTGGAATCCGCCACAGGAGCCAAAGTGGATCGCAAAGACGGTGAGATAAGCGTTTCGCTAGGGAAAAAAGAAGACTCCCATTCCTTATCGGTTTCAGCGAAATCGGCGGAGAAAAATGGGTCAATCCCAAATGCGCTTATTTTACCTGAAGCCAGCTTACTGAGCAGCATCAAGGGTATAAGTGACAATACACTACATCTGAAAATAAACGCAAGCCTCAAGGAAGTTGAAACCGAATACGCCGGAATATTTTCCAAAAAAGGCTATAAAGATAACGGGTCATATATCCTGAACGGTCTTTATGCGGGACGATGGAAAAATCCGGAATCAGGCGAGGAAACGATTATATACGCATATAATGACGGAGAAGCCACCCACCTCACCGTGGTATATCCCAATAATTTGTAGCGGCTATTCCGTATCGGGAAGGGACACGCCGCATGAAGAACAGAACTTGTGAGATTCCTTAACACTGACTCCACAGCTCGCACAATAACCGATATCGGTTTTTGACTTTACTGATGTTTTGATCTTTTGATCGACCGTTCCGACAGCATCGGAGCCGCGCTTATAGTCATCTATTCTTTTTATCGTGTCAAGAGCCTCACCCTCAAATCGCGCTTTCATCTCATCATAATCCACGTCGTCTATTTTCCCTGTCTTATGGTCAAACTCAAGGTCTTTTAACGCGATGAACGAGGCGTCTTTCCTGTATAAAAGGTCGGAAAGCTCACTCTCCTTCAGTTCGACAATATCTTCGGCAAACCTTTTATTCCACAAGGGGAAAGAGACTACAAACAGAGTTCCGACCAACAAGAGAAGTTCTATCAGAGTCAGCATCACTATCCTCTCGAAAATTGTCCGGTTAAAATCATAATGTTAATCATCAAAATCCGCCAACTCCTTTTTCAGGCGTTCGGCAAGGTCTTTATCAACATTGTCCTTCCTGGGGGTGGAAGCCGCAGAGGTATTTAACGAAGCTTCCGTCCCGCGCCGGACCCATCTCGAAACAGTTTTGCCGACCAGCGACCCGACAAGAACTATAGCAATAAAGGGGGTAGCGTATCCGACAAGGTTAAAACCTTTTTTTGTAGGAGCGCTCAAAATTTGCTCTCCATGTTTTTCCACAAGGTAGGTAATCACCTCGTCTTTGCTCTTTCCACTTTTAAGCTGCGAAAGTATCTCTTTCCTTTCGGGTATCGCAAAACCGCAATTGATATGCGGACACTTTTTGAGCATTGAATTGCAACCGCATAAACACATCAGTTCATTCTGCATATTGTTGAACACTTCCTCGACGCTAGGCTTGGAACCGGTCGCCGAGGGCGCGGCAACAGAGCTTTGCGCAAAACAGGCAAGCGTTACAACAACAGCCAAAACAAGCGTCCTCATAGTCTATTCACTTCCAAAATATTTTCTTCCTCTGATGATATCACAAAGAATTATTCGCCTATATTTTTGTAGCCTTCCACAATTAACTTCCCGGCTTTTTCCCGAACCACAACCACACGACCAGCGCCAATCGGCCCTTTAATCAACGTTTTAGTGACTTTAGAGCCTGAATGAAAGGTAACTAAAATATCGGAAGCCAGGCTATCGACAGCTATTTTTTCATAAATCGTCCCTCGTCCGCCATCGCCTTTATCAAAGAACCTTTTGTCAATCAACAGTTTGTCTTTCATCGACACCTTTAACCGGGCAGGTTTGGGGCTATTAAGCGAAACAATCACCCGGCCCTTATTCCAATCCTCCAGCGCATATTCCCATCTTTCCCAAAGCATGTTCGAAAAATATATAAACCCTGTGGTAAACAATAAAACAATAGTGGTTGAGACCAACATACTGGGCGCAGGTATGGCTGTTTTTTCACTCTGAAACGTTCCGCTCTCTTTTTCAAGCCACCGTTTAAATTGCTTTATCAGGCCCAATACATGTCCGCTACGGTTTTTATCACAAGAAACCAGCCGAACCTTTTCCAGCGGAACGCGTTTTCTAAGCCACGGTTTTCTTTCGTGATAAATCCTGTTCTCCGCAAACGCCGCCCCTTCCCTGCCCGCGCAGCTGTTCCATCCGCATCGTATGACCATGACGCCAGCCGCGCCTTTTTTCAGGTCTTCCTCAATCCAGCCAGAATAAAGCTGCCCTGCGCACAATAGTGGAACGAAAACGGTTTCAAACCCGTCAGCTCCCATGTTCTCTTTCACTTCATTTAGGTCGAGAGCGTTTTTACAGGCGTAAATAATAATGGGAGCGCCTTTTGATGAGCCGTTTTTCTCAAGAAACGTTTCCGTCTCAAGACGTATATCGGCGCATTTTCTGTGCGGCATGTCGAGCGCGTCAAAACCGCACGAGCCTATGCATACAGCGCAAGAGACACATCGTTTCTCATCAATCCACGCCATCAGCGGATGTTTTTCCTCGGGTGGAAGCGGATCGAGCTCTATGGCGCCATAAGGGCAATCAACTGCGCATAACCCGCAACCGACACATTTCCGCTCGTCAAGCCTCACATAGTCGTCACGCTTGCGATAGCTTAGTATAATCGGAACCGAAGCAAACAGGACGATCGCCATAAAGGCCGTTATCCAGAATGCGGAAGGGCCCATAGATTTCATGAACACAACAGGAGAAAGTAGCAGCCAGTCGTATGAAACAGGGCCTGGTATTGTAAAAAAATCGGCGGGAGCCAGGCTTTTCGCTGGCAGCAAAACGGCGCAAATGACCAGTCCCGCGATAACAGCCACGATAAGCGGCTTTTGAGGCCATATTTTTGGGCGGCGCAAACGCTGAAAGTGGAAACCAAGGAAACCGAGCGCAACTATCGGTGGAACAAGGTGCAACGCCAGGATGTAAATCACTTTCCTTGTACTGATACCATCATTCGTTAAAAAGGCGTTGGCGATTTCCGGCCCTATCCCGGGAATTGCCGATATTGTCTCCATTACTACATTCAGAACCGCTTGCGCCCTCTCGTCCCACGGCAGGATGTAGCCTGTCACCCCCTGATATATCAGGAACATCAGCAACCCTGTCCCGGACAGCCACGACCGCCATCTCCCCTCCCCGTGTTTTCCCAGAAAAAAAGAGCGAAGCATATGCAGCAAAGCGAACAGGAAAATAAGATCCGCAGAGTACCGGTGCATACCACGCGCCAAGGCGCCAATGATAGTTCCATCATGCAGGTACGCTACCGATTGATATGCTTCTTTAAACTCAACAGAGTAGTAGAGAAACAATATAGCTCCAGACCCTGTCAGAACTGTAAGAAGGAGGAAAACAATTGCCCCGGCTTGCGGCAAAGGGTTTAACCTATGTGAAAAAAAACGGTCTGCCCAGGCTTCTGTGGAGCGGACTATCGATTCAACCATAAAAGGGATCTCACAGGATCGGTGTTATTAGTAACGCGCAATATCCGCCGGGCAAGGACTAATCTTGACCTGCCCCGGCAAACCCGGCGGCGGCCCATACGAGCCCTGTCATTAATGGAGTATATATGTAGTTAGCCTTTTCATCCAGAAGCCCGAAAGCCCCTTCCGCCAACCCAACATATGGGAAAATGGAGGAGGCAAGCGCCACAACGATGGCCAAAACGGTAATTTTAACCGTTTTCGATATCTCACAAGTACCAACGTGAATAAGGCCGACTCCAACCGCAAGCGGGAGCGCAGTGGCGATATACATGACAAAATTGTATGGAACCCACACCGCGTTTTCCACTGTATAGTTTACATAAGCGTCACCAAAACTAAACCCTATGTAGCCAAGGACAGCCCCTATGACGGCTCCCGCCAATGCCCGCAGGGAAGTATAGTTTACAAGGACAGGCCCCGCCACCGCGATTGCGCAGACTATCATCACAGACGCGGCGCCGTAACTTGAAACAGACTCAAAATCGAGAGCGCTGCCCTCGGCGACAAGCACGCCGGCTATCCCCGCCACACCGCCAATAAACAGGGCGAGTAGCGGCAACGCTGGCGAAAAGTTTTCGATGGTATCGGTTATAGAAACAGATGAGGAAGAAGAAGTTGAAGTCTGCGCCATACGAGCCGGTTGTTTTCGCTCCCTTTCAATATCTTTACGCTGGTTCTCCAGACGCTCTTTTTCCAGCTCTATACGTCTTAACTCATGGCTGACTCTACGTTTGTCGGCCTCCACTTTTGTTTTCATCTTGGTAACATTCGCTTCTTCATCCAGCCCGAGATTTTTGGCAAAAGCCCGTTTTAGAGCGCCGGCTGTCTGAAACCTTGCGTTAGGCTTTTTTTCGACGCACTGGAAAATTATATTGGATAGAGCGCGATCCACTCCCTCGAGTTGAGGAGGCGCGGTTTTAAAGTGATGATCGATAACCTCCCTGGGATCCGAACAGTAGAACGGGTGTGATCCCGCCAACAGCTCGTACAATGACAACCCTAGGGCGTAAATATCCACCGTTGGGCTTGGCGGAGCGCCATTAAATACTTCCGGAGCGATATAAAAAAGTGTGCCTGCTATTTGTGGCTGTTCCTCCGAAGCCGGAGCAAGAATCCTGGCGATACCGAAATCCATCAGTTTAATAGAGTTAAGCTCGTCATTTATAATTATGTTAGCGGGCTTGATATCTCGATGAATCACATTTTTGTCATGCGCATACTCCAGCGCGACGCATATCATATAGCCTATCTTCCCTACCAGCTCCTGGCTAAGCTTGCCACCTGGCCGAGACGCCGCCAGTTCTTTAAGAGTTCGTCCTTTGACATATTCCATTAACAGGAATGCGTATGGGCCGTCCTGCTCAAAATTTATAAGTCGCATGATCCCCGGATGGGAGAGCATCATGGCCATTTTCGCTTCCTGTATAAGCTTGGCCACAATCGTTTTGCTCTGGCTCATATCTTTTTTCAATAACTTTATTGCTTTGGTCTGGCGCAATTTCGTGTCGAAAGCGGCATAGACCACCCCCATTCCCCCTTCACTTATTTTCGACTCAATGATATACCTGGAGGCCAGCGTGAAACCAATCGGCACCTCCATATAATTGGAGTTGGCCCCGGCTTTTTCCATCGACAATACTTTGCTGATGCTTGAAGCTACTTTTGCGGTTTTGTCAGTATTCACTTTATCGTTAACAATTAGAGCTGTTTATAAAGAACAATAATTAGTCCGTTATTTGTATTTTGTAAAGAAGCGGTTGTAATGTTTCATTTTAGCGCTTGATAATAAACGCATAAACAGATTTTACGTTAAAAACGCGCCTTTTATCTTTGCGACACGATCGCCAAAAATATGAAAGACAATCTTCTGACGCTTGCTATAGAGACTTCATGCGATGAGACAGCGGCGGCTGTAACACGTGGAAGATATGATATTTTGTCAAACGTCGTAGCCTCCCAGCATGATTTGCACGGCAAATACGGCGGCATAGTGCCGGAGCTTGCCTGCAGGCGCCATGTGGAGCTTATCCAGCCTGTGGTGGAGGAAGCTCTGGAGAAAGCCGGAACGCGGATTAAGGATATCGGGCTTCTGGCCGTTACAAGAGGCCCTGGGCTTGTAGGGGCCCTGTTAGTCGGGCTGTCATACGCAAAAGCCCTGGCTTGGGGCCGAGGTCTTCCGCTGGTTGGCGTAAACCACCTTGAGGGGCATATTGCCGCTATATTTGCCACAGAGCCTAAAACGCCTCTGCCTGTTTTAGCTTTGCTGGTTTCCGGCGGACATACAGAACTTTTCCTTGTAAAACGCATAGGAGATGTCACCCACCTCGGCGGAACAAGAGATGACGCGGCCGGGGAAGCTTTTGATAAAGTCGCTAAAATGCTCGACCTTGGATACCCTGGCGGGCCAAAGGTGGAAAAAATGGCGGCTCAAGGAACACGAAAGTTTAGAGTTCCGATCGCCATGACAGCGTCCGATACGCTCGATTTCAGCTTTTCCGGGCCTAAAACCGCAGTGAAATATCTTATTAACGGTATCAAGGAAAAAAACGAAGAGGTTCCGGTAAAAGATATCTGCCATTCTTTTCAGGAGTCGGTTGTTGACGCGTTAATTAATAAAACACGTTTGGCGATAGAAAAAACATCGCCAGCGTCTATCGCCATAGCTGGAGGGGTGGCCTGCAACACCAAGCTAAGGCGCAGGGCGGAGGCTCTTGGTAAAGAAACAGGGCTTCCTGTCATAACGCCGGACATGGAGCTTTGTTCGGACAATGCGGCGATGGTAGGCGTGGCCGGGGTGAATCTCTATCTCGATTCCCCGAACGATTCTAAATGGATGGATTACCTGGAAATGGACGCCGATCCAGGCTGGCTGCCCGGATAAGCGGTGTTATCGCAACGGCCAGGGGATAGTGTCCACCTCTTTTGCGCCAGCCTCTTTTAGTATTTTTACAATCTCGGTATGTTTCTCTTTTTGCGCAAGATATAGCGGAGTCCAGTCTCTACTCTCTTTAACGTTTACCTTGGCTCCATGTTTAATCAACGTGATGACGATATCCTTATGCCCTTTCCATGCGGCGAACATGATCGGTGTGTCCTTGTTATAGTTGTGAACATTCACACTGGCTCCGGCGTCCAGCAACATTTTTACCACGGGGAGGCGCCCGTACCTTGCCGCCATTACCAGGGGTGTGTTTCCCATATAGTTTTTAACGTGGATATCCGCCCCGAAATCGATAAGAAATTTTACGACTTCCACACGGCCTTTCTCCGCCGCCAATGTGATAGCCGCCCAGTTATCCTTATCCTTGTAATATATATCCGCGTCGGCCCATAATAGAGCTTTTACAACATCTGTATGCCCTTCCCATGCCGCCATCAATAGCGCCGTATCACTGTTTTCGTTCACCACGTTCGGGTCGGCGCCTTTATCAAGAAGCATATTCACAATTTCTATATGCCCGCCCCACGTGGCCAAAAGGAGAGCCGTATTGCCATATTCATTTTTTGCGGAAATATCCGCTCCATTTTCCAGAGCGAGCTTGACGATTTTCGAACGTCCCTCGCGAGCGGCTATTATAAGCAGGGTGTTATCGTCGTTATCCTTTTCGTTGATCGATATTTTTTTATCCAGCAAGCTTTTAAAAAGCTCCTCATCTCCAGATTTAGCCTCTGCCACCACACCATCATCTTTATCCGCCGCCATAGCGGGAAACGTCAGTGTTGCAATAAGCGACAGGGTAGCCAATAGAAACAATCGCATAAACACCACACCAAAATAAAAGGGTCAAACATCCAAATAAATCGTTAGTTTTTATGGGGCGCGCCCCATTTTAACGCGCTATGCCTAGAACCATTTCCACTCTACTTTACAGTGGACAGCTCTTTATGTTTTTTCCTCTTCCGCAGATCGTTTTAGTTCAGAAAATGACATTTTCTCAAGCCACAGATAGACCACTCCCGGCACAGTGTTTGTAAAAAACATTGTAGCGTGCATCACTATGGCCATCGATAGGGCAAGCTCCTCATCCACTCCATAAAACAGAAGCCCCGCAACAGTTGCCGCGTGGTATGGCCCGACAAAGCCGGGAGACGAAGGAAGCATCGACCCAAACACCTGCGACATAAGAATAAGATACGTCGCGACAAATGGAAGGCTGTAAAGCCCGAAAGCATAGAAAAAAGCGATATTAAGCCCCCCTGCGACGCTCCAGAAAACTATGCTCCATATGAAGATCGCGAATATATGATGCCCGTTCTCCAGCGCATCGAACCCGCTCCTGAAAGACTCAAGAATATGCCTTATCTTCACACCAAAGCGTTCCGGCGCCACTCCAAGACAGGTATCGATAATCCACTCGACAAGTTTTACCCGTTTGTGGAAAAGTAAAAGCATCACGAAAAACAAGAGATAAAAAGCCGATACCGCATAGCCTGTCGCCTTAAGCGCATTCCAATATTTTTGCTGGCTTTCCGGGACGTCTACAAAAAGAATGAGAAAAATGACTATGACAACCACCGAAAGCCCGTCAATAGCCCTTTCAATCACGATAGAGCCGAATGAGGCTGTTTTGCTGATCCCCTCTTTTTTGCCAATTGCCCATGCGCGGATAAACTCGCCTATTCTTGCCGGTAGTAGCATGTTTGCCAAGAATCCTATGGCCGTAGCGGAGGAGGCGCTGTTTAGAGATACAGGTTTTACAGGATAAAGAAAATAGCGCCACCGCGCGGCTCGCATAAAAATCAGAAGGGTCTCTATTATCGCGGCTGGGATCACCCATATATAGTTGGCCTTGCGCAAAGCCTCCCACACTGCGGTAAAATCGAACTTTACAAGAGCCCAACCAAAAAAGAACACGGTCACAGCCATACCGAGCCAAAACGTAACTCTGCCTTCTGTCGACTTCATTACTTAATCAATCCTCTCTCACTAGAAATAGCTATTGTGCGTTGACGTGGAAAATCCGACGCATTTTAGCATAACGTCACTCATAATCTTCTATGTGACCTTTTATGCTGGATAAGTTAAACTGTTTTACCTTTTACAACCATAGGCGCGTGAAATGAACCGGCGGGAAGAAAAAGTAAATATTCAAATACAGCACGAGTATACCACTAAAGGTAAATCGCGTTTAAGGCAATATCAGGATCTCGTGGTGGGCAGTCGTTCGTTTTTGTTCCTCATCAAGTTCGAACTTATCACCTTGTTCATTTCCCGGATACCTGGCGCCTTAGGTATTCTGCTAAGGAAAATATTTTACCCGTCGATACTTGGCAAAGTGGGACACGGAGTGATTTTCGGCGCCGATGTAAACTTTCGGCATCCACTCAAAATTGAGATAGGAGAGCGGACAATCGTGGACGACGGGGCGCTGCTGGACGCAAAAGGAACAAACAACCAGGGAATCCGAATAGGCGCAAACTGCTATATCGGACGAGGCTCAATATTGAGTTGTAAGGATGGTGATATCACTCTTGAAAATTACGCCAATATTTCCACGTGGTGCAACATATCATCGAACTCAAAAATCGTTATCGGGGAAAAAACCCTTCTGGGCCCTTACGCGGCGGTTTTTGCCACCTCCCATAATTTCGACGATCTTAGTGAAAACATATTGGATCATGGCTGGTCCAGCAAAGGCGTGATAATAGGGAAAAACTGCTGGCTTGGAGCCAGGGTGACGGCTCTGGACGGTGTTACGATCGGGTCGGGAACCGTTGTAGGCGCAGGTTCCGTTGTGACCTCTGATCTCCCGGAAAAAGTTGTGGCCGTAGGATCCCCTGCAAAACCTATCAAGAAACGTAAACAACAGGAAGAATCGGGATGATTTACTTTACATTTCCACCTGGTTTGTATCGTAGTCTACCTTGACTGTTGGCTCGCACAGCTTGTTGACCATCTCAAGCGCTTTGATATGGGCCGGGTGAACAGAATATTTATCCACATCATCCATAGAGTCAAAAAGCGAGTTCAACACCAAGTCATAGGAGTTAGGTTTAGCGCCTATATCGCGTGAGACCTCCAGAACCCTAACATATTTCACTTCGTTTTTAAGGTCAGAAAGCATTTGGGCAAACGCCTCCATTTCCTCCTGCGATACCCCTGTTTTAAACTTGAAAAGCACTATATGCCTGATCATTTTCCATTAGATAAAATAAAATATTCTAACATAAAGTTTTAAATCTCATTAAAGAACAATGCTGATATTGTGATAAAATATCTATTAACCATAAACTTGCTTTATCAATACCTTGGACGAATCAAACAGTACTGACCTCATCAAATTTGTCGAAAAGATGTCGGGGTTTTCCCCGGTGGTCATGAAAATAATTTCTCTGGCAAACAACCCGCAATCTTCCCCGGGAGACCTTGTCAGCGCAATATCCATGGACGCCATGCTGACAGCCAAATTATTAAAGCTTGTCAATTCGGCCTATTTTGGTGTCGGCAAGGCCATATCATCTTTGAACCGGGCCGTAATAATGCTTGGTTTCAATACCATCAAAAACATCGCCCTTTCTGTCGCTGTAATAAGCGCGATAAATATAAAGGACGATTTCAAATGGTTTTCAAACGAACAGTTCTGGGAGCATTGCCTTGGGTGCGCCATAGCGTCCAGGACCATGGCCAAAGCCATGAAGACAAGCCCGTTTCAGGTGGAGGAGCACTTTGTGGCGGGGCTGTTGCACGATATAGGAAAAGCTGTTCTGATCCAGAAACATAAAGATGAATGTGAAAAGATTTACGATCCGGAATTTGAACCCTCAACTCTCAGGGTCGATCTTGAGAATAAACATTTCAACGTTTCGCACGCAATGCTTGGAAACATGATCGCGCAACAATGGAAGTTCCCCCAATCGCTTTCTCAATCTATAGCCTTTCACCACAATCCTATAAGCGAAGGGAAAGAAATCAATCAGCTCGCGCTCTCGGTCTATGTCGCGGATCATTACACCCACCTTTTAAAAATAGGTATCCAAGACTCCGCAAATCTTGATAGTATCTCCAGTGAGACATGGGAAGCCTTTGGCCTTGACCAGGATGAAGTTGAAAGCTGCCTTTCTGGGCTCTCTGAAGAAGTTGAAAACGCCAAAGAATTTATTAATACCAAATAACCACAAGCTTTAAATGGAAATTGAATTTTGGGGTGTTCGTGGCTCCCTCCCGGCCCCCGGCCCTGATACATCCCAATTCGGAGGAAACACTCCTTGTGTCGAGGTGCGCAACGGCCCCTCAGAGCCATTGGTGATACTCGATGGCGGAACCGGGATCCGAAAGCTGGGCATGGATATTCTGAGCAAACCCGATATCAACGAAATCCATGTCTTCTTCTCCCATACTCACTGGGATCATATACAGGGGCTTCCTTTCTTCGCCCCATTATTTAACCCTAAGTACACGATCGGGCTTTACGGGCCGGTTCATTATTCCAAAAACCTTGAAGAGACCTTGAGCCTTCAGATGGAATACACCTATTTCCCTGTCCGGGTAGCCGAACTTGCCTCAAACTTGAAATTCCACGACATTTCGGAACAGGAGATTTCCATTGGCTCTGGCATAACCGTTAAGACCAAATATGTCAACCATCCTGTGATATGCCTTTCGTACAGAATTACCTGTAATGGTAAATCATTCGTATACCTTACCGATCATGAGCCATACAGGAACCTCTTCGCCGACGGAGATGAAATCGACCGCGAAGAAGGTCGGCTTGTAGCGCAAGAACAGTCCCGCGCCTTGATCGATTTCGTTGCAGGGGCCGATTTATTGTGTATTGACGCCCAGTACACTCCGGAGGAATACGCCACAAAAATTGGATGGGGTCATTCCTCTCTTGACGACGCGTACAAGCTGGCGCAAGACGCAAACGTTGGAGAGATTGTGCTGTTTCATCACGACCCTGACAGGGTTGACGCGGATCTGCAAAAGATGCTCACAGAGCTTCAGGACCGCGCATGGGAAGCGTCTCACAACTCCATTCCAGTGCGACTTGCGCGAGAACACCTTGTCATATCATTGTAGATTACCACTGAAATTTTATTAAAACATGAAGCCTTTATCATCCAGAATAAGAAAAGTGTTCCTGACAGGGCTGTTCGTCAGCCTTCCGCTTGTCATTACTATCTTCTTTTTCAAAATCGTATTTGTAACCCTCGACAATTTCCTTGGCCCGCTGGTAACACAGATAATTATCCAAAGTGGCGCCCCGATTCCGGAAGATTTTCATCTTCCCGGCATTGGCGTGATAACCACCGTAGCGCTGATATTCCTCATCGGGCTTGTCACAAAAAACTATCTGGGCAAAAAGCTGTGGGGTGTTGGAGAATCGCTGGTAACGCAGATACCGCTTATCCGCTCGGTATACATAGGCGCAAAACAGGTGATCGACACTTTCGTCAATAGCCAGGAAACCGCTTTTTCAAAAGTTGTGATGCTCGAATATCCGCGCAAAGGTATATATTGCCTCGCCTTTATAACCGGAACCTCAAAAGGAGAAGTGCAAGAAATTACCGGCGAGGAGCTTGTTAATATTTTTGTGCCTACAACACCAAACCCCACGTCCGGATTTTTTCTCATGATACCAAAAGAAGATATTGTGGAGCTCGAAATGAGCGTTGAAAATGGAATAAAAATGATTGTCTCCGGAGGTGTGGTGACCCCGAATTACACTCCAGCGATTGAAGTGAAACAAAGCAAACCTGCCGCGCTTAAGACCCAGGATGAAAGCAAAATATCATAACGCTATTTTAGAAGAGAAAGCCCCTCCTGAAACTTTGAGCCTCCTTGCCGGAAGCCATGGCGGAGTCATAAAAGTTGTGGCGGATTTGCGGCGTGGAATTGTGGCCGCCGGAGCAAAGTGGCATTCCAAATCGCGCGATCTGCTGGTGGAAGACGGAGGCGACGCAGGCGATATGTGGGGCGCCAAGCTGAACGTCAACACAGGCGAGATAAAATTTGAATCGATGATAAACGAAAACCGGGAAGGCGCGCGCGATATCGTGATCGTCGAT
>CAYNDB010000031.1:1689-22297 GCA_964395915.1 uncultured Nitrospinota bacterium | reverse complement strand
CGGACAAAGGTAACTGCGTGTTTCTGGGGTCCGGGGCGCAGATAATCACTCACAGACTGGACCCGAAGAAATTTTGCGGAATCCATATCAGGGTCGTTGCGTCGAAATCGTGGCGTTTGGACAGAGTGGAACGTCTTTATAAGTTGAACCGTTATGAGGCCGAGAACATGTTGCAGGCAAAACAACATGCCAGGGCAAGATTTATTGCCGACTTTACGGGGATGGACGCCGCTGATCTTTCTCTTTACAACCTGATTTTCAACAACGCCCAGAATACGCCGGATATGATGGCTTCCACGATTTTGGAGTATATGAAACTGAACGAAGTAATAGAGTAATTTCTCAGAGATGTCGTGTTAGCTCCAGCGTGGCAGTGTAGCGTTTAACTACACTGCCTCCTTTTCTTCCGCCTGTTTTTCGAGCTCTTTTATCCTTTTGCGAAGGCTTTCGATCTTTTTACGAAGGTCGTCAAGCTCCGATCTCGGCGCAAGCCCCGCCTGATCCATGATTTTTTTTACGATCGCCTCCACCTGATTCGACAAGTTTTTTTGGTAGTCCTCCCTTGATTTGTCAAACTCCTTGAAAAGCCGTTCGCCTTCCTCCTTGCTAAGTTTGCCAATTTCGACAAGATCGTCCGTCATCTTTCTAAGATTCTCCTTCGAAAGGGATACAGCTCCCAATCCTATTTTTGCCGCGTTACGTATTGCGTTAAACATTTCTACCTCCTTGCCTGTTAAAAAGAACGTTACTAATCTAGCTTTCCATGAATTGCTATCGCCCAGAGTATCCTTATACCCATTACAAGCGAGACAAGATATCCGAGCAGTCCGAAAAACGATAGCCCGAATAAAAGCGGCGGCACGCCTGCGCTCAATACAAGCGATGAGCCGATGAACATTGCCGCCGTCAGTATGCCGAACACCAGCCGGTTCGCCGAATGCTCAAATCCGCGATGCTCCATGTGTATTTCAAGAGTCTCGCGTCGGAACCTCTCTATGATATCGGCCAGCGCAGAGGGAACCGTCTCCACGAAATCCTGCAACTCATAATAGAACCTGCGTGTGCGCGCGAGCTTTCGCCAGGGCTGCAATATCGAAAACGCCATACTGGCCTGATACGGGGCCACAAGTGACAACATGTTAAATTCGGGGTTCAGCTCCCTGTTTGTTCCCTCAAGGGTCACCAGCGTTTTTATTACCAGCACAACCTCTGACGGCAGAATTATATGGTGGCGATGGATTATCGACATCATTTCGTTGAGAGCCTCGTAAAGCTTGATCTTGTTCACGGGTAACGCGCCGTAGAATGATATGAACTCGGTGACATCCGCCCCAAGAGACGCCTCGTCCAAATCCGGAGGCAGTGAACCGGCTTTTACTATTATCCTTGCCAGACGCTCACTATCCTGCGCCACTACAGAGGCGACCATATCCTCCACATGCTCTCTTATCCGTGGCGACAACCTGCCAACCATACCGAAATCGAGAAGCGCTATCTTTTTTTCATCACCTAATATCATTATATTTCCCGGGTGCGGGTCGGCGTGGTAAAATCCGCTGATGAACATCATGTTCAGAAACACACGGGCCGCCTTCTCCGCAATATCAGATGTGTCGATTTTTTCCTTCATATCCTGAGTAAGCCTGTCCAGAGCTACGCCGTTTATCCATTCCATCACAAGAACCTTTGAAGTCGTAACATCTTCAAAGACCTTTGGGATTTTCACCGTCACATCGTCGGACAGGTCTTCCCCAAGGTTGATTATGTTGCGAGCCTCACGCATGAAATCCATTTCACGCATCAATGTTTTCGAGAATCTTGCGACGGTCTCTTTCGGTCTGAAATACTTTGCGTCCTCGACATAATCCTCAGCAAGCTGCGCAAGATCTTTTAATATTTCCAGGTCTGTTTGAATGACTTTTTCTATGCCTGAGTGGCGCACCTTCACCGCAACCTTTTCGCCGCTTTTAAGCCAGGCCATATGGACTTGCCCGATACTGGCGGAAGCGACAGGCACAGACTCGAAATTATCGAACAGCTCTTCGGTAGTTCCGCCAAGCTCGCTCTCGATGGTATTTTCTACCAATTCAAGAGGATCAGGCGTCACGTTCGATTGTAGTTCCTTTAGCTCTTCGGACAGTGGGACGCCGACAATGTCCGGCCGGACGGAAAGTATCTGCCCAAATTTTATAAAGGTGGGGCCAAGCTCCACTATTGCCCTGCGGATGCGTTCCTCTGTCGAAAGTTCGAGAAGCTCTTTTGGAGACTGGAAAGAAATTATGTCCCGTATAAAATCACGGTCTACACGTTTCGCCCAGTCCGCAAGGCCATATTTGACCAGGATGGAGAATATCTCCCTATACCTCGAAAGGCTCCTTGTCGCGCGTCGAATTTTTCCTATAGGCATCGTTTTTTCCAGATTCCTTTGTTACTAATATAATACCAGCGAGGCTATCTTGTCCGCCAGAAGCTTCAACGCAGGCAAATCTTTTATGTTCCAATCGAGAGTGATGTCCGAGTCATCGCGTGTCGGCTCCGTGTATTTGAGGAACGCCGGTTCCACAGTTTCATAAAATTGTTTTATCACCGATTCTTTCGTTCTGCCGCGCTCCACCGTGTCACGGGCAATTCTTCTGCGGAGCCTCTCTTCGCTTTTGGCGTCCACATAAATTTTGAAGTCCAGCAACGGTTTGATTTCATTAGAGTTAAAGAGCAGTATCCCTTCTACGATCAATAGTTTGGCAGGATATACAAGCTCCTTCTCAGGTATTGCTGCGTGTGTGGCATAGTCGTAAGCAGGAACACGGACTTTCTGTCCATTTTTTAGATTTCTGATATCTTTTGCTAACTGATTGAAGTTAATGGCTTCCGGCACATCGTAGTTAAGTTTTGCCCTCTCTTTCGGCGATAAGCGCCTCTGGTCATAAAAATACCTGTCCACAGCCAGGACAGGCGATCCAAACGGGCAAAGCAATTCCGCCAACAGGTTTGCGACCATTGTTTTCCCTGCCGCCGATCCGCCTGATATTCCTGTGACAAGGGTTATATCTTTAGGTGAATTATCTGTTTTAAAAGGGGTCATCTTGCTGTTCGCATGGTTTGCAATGAAAGATAAGGGTATCATGTTGTATATTAGGTTATGGACAAAAAAAGAGGCGCATCTTTCAACAGGCGTGACGCTCTGCGCGAGGGTGTAGGGTTTTTTGGACGTGTTGTCGGCGAATTTGTGCAGGGCCAAAGAGAAGTCACTCGCAAGACCGTAACTAAAGAGCCTCGAAACCCTCTTGAGCCGAAAAGGGGGCTTTTGCGCCCGCCGGGGGCGGTGGAGGAAAAGCGTTTTATAGAGCTTTGTTCCAAATGTGATGAATGTATTAAAGCCTGCCCGGAAAACACTCTTTTCCGTGTGTCAGCAAGCTATGGAGAGGCCGAGGGGACACCGATGTTTTCCCCGAAGCGAAAGCCTTGCTATCTTTGCTCGGAACTTCATTGTATTTCCGTGTGCGATACGGGAGCGCTTGTAAAACCAGACAAGATATCCGACCTGTCTATGGGCAAGGCGAGGCTGGACTCTTCGAAATGCATTGCGTATGAGGATGGAGAATGCAGGTACTGCATAGATTTTTGCCCCCTGTCAGGAGTGGCGATAATAGACCTGGGCGGCAAACCGCTTATAAAAGCGCTGGACTGCGTGGGGTGCGGGCTTTGCGAGAGTAACTGTCGCCTGAAAGCAGGCAGGACCGCCATAGAAACTTTAGCCCCTCTTTCAGGATAATACGCGCGCTATTGCGATGAAAAATAACCCCTTTATACCCCGGAGTTAAAATTGACCAACAGCCATAAAATTCTCATTGTCACTGAAAACGCCGATCTGAAAAGCAGGATATCTCGAGCTTTTGAGAAGCGTGAAGAACGGGAATTTGAGCTTGAATTTTTATCTTTTGAACGGGCTACCCGCATGGTCGCCGTGGGTTTTGCATATGACGCCGCATTCGTAGATTTTGAGCCGGATCCTCGTTCCGCCGTTCTGGCCGCATATCGGCTTCGTTCTATCAAACCTGATTTGGGAATCGCCATACTCGCTCCGTCTATCAATTTTGAGGCTCCGGTTGAGATAATCGAGCTTGGGCTTGGCCCCCTGGCGCTGACGGATGACGAAGAGGGTATTCTGTCGCTTCCGATCGTTGCCTTGTCGCTGATTAATGACAGTTCAGATGAGGACGCCAGCACAATAAGCAAACGTGAGCTACGGTTTAAGCATCAGGAGCAAAGGAAGATAATGGATAGCCTCGCGCGTCAGAGCGTTCATCTCATAGGGTTGCGAAACGAGCTTGCGGCTGAAAAAAACAAGATGGAGGCGTTGATAAATGGCATGACCGATGCGATGGTGTTTTTTGCCGCCAACGAGGCTCTGGAGGTTATAAACCCGGTGGCGCAGAGTCATTTTCCTTTTTTGAGCATGGATAGCGACGCTACAATGGAAAAGCTGTTGAACATGTTTTCAAACAGCTCGCCAACCAGGGACAATGGTAAGAAGAGCTTCCCTGAAAGTTTTGAAACGGAGGTAAGCGGCAAAACCTACAGGGTGCGCCTGACGAAAGTGCCTGACCCCGACAGTGGAGCCAGAGGCTCGCTTTTTCTCTTTACAGATATAACTCAGGACAAGGAGTACGAAAGACTTAAAGACGATTTTACAAATATGATATCTCATGAGTTGCGCACGCCGTTGACCTCTATCCGCGCCGCAGTGGACAACTTTCTGCGTGGCGTATTGGGGGATGTAAGCTCTGAGCAACGCAAGTTTCTGGAAATTATAGCGAGGAATGTAGATCGCCAGCAGGAGCTTATAGACAACCTTTTGGATCTTGCCAAGTTCGAGGCCAACCAGGTGAAAGTCGTTCGGGGGAAAGTGAACCTTGCCGGAATCGTCGCGCTTTGCATAGAGCAGTTTTCGCTGGCTTTTAAAGATAAAAGTGTGGGGCTGACATATGACGCAAGGGAGAAAATTCCGATAGTGGAGGTTGACCAGGAGCTTATCATCCAGGCGCTGAACAACCTTTTATCTAACGCGCTAAAATTCACTAAAAATGGCGACAAGGTGACTGTATCGCTTAAATCAGAAGACAGGGATGGCTCTACTTACGCTTGTATAGAAGTCGCCGACACAGGCATAGGAATTCCTCCAGAACAAATAGACTCAATATTTGATAAATACACACAAGCGGATACAGGGTTTTGTCGACGTTACGCCGGGACAGGACTTGGGCTCGCTATATGTCACCAGATTGCCAGTGTGCACGCAGGAGTGATAACCGCAAGGAGTGAGCTTGGCGAGGGAAGCGCGTTTAGTCTATATTTACCAATATCAAGTGAAACGTAGAGAGAGTATAAATGCACAAACCGCATATCATGATAGTCGACGATGACGACGACATATTGGTGACGCTTAACGCCGTTCTTGAAGCCGAAGGCTACGAAACGACATTGGCCAGAGGCGGGGCCGAGGCGCTTGAGCTTGCTGATAAGAAAAAACCTGACCTTGCGTTGCTGGATATCATGATGCCGGATATGGATGGCCATGAAGTGTTGCGTCGTCTAAAAGAAGGGGAGCGTACAAGAAATATCGCCGTTGTGTTCGCCACGGCCCTTAAAAAAACCGAGCAAAAAGTGGAAGGGCTGGACATCGGCGCGGATGACTATATTACCAAACCTTTCAACATGCCGGAGCTTTTGGCGAAACTGCGGGCGATCTTTCGAGTCCAGAGGTATCAGCGCCAGCTTGAGGGGCTTGTAGATTTCGCCCAATCCGTTAATACGATTGAAGTTTGCGATATAGCCAAAGCTATTCAGGAAAAATTTGGAAAACTGGTGTCGGCTGACAGGTATTCTCTTTTTGTTCTGGACGAGGAAACCAGTAAACTTTCGGCTTTTGCCCACAGTCACGAAATGGATGATTCGTCGCTGATATCAGAATATTGTCCTATTATGCCGGAAGTGATGAAAACTGGCAAAACCGTTTTTGTGCGAGATTTCCTTTCGTCAAAATACGCTCCTGATGTTAAAAGGGAGAAATACAAGGATGGGTTCGCCATGTGTATCCCTCTTAAGGTTGGGGATGATATATTTGGCGCGCTGAACCTGAACGGTAACAGCAGAGGTTTTTTTAACAGCATGGATTACTCGTCGGTGGAGCTTGCGGCGGAGATGATATCCGCGTCGCTGAATAACGCCAGAAGGCTGGGAAAGGCCCGCAAACTGGCCATAACAGACGGGTTGACCAAACTTTTCAACCATCGCTATTTTCAGGAAATTTTGAGCATCGAGTTCGAGCGCGCAATACGTTATGGCAATCCAATGTCCTGCATGATGCTGGATATCGATTATTTCAAAGATATCAATGACACGTATGGCCACATTGCAGGTGACAGCGTGCTTAAATTTCTGGCGGCGCGGTTTAAGGATCACGTAAGGAAGATAGACACCGTCGCCCGCTATGGCGGGGAGGAGTTTGCTTTTCTCCTGCCTCAGACAAATTCTACAACCGCAATAGCAGTCGCTGAAAGAATAAGAAAAGATATGGAAAACACTCCTATAAAAACAGAATTCGGCGAAATCAACATAACAGTCTCGCTCGGCATATGCGACACATCGGCTGAAGGAATAGACAAACCACGGCAACTTGTAACCAAGGCGGACGAGGCCTTGTATGTCGCCAAGGCTGAAGGGCGCAACAAAACAAAAGCGTTCGGCATCGGCTGACACACAAAATGACCGATTTTCTGTTAGTGATTTTGGCTAGTTACATCCTGGGTTCCTTTCCCACTGCGTTAATTGCGGGGCGAATTATAGGAAAGATAGATCTCCGCGAGCACGGCAGCGGCAACGCGGGCGCGACAAACGTGTATCGCCTTTTTGGTCTGAAGCCTTATATCGTAGTTTTGTTAATAGATATTCTCAAAGGTTATGCCGCAGTGTCTATGATCGCTCCTTTTGGGGTGGGGTTTATTTCTGGTCAGATGACGGCGCTTTATTGTGGAGTGGCCGCTGTGCTTGGGCATATCTGGACAGTTTTTGCGCGTTTTAAAGGGGGTAAAGGCGTGGCCACGGCGTGTGGTATGTTTCTGGGGCTGGCTCCGGTGGCGGCGTTGGGAGCGTTCTTTGTTTATCTTCTCGTGACTCTTACCACTCAATACGTTGCGTTAGGATCAATACTAGGAGCTATATCCGCCGCTGTAATATTACTGACACAGAAAATGATGTTTGGTAAAGAGGTCCCTGCGGAGCTTATACTGATATCCATAGCAATGGCCGGGCTGATAATGTTCTCCCACAGAGAAAATATAAAAAGACTTCTTAATGGAGAAGAGCGGAAAACAGATTTCCTGAAAAAGTTTAAACGTTCTGAATAATTAATATTGTGAATGCGCGTCATCCTAATAACCGTCCGGCGCTTCGTCAGCTGGAAGCTGTGCCTGTGGAACAGAACGGTGAGCGTATGGTTAACCTGTATGACCCTGCGGGCTATAGCGAACTGGCGATGACATTGTCTCTCCCCGCATTTTATCTTTTGACCCTGTTCGATGGGAAAAAAGACCTGGACCGCATATGCGAAGAGTTTAAAAATAAATTTGGCGGAGAAATAACAAAAGATGAGATTGAGGAGCTTGTAGAAAAACTGGATGACACTTTGATGCTCGATAACGAGCGGTTCTCTGATTTTGAGAAAAAGGTTAAGAGCAAATTCCTCGCTTCTTCTGAACGTCCGTTTGTATTCGCCGGTAAAAGTTATCCTGCGGCGCCCAAAGAGCTTTTGGCTAGTATGAACGAACTGGTAAGCGGGGGCGTCAAACAAAATAATGGAACTGTTCGAGCGATAGTTGTGCCTCATATCGATTTCAGGATAGGCGCGGATATGATGGCCGCAGGGTGGAAAACGTTAAAAGACACCGACGCCGACCTGTTTATAATTCTCGGCACAGGGCATTCTCTTTCCGAGGACTTTTTCTCCTGTTTGGACAAAGATATAGCCACTCCTTTAGGATCATTGCGGGTGGACAGAGAGTTTCTCGCAAAGTTTCAGGAAAAATTTGGAGAAGATATTGGAGGTGATATCGACGCGCACAGAATGGAGCATTCGATCGAGTTCCATGCGCTTTTCCTGGCCCACCTGTATAAAGAAAGACCGGAGGTGACTGTCGTTCCGATATTACTTTCGTTCCCTGAACAAGTTTGGGATATCGACCATCCGGTGTTTAACGGCAAGCGGGTAGACAAGTTTATCGAAGCTCTGAAAAAGACTGTGGAGGAGACAAACCGCAAAACGGTTTTCGTGGCAAGTGTGGATTTCTCACATGTCGGAGCGAGGTTCGGGGATAGTCACAAATTGTCTGACGAAGAGCTGAAAAGAATCGAGGATGACGATCGTGAATTATTGGACGCCATAGAACGAATGAATATGGAAAATTTCCATAAAAAAATTGTGGAGACAAATAGCGTAAACAGGGTATGCGGCTTTCCGCCGCTATACACCTTGCTCAAAGTGTGTGATGCGGATCATGGCAGCCTGATTGAATATCGACAAAATATAGAAGGACAGCGAGAGACTGTGGTCAGTTTCGCTACGATGACTCTTCACAGCTCTCGCCATGGATAACGGACGGGAAACAAGTGTTTGTTAGGGTTCCCATCATTTATTAAACGAAGTAGAATATATTGTTCTGAAAAATAATATTAAAACCAGTTGAAAGATATTCTTATGGCCAGCGAAGAGATCAAAGGTATTTATTTTGAGAGTAAAAAAATCGAAGCTGGCACCATGGCTACGCGCCGTGTTTCCAATGAAGCGCAAGACCTCCACTATTATGCTAAAACCAAAAACAAAGACGAGGTAGATTTATTCTATCTCAAGCCTGACGGCTCCCCGACAGCAATAGTCGCCGAGACGCTGGAAAACGATGAGTTTGAAGCTCGCTTCCATGACTGTTCCACCCATAAATGCAACTTTAAACCGAGAACTGATGATGAGCTTAAGAAAGAGAAAGCTGAGGAAAGAGTGAACATGGGGCAGCAACACATTGAACGTAAAGAATATAACGCCGCCGCTTTCGAGTTTGGCATGGCGGTAAAACAGGACGATCAAAACCTGGAGGCCCATCTTGGCAAGGGCAAGGCCCATATGGAGCTTGGCGAGGTGGATAAGGCCAAGGAGTCTTTTGAAAAATTATCCGAGGTAGACAGCCTTTACGATAAAGATAACAAACATCTGTTTAATGAATATGGAATAGAGCTAAGGCGTGGGGAAATGTATGACCTGGCAATTGAGAATTATAATAAGGCGCTCTCTATAGATCAGGATGACGAGGCGCTGCATTATAATATAGGCAGAGCATATTATGAAGACGGGCAGAGCGATAAAGCGATAGAAAGCCTTCAAAAAGCAATGTCGCTGGCCCCTGATTTCAAGGAAGCAAAGCTTCTCTACGATGCGATCAACAGAAAATTGTTTTAATAAAAAGCCAAGCTTTACTTTAATACCTTATTGAGCTTTTCTTCTAATATCGCTGCGGTAAACGGTTTGACCACATAGTCGTTTACACCTGCCTGGGCGGCCGCTACGATATTGTCTTTCAACGCTTCGGCGGTGACCATGATTATGGGGACGCTAGCTGTGTTTGGATCGGCGCGAACAGCTTTTAGCAGCTCAAGCCCACTCATCTGAGGCATATTCCAGTCCAGCAGGATTACGTCATATTTGGTCTGCTGGATTTTCGGCAAAGCGGTAGAGCCGTCGTCAGCCTCGTCTACATTTTTTATTCCAAGCTGGCCGAGGATGTTTTTTTCGATTTTCCTCATGGTGGCAAAATCGTCTATTACCAAAACTTTAAGATTAGGATCAATGTCGCCCATATTACACCTCTAGGTCATTATTGAAAACCACAATAAATTAAATAGTTAAGTGTAGATAATAATATATCTATCGACGCCTATCAAGGTAAACATGCTGTGGTTAAGATTGGTGCCGGAGGGGGGATTCGAACCCCCACACCCGTAAGGACAAAAGATTTTGAGTCTTCCGCGTCTGCCATTCCGCCACTCCGGCACAAATATGAAGCCGATATTGTATCGGAGCGACGCCTTTCAGTCCATAGCTGAAAACAGGTCGGGTTTGGCGTGAATAACAAGGGTGAATGGCGGTTTGTTTTTACTTCCACCTTTGAAGTTGTATCACCCTGGGAAATATCTTAATATGCTAGGTTACACGATAGGTAGGCAATGCTACGATTTATATCATAATGGAGATGCGGTACGTTTCCGCAGGGGTTTAATAATGATAATAGTGATGCAAGAAAACGCGACTCAGCAGGACGTTGAGGATGTTGTAAAGAGAATCAAGGACTTCGGATATTCAACCAGAATTCTGTCGGGAGAATTCAGGACTGTTGTCGCGGCTTTGGGTGACGCCAGGGACAAGGCGCGTCTTCAGGCGCTGGAGTCTCTAAAACATGTTGAAAGCGTGATGCCTATTCTCAAGCCATACAAGCTTTGTTCCAGAGAAGTTCGGGCGGAGAACAGCATTATAGACGTTAAAGGCGTCAAGATTGGCGGCGATAAGCTTGTTGTCATGGCAGGGCCTTGCTCTGTGGAATCGAAAGAGCAGCTTATAGAAACAGGAAAATCTGTGCTAGCGTCGGGAGCCGCCATATTGAGGGGAGGCGCCTTCAAGCCGCGCACGTCCCCATACAGTTTCCAGGGTATGGAGGAGGAGGGGCTGAAACTTCTTAAGGAAGTTTCAGAAGCTACTGGCATGCCGTTTGTCACGGAGGTGATGAACCCCCGGGATGTTGAGCTTGTCCATAAATATACCGATATCATGCAGATAGGGGCCCGTAATGTGCAGAACTTTTCGTTGCTAAAGGAAGTTGGCAAAATGGAGAAGCCTATCCTGCTGAAACGCGGGCTTGCCACCACCATAGATGAGTGGCTGATGTCCGCCGAATATATCCTTTCCGAAGGTAACAACAAGGTCATATTGTGCGAGAGAGGAATCCGCACATTCGAGAATGCGACCAGGAACACGCTTGATCTTTCCGCCATTCCTGTTGTAAAAGAAAAATCACATTTGCCTATAATCATTGATCCAAGTCATGGCGCAGGTTACTGGCAGTATGTAGCTCCGATGGCTCTTGCCGCTGTGGCCGCCGGAGCGGACGGGCTGATGATAGAAGTCCACTGGAAGCCTGAAGAGGCGTTTTCTGATGGGCCTCAATCGCTCAAGCCGCCCAAATTTGAGGCGCTGATGAAAAATGTGCGCAAAGTGGCGGAAGCTGTCGGGCGATCGGTATAACTTTCCCTGCGCGTCAGAGGACGTAGCGAGTTTTCCCCATTGGCGATGAATCTACACTTTGGCCCGGACGGAGGGTTGGCGACAATCCTTGACAGGTACGAGTATCGCGAAGGTCAGGAGGTTATGGCTGAAGCGGTTTTGCAAACCCTCGGTAACGGGGAAATTTTGCTTGTCGAAGCCGGCACCGGAACAGGCAAAACTCTGGCATATCTTATCCCTGCTGTGGAATCCGGCCTGAAAGTGGTCGTTTCAACCGGCACACTGAACCTGCAGGAACAGATAATCAAAAAAGACATCCCCATCCTGCAAAAACTTCTGGGCGATGGTTTTAAAACCGCTTGCATGAAGGGAAGGGGAAATTACCTGTGCAAACGGCGGTTTAAAAATTTTTCGCAACAACCGTTGTTTAAAGACTCCGGCGAGGGAAGATTCTTTACCGCAATACAAAAGTGGGCCGATAGCACAAAGTCCGGCGATCGGGCGGATATGGAAAACATGCCGGACGACTATATCGCCTGGAGCGAAATAAATTCCAAATCGGAACTCTGTTTAGGTCAGGCGTGCCCCACGTTCGACTCGTGTTTTATAACGAAAATGCGGGAGGACGCCGCTGTCGCCGACATAGTGGTAGTCAACCACCATCTTTTTTTCGCCGACCTCAACATACGTGACAGCGTGTACGGAGAGGTTATTCCACGTTATGACGCTGTTATCTTCGATGAGGCTCACAACGTGGAAGAGACTGCGACCAACTATTTTGGACATAACGTATCCAACTACCGTATAGACGAAGCTGTCCGCGACACCACTCGCGAGCTTGCGTCGGCCAAGACCGCGGATAAGGATGTGACTGTCACGTTGTCAAATCTCTCCCGTCGATCACACGCTTTTTTCGATAGCATTCGTGGAGGACAGGAAGGTAAACGCAGGCTGCGGAAACATGATGTGGAGCGGACAAAAGAGCAAGCCGAAGAGCTTTTGAACACAATACGGCTTGTGGGCGATTTTATAAGCTCCATGAAAAAAGCGCCGGACAATATCAAGGCCCTCTCAGGCAGGTTCATGGATATTGCCGACATGATGGAGGGAATTCTGTCGCTGGATGACGACAGCTATGTATATTGTGTTGAGACGAGAGGGCGGGGCGTATTCCTTCAGTCCTTCCCGATAGACGTTTCCGGTCACCTGCAGGAAAAGCTATACCCGATAGCGCACGCTTGTGTGTTTACTTCGGCGACGCTAAGCACGGATAACAATTTCAAATTTATAAAATCGCGGCTCGGGCTTACCGAAGTGGAGGAACATATTATCGAGTCGCCGTTCGATTATAAGCGACAAACTGTTTTTTATATCGCCGCCGACCTGCCGGAGCCAAATTCCGACAAGTTTGCGCCAAAGGCGGCTGAAAGGATAAAAGCTCTTTTGAAAGAAACAAAAGGAAGAGCGTTCGTCCTTTTCACCAGTTACAGAAATCTTGAAATGGTGTGGGATTTAATAGACGGTAAAACACCGTTCACCATGTTGAAGCAGGGGGACAGCCCAAGGTCGGTCATCCTTGAAAAATTTCGGAAGGATACGCACTCCGTCCTTTTTGCCACCACGTCGTTCTGGCAGGGTGTGGACGTGCCGGGTGAAACGCTTTCCGCTGTGATTATAGACAAGCTGCCATTCGCCACTCCGTCAGACCCGCAAGTGGCCGCCCGTATCGAGGCGATAGAAAAGCGTGGCAGCTCGGCTTTCCGTGAATATCAGCTTCCATCGGCGGCGCTGATGCTAAAACAGGGGCTTGGCAGGCTTATCCGCTCTAAAGAAGATAAAGGCCTTCTCGCTGTGCTGGACAAGCGGATGGCTACAAAAAGTTACGGCAAAACATTTTTAAGAAGCCTGCCGGAATTTAATGTTCATCGTGAACTGGATGATCTTGTAAAGAGCTTGCATGAGATGTGGGATAAATAAGTTCGCTGAACCTGCAAACCTTTCTTGACAATATATCCGTTTCCGACTTTCTTCGCTAGGCTTCCCACTTCCCATATTTGTTGTAGAGTCGCGCTATCTGTTAAGATCAAACGATGAACGGAGAGTCGCTGATAGACCAGTTTATCACTCATCTTGTTATAGAAAAAAACAGGTCTCAGAACACTGTCGACGCGTACCGGCGCGACTGCGAACGTTTTATTAAAGCGATTCGCTATAAAAACCTTGATACATTAGCCGCTCTTACGCCGCCCGATATCAGCGCGTATATAACGAAGATGAGGAAGTCCGGCATGTCAGCCGCCACCACAGCGCGCTCTCTTGCCGCGGTCAAAGGGTTGCTCAGGTTTCTGGTCAGCGAAGGGTTGTTAAACTCAAATCCTGCGGAAGTTATACAGTCGCCAAAGCTTGGGCGGTCATTGCCGGGGACTCTCTCGATAAAAGAGGTGGAAGCTCTGCTGGCCGCGCCGAAACAGGACAGCTTTGAAGGGCTTCGGGACATCGCCATGCTGGAGACATTATACGCCACAGGATTTCGTGTGTCAGAGCTTGTATCGATCCGGCTGAAAAATATAAACTTCGAAATGGGCTATATTTCCACCATCGGCAAAGGCGCAAAGGAAAGAGCTGTGCCGTTAGGGGCTGTGGCGATGGAGAGGATAAAGGGATACAGGGAAATCGCCAGGCCGGGGATATTAAAAGGAAAATGGACTGAAGCGCTTTTTGTGACAAGGCTTGGCAAGGAGATGACAAGGCAGGGGTTCTGGAAGATTATCAAGAAATACGCGGTCATAAGTGGGGTGAAAAAGAAGATAAGCCCCCATTCGCTAAGGCATTCCTTCGCCACGCACCTGCTCGATAGAGGGGCGGACCTTCGTTCCGTACAGCGGATGCTGGGGCATTCCGATATCTCCACAACACAGATATACACCCATATTGCCAAAAGCCGGATGAAAGAGATATACGATAAAACCCACCCCAGAGCGAGGTGAGCTATTTTTATGAGCGTATTTTGGATGGCGGGCATGTCTATAGCCTGGATAACGCTTGCCGTAGCGCTGCTGTGGATGTTAAGAAAGTGGCGGATCTATGACAAGGTATCCATCTCTGAAAAAAGAAAAACGCCGGGGCGCGATATTAGCGCCGCTGTTAAGGACGCCATGCAACAAGTGAGGGCTGGGCGTGGCAAACTCGACCCGAAAGCGAAATCATCGGCCGAGCTTTTACGGGGCGCCATGACCGAGGTTGCGCGCGATGATCTTGTGGCCTGTCTTAAAACATGGCTCAGGGAAAAGGATGATGATAGACTCTCTAAATGAGCGAGACTACTAACATACAAAATCAACAGGTTCCAGGACACATAAAAGGTGTGTTCCGTCAGGCCCTGCTTAGGGACGCCAAGGCGATTCAAAAGCTCATCATGATATACGCCGACAAAGGGCTTATGCTTCCGCGTTCGTTGAGCGAGCTATACGAGACCATTCGTCAATACATACTGTATGAGGAGGATGGTAAGATCGTAGGCGTATGTGGATTGCATATCACATGGGAAGACCTTGCGGAGATACGGGCGCTTTGCGTGGAGCCTCCGAACGCAAGACGTGGTATTGGCAGGCAGTTGACGGAGCTTGCTCTGGCGGAGGCCAAACATCTGGGTGTTCCAAAAGTTTTCACGCTTACGTATGCTCCGGATTTTTTTGCAAAGCTTGGATTTACAGAGATAGACAAAAATGAATTGCCTCATAAAATATGGGGAGATTGTGTCCGCTGCCACAAATTCCCGGACTGCGATGAAACCGGGATGATTATCGATGTAAAGTAGCCGTATAGGCTCATTCACACCACTTTTAAAGTAAAATTCATATGCAAAACGAAAATATTTTTACCATTGCCATCGACAGGCTCGCTTTCGGCGGGGCTGGTGTGGGCAGACGAGACGGCAAGGTTGTGTTCATACATGGCGCTTACCCTGGCGATATCGTCGTGGCCCGAGTAAAGAGCGACAAGAAACGATTTACAGAAGCGTCCCTTGTTAAAGTGGAGACGCCGTCGCCTCAAAGGAGGCCGACGCCATGTCCATATTCCATTGATTGCGGCGGTTGTCCGTGGATAGAGCTGGAATATGCCACACAGCTTGAGTGGAAACAGAAAATCGTCGAAGACCAGTTCAAACGTATCGGCAAGATTGATATTAGCGTCCCGTCTGTCTCTCCTGCCATGAATGAACTTGCGTACCGTTCGCGAATCAGGCTGAAAGTTTTATCAACGGGCGGGAAAGTTATCATCGGGTACTATCGGCATAAGTCTCACGATATCGTGTCGATCGAACGTTGCGCTGTGGCTTGCGATACAGTCAACCGAATGCTCACGGAAATATTGGAGGTCATGAACGGTGACCCGAAAAACTCCGGGAAGGTAAAGGAGATTGAATTTGAAGCCGACGCGGAGAAGGGTAGGGGGCGTGTTACATTTTATCTTGTTGAGCCTGTTACGGATGGGTTTATAGAGCGTGTTATTTCTAGTTGTCCGACTATACAGGGTGTGTCAATAAGGCTAGGGAAAACTGTAAAAGCGCACGGTGATTGCGAACTTGAGGCTCCGTCCGTGGGTGGCGATACGTTGCGTTTTGCCCCTGGCGTGTTCAGCCAGGTCAACCCTGAGCAAAGCGTGAAACTTGCGGAGAAAGTGACAAAACTCGCAAACCTGAAACCAGGAGAGTCGGGACTCGACCTTTTCTGCGGTATGGGAACATTTTCTCTGCCGCTCGCCAAAACAGGAGCCGCTGTTACAGGCATTGATTCGAACAAAAAGGCGATAATAAACGCGGAGGAAAACAGGCAAAAGCTTGGTGTTGTCACGGCGCATTTTACGCATGGCTCGGCTTTAGAGGATGGGAGGGAATTGCTGGCGAACGGTTTGAAGTTCGACGCGGTAATACTTGACCCTCCACGAGGCGGTGTGGCGAAGGATATCGAAACAGTCGGAGAGCTTGCAAGGAAACGAATCGTTTACGTGTCATGCGACCCGCCTTCCGCCGCAAGAGACGCGGCGAAGCTTTCGCAAGCGGGGTTCAAGCTTCAATCGGTTACGCCTTTCGACATGTTTCCGCAAACCGCTCATATCGAGCTTGCGCTTCTTTTCGAGAGGGTGTAGCTGAACAGGTAGTGGGTCATCTCGATTTTCACACAGCGTTATGTTAATCTCCCTCAAGATTTTTTAGATCACAAGGGCGTATGGAAATACTTGACAAGATAGATTCGTTTGTCTGGGGCCTGCCTTTAATCCTTCTTCTGCTCGGGACGGGGGTCTATCTTTCTATCCGACTGCGCGGACTTCAGTTTACATGGCTTATACCTGCGTTGACAATGGCGTTTGTCCGCAGATCTGAAGAAGCCGCCGATGGTGACATCTCACATTTTCAGGCGTTGATGACGGCGTTATCGGCAACGGTCGGCACAGGCAATATCGCCGGTGTTGCGACGGCCATCGCCATAGGCGGGCCTGGCGCTGTGTTCTGGATGTGGGTGACAGGGCTTGTGGGGATGGCCACGAAATTCGCCGAAGCTTTGCTTGCGGTAAAGTACAGGTATAAAGATGAGCGTGGCAGGATGGTGGGCGGGCCGATGGTGTATATATCAAAAATAGGGCCGCATCCTTTCTGGAAATATCTTGCGGGATCATTTGCCGTGTTCGCTTCCATCGCCGCTTTCGGCATCGGCAACATGACTCAATCAAACTCTGTGGCCGACGCGTTGCACAGTACGTTTGGAGCGCCGAAGCTCGCCACCGGCGTTATACTTGCCATATTGACGGCCGCTGTGATTCTCGGCGGAGTAAAGTGGATAGGCAGGGTCGCTTCGGTGATTGTTCCTGTGATGATATTTTTCTATTGCGCCGCCGCCCTGTATATACTTGCGCTTAACGCAGACAAAATACCCGAATCTTTCACGCTTATTTTCCGGCATGCGTTTTCCCCCACAGCCGCATCTGGAGGGTTCGCCGGATCCGCTATCTGGATTACGATACGAATGGGTGTGGCTCGTGGAATATTTTCCAACGAATCCGGCCTTGGCTCTTCGCCCATCGCCGCCGCCGCGGCAAGAACCAAGGACCCTGTCGCTCAGGCGCTTGTCTCCATGACGCAGACTTTTATCGACACCCTTATCGTATGCTCCATGACGGCGCTTGTCATCCTTTGCACCGGAGCGTGGGAAAGCGGGATGAACGGAGCGCCGCTTACCACAGAGGCTTTTTCCAGGGGTATACCCGGCGGATTTGGAGGGGGGGTAGTCGCGCTTGGGCTGGTGTTCTTTGCATACTCCACCATGCTCGGCTGGAGCTACTATGGTGAGCGCGCCCTTGAACATCTTTTTGGAGTAAAGTCGATAACTCCGTACAGGGTAGTGTTCTGTCTTTTAATAGTCGTAGGAGCCGTGACGAAACTCGAAGTGGTGTGGACGTTTTCGGATATCACCAACGGCCTTATGGCGTTTCCAAACCTTGTCGCGCTCCTCCTTCTTGCGCCGGTAGTCGTCTCCGAGACAAGACGATACATATCCACCCATAACGAGCGCAAAAGTCGGTTTTAAAGTATTTTTCGATTTTTTGTAACTTTTCAATCAAGGATGGCAAGAGCCTAGGAAACTTTTGAAAATCCGAGAAGTAAATTATTAACTAATTAAGTAACATTTATGACGGATATCCTGTCTAAAAATGTTATGCGTATTCAGTTGACATACCACAGAGAAAGGCGAGAAAATAAATTAACGATATATTAATAATTTAGTGTAAATCAGATCACTAGTTTGCCATGATTCTGGTCGATAAGTTCAATCGCCAGGTTGACTTGATACAGTTAGCTGCGAGCGCTTCATGCCAATATGATTGCTCGTACTGCGCCATAGATAAAACTTCGGTGCCAGCTCCCCACCTCTTCCCGACGGAAAACATATTAACGTTCATTCGTATGATGGCTAAACTCGGTTTAAAAAGAGTGCGTATCAGCGGAGGGGAGCCTCTTTTAAGGCCGGACATAATTGACCTGGTTTCACAATTGACTGTCATACAGTCAATCAAATCTGTCTCGTTGTCCACAAACGGTTTACTGCTGGAAAGCATGGCGGAGCGGTTAAGCAATACCGGGTTGAGCAGATTGTTTGTTTCTGTGCCGACACTTTCGAAAAGCCTTTTCAAGTCGATGACCGGATCTGACGACCTTAAGAAAATCTTGACGGGTCTTGACGCTGTAATAAAAATGGACTGTTTACCATTGACGATTAAAATGCCTGTTGTGCAAGGGGTTAACGATCATGAAATAGAGTCTATAGTGGACTGGGCCATAACTCGCAAAATAAATATCTACCTGGTGGAAAGCCAATCGGGCAAAGTCGCTTCGCAACAAATGCGGGAACCTATCATTTCCAGACTTTCGAAAAAATATGAGCTGACCCGTTTGGAAGGGCTTGCGATAACGAACAATCCATGGAAGGTTGAAGGGACAGACACAACGATAAAAATCATCACCTGCGCAAACAAGCGTGAATGTTCCACCTGTAACAGGTTGTGGCTTTCATCGGACGGGATAATATCCCTTTGCTCCGGCATGCCTACTACACTGGACTTAAACCCTATTTTCGAAAATGGCGCCTCGCGGGAGGAATTGGAGAGGGTGGCTGTAAAAATAGCATTAAATAAACCAAACGGCGTTGCCAATTGTGGGGCCGCGCCTTTGACCTATCCTGAGCTTACGAACTAATCTTCACCTTTTTTGCGTTTCAGATACGCGGTGATCGCCGCCTGTATCACAGCTACGGTTTCGGTCTCCGTGGCTCCTGTTGTAGCTCCAGACTGAGGTGGCGGCGTCTTTTTGTACGGGAAAGCGGTGTTTAGCGCGACGATCGTGGCCATCAGCAATGTAAGGACGACGAAAATCACCCCCATGCCGATAACTGTGATTACTAAAGCGGAGCCTATGTTTTCCATATAATTAACCTGCGAAGATTGAACGGACGAAATCCGCCCCGGTCCGTATTACCGCTTCCGCGTGACCAGGGCTTATCTGCGCCGATTCGCCAAACAGCGCCAGCATGATACCCGCAGCTACCGCAGTGCCGATCACCCCTGCCACGTTTGGCCCCATGGCGTGCATCAAAAGGAAGTTGTGCGGATCGGCCTCCTGCCCCACTTTCTGGCTGACCCGCGCCGCCATCGGCACAGCGGATACTCCTGCAGAGCCTATGAGCGGATTTATTTTTCCGCCAGAGGCCCACATCAGAATTTTGCCGAGGATAAGCCCTCCGGCTGTCGCCGCGCAAAAAGCGAAAAGGCCCAGGACAATTATTTTAATAGTCTGTACTGTGAGGAACGACTCGGCGGTCATCGACGAGCCGACCGCAAGAGCCAGCAGTATCGTGACGATGTTTATAAGATGAGTTTCAGAGGTGTCATGCAATCGTTTGGTGACTCCGGATTCCCGGAAAAGGTTTCCAAGCATCAACATGCCGATAAGAGGAGCCGCGGCGGGCAAAAGCAGAACGCATACGATAGTGACTACTATCGGGAACACGATCTTAACCTTCTGGCTTACAGGTTTTAGCTGCTCCATTTTTATCTTTCGCTCATCTTCCGTTGTGAAAAAGCGCATGATCGGAGGCTGTATTATCGGTACGAGTGACATGTATGAATACGCCGCAACCGCTATCGGCCCAAGAAGCTCTGGCGCAAGTTTATTCGCGAGGAATATCGCCGTCGGCCCGTCCGCGCCGCCAACTATTCCAATAGCGGCCGCTTGCTGCAAGGAAAAACCAAGGACAACAGCGACAATCAGCGTAATATATACCCCGATCTGAGCCGCCGCCCCCAATAATAGCGTAGACGGGTTGCCAAGCAACGGGCCAAAATCTGTCAGAGCCCCAACACCGAGAAATATCAACGGTGGCCAGATCTCGTGTTTCACGCCCTGGTAAAAGTAATAAAGCAGGCCACCCTCGTCGCTGAAAGTCATAAATGAATGCGGCATATTGGCGAGCAAACAACCGAATCCTATAGGCACAAGCAATAGCGGCTCGAACCCCTTTCCAATGGCGAGATAGAGCAATGTCAAAGCGATAACGATCATTACCAACGACCCGATAGTCAGCGATCCGAACCCTGTAAGCCCGATTATCTTGCCAAACGCCGAAGCGATTGAGATTGAACTTTCCATTGCAGTTAAGAACTCCGTGAAAAAGGCCTGATTAAATGATTTATGAAACTTGAGATTCTAGCACAAGGAGGTTGCGCGGGCAATTTGTG
>CAYNDB010000031.1:0-1589 GCA_964395915.1 uncultured Nitrospinota bacterium | reverse complement strand
TATGCGCAGCCAAGTGTGCAGGTGTCGTATGCGCCAATATCTTTTGCGGCAAAACATTGGCAGCCTTTACGGGTCGGCTCCCTTTTTGTTCCTTCAAATGAAACGCCGGACACATCCATAAGGCGTTGAATATCAATACATGAAGCGTTTTCCACGCTATCGGCTCCAAGCTCCGGCTCGCAGCAAGACTCGACTTTGATTTCGCTTCTTACAGCTATTTCCGTCATAGCTTCGGCAATGTCAATAAGCTCCGGCATGGCTGGTTCCAGGAACTCAATATTGCGACGACCCAGCAATGGGAAAAGGTTGCGGTCAAGTTTCCTGTATTTGTCGATAAACGAGATAACGCATGTGTCTGTGGCTCCTTCCATCCGTTTAACTATATTGCCGAAGTTTTCAAGATGCCACTTTGCGTCTGTCTCCGACGTTAGCATGATCGGGTCGTATCGCCATACCAGAGCCCTCGACCCAAAAGTTTTCGCGATTTCCTGAGCGGTTTGCGTGGCCTTGTCCATTGTCGGGGACCCCGGGTCGATATAGCCTGGATATGCGTTTAACGTAAATTGCATGTAAAATCGATATCCCATATCACGCAGTTTTTTAAGATGTTTCATCATCGGCGAATAATTTCTCGACCAGAATACGATTCCATCGACATCGGCAAGCTTCAGCGATACTTCCGCCATTTTACCGTTATACGGGTTTTTGACGACACAGCTTTCTTTAGCGATTTTGTCCATGAACCAGGAAGCGTAGAGCGCGGGGATATCTGTTCTTCTGGAAGCGGAAATTATAGACATTAAAGAGGGCCTCCCATTGTTTAATGGAGAGGCGGGTTATTCGCCTTCCGCCCAGATTACATCGAAAGGCAGTCCGCTTAACGATTTCATCATTAGGCTGGCCTTTTCGTAAATATTTTTGTCTGTTGTGTTGAACGACACCTCGTCGTCTTGCGAAAAAGTTGTCAGCACACGTCCTTTGCCGTCCGCGACAGCGCAGGTTTTGGAAAATGCCGTCATCTGCGGTGTGACAAGGCGGACAGCTAGGTCCATCTCTCCTTTGTCCACCACTATAATATCCATGGCGTGGCCGCTATCGACCACCTCGTCTAATACGGCGCCTTCCTCAGGAGTCAATAACCCACGTTTTACAAGCGGTTCCAAATCCTCGTCGGCCCAATCATCGTCCACCGGATAGAGGTAGAGGGGAAAGAGGTCAAGCTCCGCAATAATTTTTAATATCGAGGAGACCATAATATATTCTATGCTTCTATCTCCCGCGGCCACACCTTCATATGGCGAGGCTCCGTGGTCGGGAATATTCATGTTGGTAAAATCGAATCCCAGGATAGAAGCCTCGTCCCTGAAGCAAAGGGAGCGGCCATGGTTGCAATGGACAATCCTGACTCCCTGCATTAGCTGTGTAAATTCTTCTTCTTTAATGAATTTCATTTTCAAATTTCAAATATAAAACCATTTTTGAGAGTGCGCCGTGTTGATATTGGCGGAGAGGGAGGGATTCGAACCCCCGGAACTTTCGCTCAACGGTTTTCAAGACCGCCGCCTTAAACCACTCGGCCACCTCTCCTT
>CAYNDB010000030.1:0-22299 GCA_964395915.1 uncultured Nitrospinota bacterium | reverse complement strand
CCTTTCTGTAAAAGAAAATCTTGATTTTCACAGGCAGCGGTTCCATCCCAAGCAATTCCATAAATTAAGCCTATTTTTTGCGCAAAGTTTAGGCGTCCTCCACTTTTGACGCCTAATATATAGGCGTCCGATTTGCCGCGTTAATAATAACACCTTCATATTCAATGAGTTGCGTTTTGGCAAACATATTGCTCTTACATGGTCATCTATGGGGAGAGTGATCCAGATAAAAGTTACGGTTTGGATCGGTATTACTTCTGGCTGAAGTAATACGTGAATGTTTCAACTTTCATTTTGTTTGAAGTTTTAGTTAATCCACATGTTCGATTGGTGTGTTTTTTGAATTTCACCAGGAGACAACGCTCGTAATTAAAGTGTATCTATTATGAAAAACGGAATAATTATATTTTGTATTGCGTTTTTGGCGATAGCTGAAAATGCGTTTGCGGCGGAAATACCAGATGCGTTGGATGTCCAGAACCATCTGAATTCAATATGGACGATCATCGCCGCCTGTCTTGTTTTTATCATGCTGGCGGGGTTCACGTTGATGGAGTCGGGTCTTACACGGGCTAAAAACGCGTCGAACGTCATAATGAAAACCATCATCGGGTTTTCTATCGGGGCGTTTGCGTATTGGGCGATAGGTTTTGGCCTGATGTTCGGAGAATCCAGCTCCGGCCTGTTTGGCTCTGATGGCTTTTTTCTCACAGGCTTTGCCCATGATGGCGACTATCAACACTACTCTTTCTGGATGCTCCAGCTTCTGTTCTGCTCAATTGTCGCCCTTATTATTTCAGGCGCAATGGCGGAAAGAACACGGTTTATCGCACATCTTATCTATACCGCCGCTCTCGCCGCGATTATTTATCCGGTCTTCGGAAGCTGGGCCTGGGGAAGTATGTATCATGGAAACGGGTGGCTTGAGAGCCTCGGTTTCATTGATTTTGCCGGCTCCACAGTTGTTCACAGTGTCGGCGGATGGGCGGCTCTTGCGGGAGCGATCGCCATTGGCCCGCGCAACGACAAGTTTGGCAAGGATGGCGTCATAAAAGCGCTGCCGGGGCACAACCTTCCTCTCGCCGCCATTGGCGTGATGATTCTATGGTTTGGCTGGTACGGTTTCAATACCGGAAACGCGATGGTCGGCGATGGCGACATAGCGTTGATTGTCATAAACACCACTCTTGCGGCAGTGGCGGGAACGGTTGTCGCAATGGTAGTGGCATGGATGCGGTATGGTCTGCCAGACGTGGGAACAAGTCTCAACGGGGCGATGGCCGGCCTTGTCGGCATTGCCGCAGGGTGCGCCAGCCTCTCGCCACTATTTGCGATCATAACCGGCGCCGTTGCGGGAGTCCTTGTGGTGGTTTTCGTGCCGATAATCGAACGCTTTAAAGTGGATGATCCTGTCGGCGCCATTTCGGTGCATGGTGTTTGTGGAGCATGGGGAACACTGGCTGTGGGGCTTTTCAACAGCGCCGAAATGTTTTCGCTGAAAATTATCGGTGTCCAGCTAATCGGTATAGCGGCGTGTTTTCTCTGGGTTTTTCCCACAACGTTTGTCCTGCTCAAGGCAATAGACAGGTTTAGCGGTCTCAGGGTCTCCGCTGAAGACGAATATAATGGGCTCGACTTTAGCGAGCACGGAGCCAACTCCTATCCAGATTCTTCGCTGGGCTCCTTCAGGTAAGAGCGGATTATGGTAAGAATAACTGGCGAAAAAATCCTCAAAAAGGCTAATCCAAAAGTAGTCGCCATCACTTCGGCTCTTACGGCATTTGCTATTGGCGGCTTTTACTTAGTCCTTACCTGGTCGGTTGATTTCACCTCGTCGGTTGATTTTTGCACGGTCAACTGCCACGAGATGGAGGAAATGTTTCGTGAGTGGAGAGTATCGTCTCACTACGACAACAATACAGGTGTCGTAGCCGAATGTTCCGATTGCCATTTGCCGACCGGTTTTTTGGCCAAGCTCAAAGCGAAGACAATATTTGGCGTACGCGATACCTATGTTCACTATCTCGGCGATCCGGAAAACCTGGACAGAAAAGAAATGGCCGAAATGTCCCGTCACAGTATGACGAACGATTCGTGCATAAAGTGTCACAAGAACCCGTTCCCTTCAGGGCTTCCGCGTGGAGGCTTTTTGGCCCACTCAAAAGGTTTTGAGGGAGATAAAGGCAAGTGCGTACATTGCCACAGAAATATAGTACATAAAAACAAAATGTATTTCGGCTGATCGGTATTGGCTGGAAATTAAGATAAAGGAGCGTTGTTAATGAAGAAAAAAGTGTTTTTTAGCGTGATGCTTGTTGCATTGGGAATAGGGTTCGCCCAAACTGCTTTTGCCGATAAAAGCTCTGTCCGCGCCAAGGAGGAAGCAATCGCCGAACGGTGCATGACATGTCATGAAAAAAAATCCCCCGGTATCGTTAATGACTGGAAAAAGAGCCAACACGCGCGCGGCGGTGTGACATGTTTTGACTGCCACAAGGCCGAAAGAACCGATGTCGACGCGCAGGAACATGAGGGGGCGCTTATTTCCGTCATTGTAAGCCCGCGCGATTGCTCTCGCTGTCATCCACAGGAAGTGCGCGAATTCGAGGAAAGCCACCACGCGAAGGCGGCCACTTTCATAAGCAAAGAAACGCCGGAAGGCCGAGTTATGGACAATGTTCTCGGCTACACAATTGAAGGAAAAGAGGCGGCGATAGTCGGGTGTGAAAAATGTCACGGCTCGACAGTGGAAATGGGGCCAGGCGGGACGCTCAAGTTCGGCTCCTGGCCAAACCAGGGGATCGGAAGAGTGAACCCGGACGGAAGCAAGGGGTCTTGCACCGCCTGTCATACACGTCACAAATTTTCAATCGGCGAAGCGCGTAAACCGGAGACATGCGGCACCTGCCACATCGGCCCGGATCATCCGCAGATCGAGATTTATCTCGAATCGAAGCATGGAGTTATTTATCAAAGTGAAAAGGAGGAATGGGACTGGGACGTGGCCGGCAGCAACTGGGATGTCCAATATTATCGCGCTCCCACCTGCGCCACTTGTCATATGTCGGGCATCGGCAAGGTCAAGGCGACGCACAATATAAACTTGCGTCTTTCATGGAAACTTTCCAGCCCGAGAAGCGTCCCGCGCGAGAACTGGGAAGAAAACCGTAAAGAGATGCAGGAGGTCTGCCTGAACTGTCACTCGATTAACTGGGTGAAAGGTTTTTACAAACAGGCGGACGACGCTGTGAAGCTATACAACGAAAAGTTCTACGACCCGATAAAAGAGAAGATGGACAAGCTTTACGAGGACGGTCTTCTGACAAAGGAGAAGTTTGACGAGGAGCTGGAGTTCAAGTTCTTTGAATATTGGCACCATGAAGGCCGCAGGGCGCGTCATGGAGTCTTTATGATGGGCGCTGATTATGCGCAATGGCATGGTTTCTACGAACTCGCGCGTAACAAGCTTGAACTTATCCGCATGATAGATGAGCTGCGTGAACATAAAGAAAAACATTAGGGAGAATAGTAATGGACGCTTTGTTTTTAGTGGTCGTATGCGCTGGCGCAGCTATATTTTTGCCAGGCATGATACCCGATTATTTCAAGATAAGTGACAAGCATGTGACCCGCGCCGGAGAAGAAATACCGCTTGGGTGGATGCGCATGCCTTTGCGTGGCGCCCTGGCTTTTGTGGCCTTGCTTCTTGCCGTCAACACGTCGTATGTCGTTATCGACTCCGATAAAATAGGTTCGCTCAGCAAGGTGTATGGCTTTAAAAGCCTGGAGAGCGGACGGATAATCGCAGTTAATGGTGAGACCGGCCCGCAGGCCGAAATATTGGGGCCTGGACTTAATTTCAAGCCTCTGCTGAACGTGTTGTACGATGTGGAATCCTTTCCTGTGCATGAAGTCTCCTTGGGCAGCTATGGAATGATTACCGCCAAAGACGGTCTTCCGTTACGGGACGGGCAGAATTTCGCCGACAGATGGAAAGCGGGCTCGGAAAACGATATGCTGAAAGCGGAATACTTTCTGGGTGAAGGCAAGGGGCAGAAAGGCCCTCAGTCCACGGTGTTGAAGCCGGGCAAATATCGCTATAACCCCTATCTTTTTTCGATACAAAACAAACCGGCGCGGAAGGTGCCGCCGGGATATGTGGGCGTAGTCAAGTCAATGGCTCCATCACCGGTCGGCGCCAAGTGCGAACCTGTGCCACTGCAGAAAGGTGTTTCCTTTTCTGTCCGGCTTGTTCCAAAGGGCTGCCGCGGCGTCTGGAGCAAGGTTCTGGCTCCGGGTGTTTATTACATGAGCGAGAGCGCATACAAAATCATCCCCATACCCTCGCGAGTTCAGACTTTGGGTTACGTTGGCGGGTATACGAAACGGTGGATAGATCTTACCGTCAAGCGGGACGGGCAGATCGATCAGAAAATTAAATCGGAAGGAGTATCCATCCCGGCAAACGCCGCTGACAGCGCAATAATACTCAAGGTTGATGGATGGGAGGTCCCTATAGAAATGCGGGCCCTCGTGCAGGTTGATCCAAAGAACGCGCCGGTTATTTTCGCCGCCATTGGCAACCTCGAACAGCTCGAAGAGAAAATCTTTACGCCGCTTGTCCGCAGTGTTGTGAAAAATATTATCAACGCCGAGTACCAGGCTCGTGGAGAAGCCGCAAAAGCCGCTAAGGGAACCCGTGTTCTCGATTTGCGCAATAAACGCGCTTATCTGGAGGATAAGGTGTTGGCGGCGCTTAAAGCGCAGGGGGCCAAATTTGGCTTGATCGTCAGAGATGTGCGGTTTGGCGATCCTGTTATTCCGCCAGAGCTTCTGGTGGCGCGTAAACGCGAACAACTGGCCAAGCAGATGCAGCAAACCTTTATAGAGGAAGAAGCGGCCCAGAAAAAGCGTATCGAAGTTGAAAAGGCGATTGCGGAAGCCAATCAGCAGCATTCGCTGATGGAAGCTAAAATCGAAGAGAAGTCGGCGAAACACCGTATGGCGGCCAAGCAGTTTGAAGGGCAGGGTGAAAAGCTGAAGCTACAGGAGATCGCCAAAGGGCAGAGCGCCCAGGTGGCCGTGCTTGGCAAGGACAAGACGATGCAGCTTGCCGTTATCGACAAGCTTCTTCGGGCGGCGGTCAAAAATCCTGACATCGTAAAAACGCCGCGCGTTCAGGTCCAAAGCGGCTCTGGCGGGGGCAGCCTTGAAGGAGCGTTCGCCATATTGGGAGACAGCAACCTGACGAAGGGAATGGGCATCGGCTCAGAATCGAAGAAAATGAATTAAAGCCTGTAACGCAGGTGGAGATGAGATATCCGCTTGCGGTGTTGTTTGGCGTGGCGAGAAATTGAAAACTATAAACGTGTCAGGAGAGCTTGTGTTATGAAAAAAATAGAGGCGATCATAAAACCATTCAAACTGGATGAGGTTAAAAAAGCGCTATCTGAGATCGGGGCGCAAGGAATGACTGTCACTGAAGTTAAAGGTTTTGGCCGACAAAAAGGTCATACGGAAACATACCGGGGCGCGGAATATGTGGTGGATTTTCTGCCAAAAATTATAGTCGAGATTGTGCTGAATGACGATCTGGTGGAGACGGCCATAGAAAAAATTGTCGCCGCCGCGTCCATGGGTAAAATCGGCGATGGGAAGATTTTCGTGATGGCGGTGGAGGAAGTTGTCCGTATTCGCACTGGCGAACGGGGCGAAGATGCGGTGTGAATCGATCCTGTTCGATTTTGAAGAAACGAGTTTATAAACAATTCATGCGTTAAAGGTACATGATGGCGGAAATAGGCGAACTTAAAAACAGCGCGGATGTTTTGTTCCTGATGTTGGGAGCGGTGATGGTTTTTGCAATGCACGGAGGCTTCGCCTTTCTGGAGGTTGGCACTGTACGAAAGAAGAATCAGGTTAACGCTCTCGTGAAGATTTTGTCCGATTTCGCATTCTCGGCGGTTATCTATTTTTTCATAGGTTTTCCTCTTGCGTATGGTTTGACATTTTTCGGCTCCGCCGAAGAGATCGTCGGCTCTTTACGAGGCTACGACCTTGCCCGATTTTTCTTTCTTTTAACTTTTGCCGCCGCCATTCCAGCTATCATCTCTGGCGGAATTGCGGAACGATCCAGGTTTTGGCCCCAGGTTTTGGCCTCGATGATATTCGTCGCTATTGTCTATCCCATTTTCGAGGGAATGGTCTGGGGCAGGCTCACATTGCTCGGCCAGGAAGGGTCTTTGCTTGAAAGAATCGGAGGGGCTCCCTTTCATGATTTCGCAGGATCGGTGGTTGTCCACGCCATGGGAGGATGGCTTGCCCTTGTGGCTGTCATTAAGTTGGGAGCGCGCAATGGCCGCTGGGTCGATGGCGTATCCAGGCCGATACCGGTAAGCAACATACCAATGCTGGCGCTGGGCACATGGATGCTCTGCATCGGCTGGTTCGGGTTTAACGTAATGAGCGCGCAACAGATCACCGGTATCACGGGGCTTGTTGCTGTAAATTCTCTGATGTCTATGGTGGGTGGGATCATCGCCGCGCTGGTTATCTCCAAAAACGATCCCGGGTTTGTCCATAACGGAGCGTTAGCGGGGCTGGTGGCTGTCTGCGCTGGATCGGATCAATATCATCCGCTGGGCGCGTTGATTGTCGGCGGTGTCGCCGGAATAATTTTTGTCAAAGGGTTTATATTTGAGCAGGAGAAACTCAAAATAGACGATGTGCTCGGTGTCTGGCCACTGCATGGAATATGCGGAGCGTGGGGCGGCGTCGCTTGCGGTATCTTTGGGCTCAAACAGCTTGGTGGAATGGGCGACGTTACACTTCTCTCGCAGCTAATAGGAACCGGAGCGGGGGTTATGGTTGCGCTTGTCGCCGGTTATTGCGTGTATACGCTTATCGACATTACCATTGGATTGCGCCTGACTAAAGAGCAGGAAATTGAGGGTTCCGATCTTTCCATCCATAATATCGACGCCTACCCGGAAGAAACCATCGGCTCTAAAGGGGGCCGTTCATCTAACGTGTAACCGTCTTTATTACAGGCCCTTTGTGTCGAGAGTGAACTCTTTCCAATGATGGGAAATCTAATTCAAAACTCTGCGTATTACCTTTGCCAGTTCATGCGTTTTAATTGGCTTCATAACATATTCTTTAATGCCTATACTTCTGGCTTGTTCCTCATCTATTGTGTGACTATAACCGGTGCATAAAATAATTGGCATGTCAGGGCTGATGCGCATTATTTCTCCAGCGAGATCAAAACCTGTCATTTCGGGCATCGTTTGATCTGTTATAACTATGTCGAACTTTTCAGGAGCCTTGAGAAATATATCCAAAGCTTCCTGAGCGCTCGTGCTGGAAACAACCTTGTAGCCTAATCGCTCAAGGATTTTTTTGCCTAATAAGGCGATACTCTGCTCATCATCCACAAATAAAACGCTTTCTTCGCCTCTTTCAACATCTAAAATGGTTTCATCTCCCAGGCTTACGTCTTTTTTAATTTGTGGCAAATAAACGTGGAATATGGTTCCCTGGCCAATTTTGCTTTCAACAACAATTGCGCCGCCATAGCTTGCGACAATGCCATGCACCGCCGATAAGCCCATCCCTGTCCCTTCACCCTGCGATTTGGTCGTAAAGAAAGGCTCGAATATTCGCTCCAAAGTTTTTCTGTCCATACCGCTTCCCGTGTCGCCAACCGTCAGCCGGACATACGAACCCTCTTGCAAACCATTATGGGCGGAAGCTAATTTTGCGTTCACTTTAACTGGCTTTAAACTGATCGTAAGAACACCCCCTGTTTTACGCATAACGTATTCGGCGTTTGTGCAAAGGTTCATAATCACCTGGCTTAGCTGCGTGGCGTCGGCGAGAATCGCGCCGGAAGATTTATCTGTGTCTTCTATTATCTCGATGGTCGAAGGCACAGTCGCCCGGAGAAGCCGAAGCGATTCTTTCACGATAAGATGTGGATAAAGCGGTTTTAGCGTCTTGTCATTTTGCCTGCTGAAAGCCAGTATCTGTTTTACAAGCTCTTTTGCCCTGTTCCCGGCATGGAGGATTTCATTCAGATTTTCCCGCGTTTCGCTATTTGCGGGAAAACCTTCCGCGGTCATCTCGGCATAACCTATGATAGCTGTGAGTATGTTGTTAAAATCATGCGCTATGCCACCAGCCAATGTCCCGATGGCTTCCATCTTCTGCGATTGCTGGGCCTGCCGCTCCATTTTCAACTCCTCGGTCACATCTTTTTTTACAGCCACGTAGCCCACTACCGCTCCAGAGTGGTCAGTGATAGGCGAGATAGTGCTCTCCTCTTTATACTGCTCGCCGCTCTTTCTACGGTTTGTTACCCTGCCAGACCACACCTGACCTTTTGTGATGGTCCCCCACATATTTTTATAAAAACTATTGTCATGTACGCCGCTTTTAAGAAAGCTCGGGTTTTTGCCGATAGCTTCATCCCTGCTGTATCCGGTGATCCGTTCAAACGCGGGATTTACATAATTGATTACTCCTTCCACATCAGTTATGAGTATCGTTTCTGCCGCGTGTTCCACCGCTTTGGCGAGGCGGGCGAGCTCCTTTTCCGCTCGCTTGCGTTCGATACCAAGGGCAATTTCATCCGCCACCGACCCAAGCGTGTCAAAGGTAGCCTCAGTGATGACCTCCTTGGAAAACATGGCCATCACGCCAGCTAACCTGTTTTCAACGATAAGTGGATATCCCGCAAAAGCCGTCATTCCTTCCTTCCTCGCCCAATCCTGATCGTTAACACGCGGATCACCTATAACGGTGTTGGTCAAATGCGGCTTTCGCTTTTGCGCTATCAGCCCGATCTTTAATTTCCCAAGCGGAACCCTGCTGTGGGGGCCGTCGATGTGAGTGTACATCCCCGCGCTCGCTTGCAACTCCAGCATCTCCTCTTGTTGATTAAAGATCCAGATACGGGCGAACGAAACGTCTAGATGCTTTACCGACAACTCAACGCATTTTTGCAGAATTTCCCGTAACGGCCCACCTTCTGTCAGGGCGGCCCCTACATTTGCGTTGAATTCCGCATGATTTACCCTTTCGGCCAGATTCTGTTCGGCCAGTTTCCGCTCAGTTATGTTTGTGCGTATGGTCACGTACTGATAGGGAGTTCCGCTCTCGTCGGTAAATGGAGATATAGTGGTTTCCACCCAATAGGGCGAACCGTCTTTTTTCCGGCTTATTATCTCTCCCTTCCAGACCTTTCCAGTGGAAACAATTTTTTCGACTTCCGAGAAAATTTCGTGATTACGTTCTCCCGCGTCGATTTTCCTCTGATCCTGCCCAAGTAGTTCTTCCAGAGAAAATTGTGACACCTCCACCAGTTTGTCGTTCGCATATGTTATTTTCCAGTTCATATCAGACACGCTGACTATGGAGTGCTGGTCCATGGCGAATTTTTGTTGGTTCAGGCTGACCATGCTTTTCCGTAGTTGTATCAATATCCGTATAATAAAAAACAGGAGGAGTACGGAAATAAGAAAAAGGGCAAGACGATAGAAATTCGCCAGACGAAGCTCCTTTTCGTAAGCGAGCGAGTAAACGTTGCGCAATGTCTCGCTACTTTCAGTTGTGGGAGCGGACATAACGGCGTTGAGTAGCTCTCCTACCTCTTCTACACCTTCAGCCATTATACGACCATGTTGCAACACCACATCCACCCACGTTTTAACTTCCCCTTCAAGCTTTTCCTTGTAATCGCTCAGCAAATCGAGCAGGTTTTTAAAATTTCTTTTGAACTCAGTTCCTGATTCAAAAGAAATACTCGCCGACTCGCCCAACAGAGCGTTAATAATGTTTCTCAATTTATCGGAATCTTTAGAGCCTTTTACCAAAGCCTTTTGTAACCCGCTCACAGCCACGGGGAAATAGCGGAGTGAATTTTCGAGAATTGCGTTTTTCGACTTGAACTTTTCAATCCATCGTTCTTTATCTTCTATAGCTTTGGACAATGCCGTAAACACCGCCAGGGTATCCGTATCATCAAGGAAAGGCGTGGAATGAAGGTCCTTCCGCAATTCGCTTGTGATCTTTTTTATCCTGCTAATATCACGGATGATAGGGTCATAGTTGTTTAACAGGCTAAAGCGGGCCATAAGGATGTTCTGGTTCAAGGTAGCGTCCACCTGTTCAAAAAGCAGGAGATTGTTTGTGATGGCGCTATGCTTTTCAAAATCCATGGATTTGGTTTTTATATACATTAAAGTCAGCAGGGCCACCAGTAATACCGCTATGGCAATCTGCTTGAATCTCAGGTTTATCATTTTAGAGGCTCACCTTCATATTCACCTGTAAGTGATTCAAGAAATTTAACGATGAGCTGTATATGCTCCTTGGGAATATTTCTCATGAGCTGATCCTTGGCCATTTCCTCCACTGCCTTTTCGAGGGATTCCGCATGGCTGTCATGAAAGTATGGCGACGTGATGGCCACATTCCGCAAACTTGGGACACGGAATACATACTTGTCATCTTCATCGCCTGTGACGTTAAAACGTCCCAGGTCGGCGATTGTCATCTTTTTCTTGTCTTTAAAATGATCATCCATGACGTCTAAAGTATGGAACATATTGCCACCTATATTCATTCCCTGGTGACACGCAATGCAACCGTATTGTTTGAAAAGTATATAGCCCTGTTTCGCCTGGTCTGTTATCGTGCCCTTCTCACCACGCAGAAACCGGTCGAAAGGGGCGTTCGGTGTGATAAGGGAGCGCTCAAAAGTGGCGATAGCGTTTTTTATGTTATCGGTTGTAATCCCATCTTTGTATGAGGCGCGGAACAAGGCTTTTAACTCATCGTCTCGAGTAAGCTTCCCGATTATCTCGTCCCATGACGAGTCCATCTCGTTTTTGTTGGATATTGGGCCGTCGATCTGTTCTTCCAGCGTGTTCGCTCTCCCATCCCAAAACTGCTTGAAGTTCAGTCCGCTGTTAAATACCGTTGGAGCGTTTATAACTCCCTCACGCCCATCCACACCGATAGACCTTGGCAAACCGTCCATTCCTCCATTGGCCAGATCATGACAGTGGGCGCACGATATGCTGTCATCTCGTGACAGACGTGGGTCATGGAACAGAAGCTTTCCAAGAGCCACTTTTCTTGAATCGAGATCAATGTTGAGAGGGATTGGGGATATAGGCTCTCCTCCCGTCGCAGGATTTCCTCTGTTTTTTACAAGATATGTCGTTTTGCTTTTTACGGGTGGTTCCAGACAGGTCACCCATGAGATTGCGATAGCTACAAGAATAGCTATCACAAATAACACCAACCATTTTTTCATTGGAGACAAGACCTCGACACGATCTTCATATTAAGCCTTTTTATAAAAGGTTCTAATAACAGCCCCTATTTAATCCCTGCTCCAAACTGTTAACATCCCATCTTTGGATAGCAAGATATGGTGGATTGCAGGTCGTCGGCCGGAACGGCGCATTAAAGACCTGATTATAAGATACAGTTTCGGCTTCTTTAGATTTTCGGCTCCTCGTGTTAATAATTCTGCAATGAACCATGCGTAGTTTAAGCTTTTAGTCCGCCCGCAGTATTAACATATTCTTCCAACACCCTAAGTATACAGTGTTTAGGGACATATTGCCTAGCGCCTCATGAGGTTTTTAGCTGTTGCAACAGGCAATGAACATCATTATCTGGACTCGCGCCTTCTTGGCAGGAGCGAAAGGATGAAAGTGAACCCGGGATAAAAGTATTATTTTTTAGACCAATTGCGCCCGATGATATTTGTGGAGCCATGCGCCAGATATTGGATCAGGCAAAAACAGAGGCGTGGAAAATATCGCATATTCCGGTGTCAAGATAATGATGAATGGACGCGAATATTATTTGCTAACAGGTATGTCCGCAAACTGTTCTTTAATAGCAAGAATTTCCGGCAGGATTATCTTGAATTGAGCAATAAGGTTAGGATCAAAATGCTTGCCTGCGCCACGATAGACTTCCGCAATTGCGTCTTCAATGCTCCAAGCTTTTTTATATGGACGGTCAGATGTAAGAGCGTCAAACACATCGCTGATCGCGCAGATTCTCCCTTCCATGGGAATATCTTCACCTTTAAGCCCGTTTGGATAGCCCGAGCCGTCCCATTTTTCATGATGGGTCAAGGCGATGCTTCGCGCCATTACCATCAGATCTGAAGAATGGCCCGAGAGTAGTTCCGCGCCTATCGTGGTGTGCGTTTTCATTATTTCCCACTCTTCATGGGCGAGCTTGCCAGGTTTTAGAAGAATTTTGTCGGGTATGCCTATCTTGCCTATGTCATGCATCGGGCTGGCTTGAAGCAAAAGCTCGCATTGATCGTCATCCCAGCGCATAGCTTTTCCCAGAAGATAGGCCGCCTTTCCCATGCGGATAATGTGCATTCCCGTCTCGTTATCACGATACTCAGCCGCCCGACCAAGATGATGGATCACATCCAGTCGCGTTTCATGAAGTTCTTTTGTCCGCTCGCGGACTTTGTCTTCTAATAATCGATTCTGATCGCGAACCTGTTTATGCATCAGCCGGACCTGGAGCATATTGCGGATACGGTTGATAGCCTCCACCGGCTCAAAAGGTTTGACAATAAAGTCCAGCGCTCCGGCTTCAAGAGCGCGAACGCATGTTGCGTTATCGTTCCGTCCTGTTATAACCAGTACCGGGAGAAAAGCTTCCCGCTCGATCTCTTTTAGTTGTTCCATCACCTGAAACCCGTCCAGATGCGGCATGTCAAGATCCAACAGTAAAATGTCAGGTTGGAAGTCCCTGTATATATTTTTTGCTTCACGTGGGTCAGTCGTGCTTTTGATAGAAGTGAAATCCGCCGTTCTTAAAAGCTTTTCAAGCAGAGAAACATTTATCTGATTGTCATCGACAATCATAATTTTACCTTCAAGTGTTCGGCGATTAAAAATCATGTATTTTCCTGATTGTCTATTATTTGGTAAGAATTAGACGCTTATAATAATAAAGCATTTATATATTCATGTGCAAAATGAGATTTTTTTAAGATAAATTTATTACTTCCACTGAGAATCTTCCGCAGTCTGATAGCGGCGGATTATTCCAGCCAGATACATAATTGTTAGGTAATGTGAATTTTTTATTTGGCGCGATTATTTTCTATAATTAACTACGCTAATGATGTGTGCCATGCAAACTATAAGCGGTGGGGAGAGGATATGGTGTCAAAATGGCGGAGCTACTCTTCTCTATTCCGCAACATTGGTAGCCCCAAGGGGAGTCGAACCCCTGTTTCCGCCGTGAGAGGGCAGCGTCCTAGGCCACTAGACGATGGGGCCACATCGTTTCACCGTGACTGAAGCGAGAATTCTACATTATTTTCCCTCTGACACCAAACCGAAAAGAAAAGTATAGTGTTTGAGGGCGAATTAATTCGCTCTTAACAAGCGGAGATTTCGGAACTAAATGGAAGAGAAAAAAAGACCGGATGAGTCAATAAGCCGTGTTTGGTTTATTGTTTCCTCATGTCTCTGTGCGCTGTTTGTTACTTTGCTAGCTGTTTGGCCAAACATGCCGGATGTGCAGCGCACTTCCATATTTCTTTTAGGTTGTGGTTGTTTTTTATGGCTTGGCACAAGTATTCAAATTCGCTTCAAAAACAGGTGGATGGCGCTTCCTACCATGATTACGGGTATAGCTCTCATGTTAGTGGCATTGGGAGCTATCAGCCCGGGCGAATTATTTGACCACGCAAAAGGACTGCTATCAAAATAAAAACTGGTAGAAGCCTTGATCCGATGGTGTCAGGAACAGATCCTGCACCGAAGCTCCGGGTTGCGGGCGGCTGTGGCTTCGTCAAGCCTGCGTCGGACGGTATTGATCGGAGCCTGTTTCAATGACGCAGGGTCGCTCTTGGCTTTCTCGGCGATATCTATCATCGCGTCGCAGAATTCGTCCAGCGTTTCTTTAGATTCCGTTTCCGTAGGTTCGATCATCAGCGCGCCTCGCACGATGAGCGGGAAATATATCGTCGGAGGATGAAAACCGCGGTCTATCAACCCCTTGGCGATATCCATCGTGGTCACATCATGTTCGTTCTGAAGCTTGTCGTTCAACACGCATTCATGCAGGTTATGCCCCTCGTATGGGACATAGTAATGTTTCGAAAGCCTCGCTTTAATATAGTTAGCGTTTATCACCGCCGCTTCAGTCGCTTCTTTCAACCCATCAGCGCCCATGGAGAGAATATACGCCGCCGCGCGGAGAAGGACGCCTACGTTGCCGTTGAAACCGTGTATGCGGCCAACAGAATCCGCCCTGTCATAATCCATGCTGTACACGCCGTTGTTCTCCACGACCATCGGAGTCGGTAAAAAAGGCGCAAGCTCCTCCACCACGCACACTGGCCCCGCGCCAGGCCCTCCTCCTCCGTGCGGAGTGGAAAAAGTTTTGTGCAGGTTCAGGTGCGCCACGTCCACACCCATATCTCCGAACCTTGCCTTGCCTAGTAACGCGCTCAGGTTCGCCCCGTCGCAATATACGAATCCCCCCCTATCGTGGACGATTCTTGCAACCTCCACTATGTCCGATTCGAATATACCGAGAGTGTTCGGGTTGGTGACCATAAGCGCGGCCACCTGATCGTCCATCAGCTTGTCGAGTTCGTTTAAATCAATTTTTCCGTTCTCATTGCTTTTAAGAGTGACAGCTTTATATCCGCATAACGCCGCCGAGGCCGGGTTGGTGCCGTGGGACGAGTCCGGCAATATCACTTTCGATCTTGCGTCTCCTCTTTTTTCAAGCGCTGCGCGGACCATCAGAAGCCCTGCAAACTCTCCATGCGCTCCGGCGGCGGGTTGAAGAGTGGCGGCGTTCATCCCTACGATTTCGCACAGCCATTTCCCAAGGTCGTGTATGAGTTTTAATGTGCCCTGACATTCGGAGTCCGGCTGGTATGGGTGCATGTTCGCAAACCCGCTCATCCTCGCCACAGCTTCGTTCACCCTTGGGTTATATTTCATCGTGCATGACCCCAGCGGGTACATGTTAGTGTCGATACTGAAATTCCATTGCGATAGCCTTGTGTAGTGGCGTATCACTTCCGGCTCGGAAAGTTCCGGAAACCCTTCAAGATCGTCCCGCACAAATCCTTCGGGAAGAAGTTTTACAGGGTCGGCTTTTTCAGAAAAGTTACCGTCGGCAATATCCACTCCGGACCGACCGGGCGAACCTCTGCCAAATATTTCATCTTCGCGGAACATTAAGCCGCGTTGCGATTGTAATGTCATTTTTCAATCTCCGACAACGCATCAACAAGCCTGTCGATATCCTCTTTCGCATGTGTTTCTGTGGCGCAAAACAACATAGCGTTCTCAAGCGATGGATAATGTGACGAAAGATCAAACCCGCCTGTAAAACCTTTTTGTGACAATTTTTCGTTTAAAGCCGCTACCGGTAATGGCGTTTTCACCGCCACTTCGTTAAAAAACGGATGATCGTATAGAAGCTGAAACCCCTTTAGAGACGACAGTTTATCCGCAAGATACTTCGCGCTGGTGAGGTTTCGAACCGCAAGCTCGCGCAGACCTGTCCTGCCAAGCAGGCTTATATGTATCGCCGCGGCGGTGGCGCAAAGAGCCTGGTTGGAGCATATGTTCGATGTCGCCTTCTCACGTCTTATGTGCTGTTCTCTCGTGGCAAGCGTTAAAACATATCCCCTCTCGCCATTGAGGTCGTTGGTTTTTCCCACCAGCCTGCCGGGAATCTGCCTTGCCCATTTATCTTTAGTGGCGAACATGCCAAGCCCCGGCCCGCCGTATGACACCGAATTGCCAAAAGAGCGCCCTTCGGCCACCACTATATCCGCCCCAAACCGGCCCGGCGGCTCTATAATTCCCATCGCTACAGGCTCCGCCACGGCGACTATCATCAGGGCTCCGGTATCGTCGCACACTTTCCGGATAGATTCTAAATCCTCCAAGCAACCCATAAAATTGGGATACTGAACGACAATGGCGGCTAAGCCGTCTCCCGCCACTTCAACAAGGCTTTTCGCGGAAGTCTTTCCCGCTTCAGCGCATTCAACAACCACAATTTCAACGTCAAGGTCTTGCGTATATGTGGCGGCCACTTCACGCCAATGAGGATGGACGAGGCTGGACATCACAACCCTGTTTTTTCTCGTCACCCTTTTGGCCATAATGACGGCTTCCGCCAGCGACGACGCGCCGTCGTACATAGAGGCGTTGGCGATATCCATTCCCAGCAGAGCCGCGGTATATGTCTGGAACTCGTATGTGGTCATAAGCGTTCCCTGGCTTACTTCCGGCTGATATGGCGTATACGCTGTGAAAAGCTCCCCGCGAAGAAGCAGCTGGTCGACAGCGGCCGGGACATGATGCCTGTACGCTCCCGCGCCAAGGAAGCTTTGGTTCGCTGGCGTTTGGTTATTTTGAGCGCTGAGTTTTTCGAAATATTCTATTAACGAAGGCTCCGGCAAAGGGGCTGGCAGGTTAAGCTTCCGATCAAGTCCGGCGTCTTCCGGGATATCGGCAAACAGTTCGTCCACAGAGCCTGCGCCTATAGTTTTCAACATCTTGACCTTGTCGGACTCTGTAAGCGGGATAAAACGCACGATGACCCTTCTACTTTGTAAGCTTTTTATAATCAGCGGCGTTTAGCAAGCTTTCCCTCTCTTTTGGATCGCTTATCTTAAGCTTAATCATCCAGCCTTTTTCATAGGGGCTTTCGTTTACAAGCTCAGGAGCCGCCTCCAGCTCTTTATTGATTTCGATGACGTCGCCGCTTAAAGGGGAGTAGAGATCGGACACGGTTTTAACGGATTCGGCGACGCCGAAGCTTTCATTAACGCCAAGTGTCCCGCCTTCTTCAGGCAATTCGACAAAAACTATATCTCCAAGCTCGCTTTGAGCGAAATCGGTTACTCCGACAGTAGCGACATCCCCTTCGATTTTGACCCATTCATGATCTTTGGTGTAGAGCAACCCATCAGGAAATTCCATTTTGACTCCCCATTTATTATTATTTTATTCGACCGTTTTTTGCTGAAGCGCCTCGGCAGGCTTGCTCCTTTTTACATGGGATTCCACAAAAGGAGTCTTGCTTACTTCCGCCTCAACTTTTGCGCCCCTTATTTCAACGTAAAGCGTAGTCCCTGTAACAGCGAGGTCTGGGCGGACATAACCTATTCCAATAGCCTTTTTTAACGTCGGGCTCATTGTTCCGCTGGTAATCTCTCCTACTTTCTCATCGTTATGAAATACAGCGTATCCCGACCGAGGGATACCTCTGCCCATCATTGTTAAACCAACGATTTTACGATCGACCCCGTTTTCTTTCTGTTTTAAAAGCGCGTTCATACAGATAAACTCACTTTCCTTGTTCAGCTTGACTATCCAGTCAAGCCCGGCTTCCAGCGGCGTTGTATTTTCGTCAAGCTCCTGTCCGTGCAACGGGTATCGCATTTCCATCCTCAACGTGTCTCTCGCTCCCAAACCGATAGGTTTGATGCCGAAATGTTTTCCCTTACCCATGATATATTCCCACAGTTGCGGAGCGTCTCTCCACTCGCAGAATATTTCAAAACCGTCTTCGCCCGTATACCCTGTGCGTGAAAGGATGCAATTATGTTCACCAATCATGACTACCGAGAAGGTGTAATACTCCATCTTGGTAACATCGAGCTTGGTTAAAGTTCTGAAAAGCGATTCGGCGTTCGGCCCCTGCACGGATATCATTCCATATCGGCGAGAGACGTTTACCACCTCCACATCAGGGTATTGCAAGGCGTGGTCGGCAAGCCAGTTGACATCCTTGCCTACATTGGAAGCGTTGACGCACAAGAAATATCTTTCTTTGCTTATCGCATATATCAAGAGATCGTCGATTACTCCTCCATTTTCATTCATAAGGGCGGAATATTGAACACGCCCATCCTCAAGCTGGTTCAAATCGTTTGGGGTAAGCCATTGAAGAAGCTCTTTGGCGTGTTCCCCTTTAACCTCGATCTCGCCCATGTGCGAAACATCGAATATTCCGACTTTCTCTCGCACGCTTTTATGTTCCTCCAGAATGGAGCTGTATTGAACAGGCATGCGCCAGCCATGGAAATCGACCATTTTCGCCCCCAGCTTTTTATGAATGCCATAAAGCGGCGTGTTGCGTACTGTCATTCTCCCATCACCTTTACAACGGCTCTTTTTTTCCGTCGTCCGTCAAATTCAGCGTAGTAAACCTGCTGCCATGGGCCAAGGTCGAGCATGCCTCCGGTTATAGGGAGCATGACCTGGTTGTGAACCAGAAGGTTTTTAAGGTGTGCGTCTCCATTATTTTCACCTGTGCGATGGTGCTGGTAGTCTGGGTCATAGGGAGCCAGATTTTCCAACCATTTATCTATATCGGAAAGCAATCCGCCTTCCGCATCGTTCACCCATACCCCGGCGGTAATATGCATTGCCGATACCAATACCATTCCTTCACTCACACTGGAAGCCTGGACAATGCCTTCTACCTTATCAGTAATATTGATATATTCGCGCTTCCGGGTTGTGTTGAACCACAGGTATTCTGTATGGAATGTCATAATTTTACGTGCTAACCTCTAAATAGATAGAAAAATGAAAATAAACGAAACACAACCCAAAAGCAACCCCCTTTACAAGATAGGAGAATAGAGGGTGAAACGAAATTCCAGAAAACCCAAAAGCATCGGTTCGGTTCTGGATTCCGCGTTCAGGTCTTCTTTTAAGGGAGACCTTTCCAGGCTGATGGAGTTAGAGCGTCGCTGGGGGGAAGTGGTGGGGCCTCAACTTGCCATGGTGTCGCGCCCTGCCAGAGTGGAAAAGGGGACGCTTACTATCTGGGCTACGGAGGCTGTGTGGGTAAACTCCATGTTATTTCTAAGGTCGGAAATAAGATCCAAGGTAAACGCAATGTTTAGAGGGCCTGAGGTGGAACAGGTAATGATAGTTCAAAATAATAAAGTCGCAATTCCATCAAGTAGGGTCGACAGAAATCCCCCCGCCGAGGAAAAACCTCTTACAGAACCTGAGAGAATGGAGATGGAAAACGCTTTGTCGTCGGTTTCCGATTCTCAATTGTGTTCTACTTTTAAACGGGTTATTCTAAGAAGTATAGGAAAAAAGGGCAGAGATTAGGTGTGATTTCACAAGTTGTTATTTTTATAGTGGCAGGCTTTTTAGCGGCATTTGTACCACCCGCGCAAATTCCAAAAACAGTGGTTTTGCTACCAATTGGAAAAGGCATTGCGGCGCGCAGGCCCATGTTTAAAAAGCCGCGTCCCGGCTTGAAATGTTACGTATGAAATTGTTACGAAATATCCTTCTTTTGGCGCTCACTTTTTTTGTGACCGCTTGCGCCACAGCGTCATCTGATCTGGCGGATAAAGGTAAAATCCTTAAAGATGGCGGTAAACCGGAATCTGTTATGGCTTGGGAGCCGAAGGACAGGTCCGACGCGTATTACCATTACCTTCGTGGCCTGATTAGCGAAAAAGAAGGGAAATATAATAAAGCTATAGAGCATTTTCTGCTGGCGGTGGATTATGACGAATCCATTCTAAAAGCCTATGAGAAGACCGCCACTCTTTTCCTCAGAATGGGGCAGCTCGACAACGCGATTGACATTGCGAGCAGGGGGATAGAAATAGACCGGGATAATGTTCCTTTACTTACTATTCTCGGTGGTATTTATTCGGGGATCAACCAGCCGGGGGAAGCCGTCAAGTACTTTGAACGAGCCTTGGCGCTTGATTCGGAGCAAAAAAACTCCTGGATTTACCTTGCGGTCGCTTACCTTAAAGATAAACAGTTTGAGAAAGCTCTACAGGCGTTGGAAAAGTATAACAAGTTTTTCCCGCATGACGCGCTAGGCCTCTATTATAAAGGCCGCGCGTTGATTTCCCTTGGGCGGCTTGACAAGGCTGAAGAAGCGTTTGAAGACCTGATAAAACAATTCCCAAGATTTTCGAAGGGCCACGCGGGGCTTGCTCTCGTATACCGTTTACAGAAAAAAATTGACGCCTCTATCGCGGTGTATGAAAAGTACCTGAAAGTAAATCCCAAGTCTGAGGAGATTCGCGTTTTGCTGGCTGAAGCGTATCTTCTTAAGGAATCATACGACAAAGCGATAGGTCAGCTTGAGAGCCTTGTCCAGAATGAGCCGGATGACCTGGACCTGCATTTCAAATTGGCTTTAACCTATTGGCGGCAGGCCGAGGTCATGGGTGTTGTGGGCGACTTGAAAAAAGCGTTGGAGCACTTCCAGCTGGTCCGCGCGAAAGATCCGGGAAACAGGCGGGTCGCGTTTTACATAGCCACGATTTTTGAACGCTTGGACCTGCTGAGCGAGGCGATAGGAGTCTGGAAACGCCTTATAACTGGCGGCCCGGACACTCGTGAAATCTATGTGAAGATTTCCGAGCTGTACTCCAAGGCCGACAATATTGAAGAAGCTCGGAAATTCGCCGAAATGGCGGTTGAGCTGGACCCTAAAGACCCGGAGCTTCATTATTTTGTTGGCATACTTCAGGACAAGCTCAATAACAACGAGGAGGCTGAGGAAGCGTTTTTGCAGGCGCTGGCTTTAAATAAAGATGAAGGGAAGTATTATTTTTATCTAGGTATTTTGTATGAAAAGATGAAGCAGTACGATAAATGTATTGAGTCGATGAAAAAAGTTATAGAACTCGACCCAAAACACGCTAATGCATTGAACTACCTTGGCTATATTTATGCGGAACAAGGGAAGGACCTTGATAAGGCGGAAAGCTACGTTATGAGCGCCCTCGAGCTTGAGCCTGAAAACGGATATTTTATTGATTCGCTGGGATGGATATATTACAAACAGGGCCGCTATGATGAGGCCTTAAAGCAGTTGCTTATCGCAGTGCGCAACATTCCGCCGGACCCTACAGTATTCGAACATTTAGGAGACATCTATTCCTCTCTTAAAGATCGTACCGCCGCTATAAACGCATACAAGCGATCACTCAAGTCGGACAACAATGACGGACGGGATCTGGACAGGGAATCTGTCAGAGCAAAACTTCATAATATCGAAGCGATATCTTTAAAAGAAAGGGGAGACAAATAGGATCATCCCCTGTCGTGCCTTCCGTCCCATCCGATCACGTAGCGCGAATGCGCCGCCGTTCGTTATTATCCTCAATTTTCATTGCCGTTTTTCCCTTCGTATTGCTGACGTCCCTTGTTTCATGCGTCTCTGTCAGGCTGGATAAAAAAACGGTTCTTCAGGATATCGATAGGTTAAGGAAACCGGATTACCCGTCGTTTACAGGTTTGGGATCCATAGACCTTAAAGGTGGCGGGACAGACTATAGCGGCTCCATCACTCTGGCGCTTTCCGGGGAAAAGTACAGGCTGGAGATATTCAACGCTGTCGGAAAAACCGTAATGGCGGTAGCTGGCGCGCCTGGACGTATGATAAGGATCGATCCTGAAACAGGGAGCAAAACCGTGCTGACAGGGAAATCGGCAAATATCGTTCGTCTGGACGGATTAAGCATACCAGTGTCTGTCTTGCGTTCCATGGTGACAGGCGCTCCACCAACCTTTGGGAGGGTTGTCTCGGCTTATTCAGAAGATGGAGTGAAAAAAGCGCTGGTGGCGAAGCCTGGGATGACGCTTGAATATACCGATAAACTTAAAAAAATTATCTTTGAAGGCGATGACAGCGAAGAAATAATCGTCACTCTCTCGCCTTTCGCCAAGGGGGGTGGAACGCCATACGTATCAAGCGTTACTATAGAGTTTCCTGAAAGAGGAGCTATAGCCCGCATCAAATGGAACCGCGTGCTACATGGCGGCGCTTTTTCGAAGGGTTACTTCTCTTTCGACAATACTTTGGACGATTTGTTTTAACTAAAGCATAACCTATATATCCACCTCCAGTCCGTCCCATGCAAGCTCGACATTATCAGGAAGTGTGGTGGTATCGTGTCCGGTATTGTGATTTAAATGAGTAAGATACGCTTTTTTTGGGGCGAGCTCCTCTATGGTGGCTAACGCCTCTTCCATCGTGAAATGTGTGTTGTGCCGTTTAAGCCCAAGCGCGCCAAGAATGAGTGTGTTCAATCCTTGCAACGCATCCATGGACGGCGTTGGTATTGCCGAACAGTCGGTAACGTACGCAAGTCCGTTCATCCTGTATCCATACACCTCCATGTCGCCATGCATCACCGGCACCGGAACAATCTCCGCCGAGCCGACTTTTAGAGGGCCGTCAATCGCCTTAAGGTCG
>CAYNDB010000029.1:1161-24195 GCA_964395915.1 uncultured Nitrospinota bacterium | reverse complement strand
GCTCCGGTATGTCCCGCTCAGAATTTATCATCGACAAACACGGTAAGCCGTGGTTTCTCGAACTGAACACTATACCAGGGCTTACCGAGTCGAGCCTTCTGCCGAAAGCGGCCGCTGCCGCTGGCATGTCGTTTGATGACCTTGTTCTGGTGATTCTTGGGGAGGCTGTTGACGATGAGTAAGCGCAATCTTCGACAAAAGAAGAAGCGGGGAAACAGGAAAACACGTTTGGTGGCGTCATTCAAAACAACTGTCCGTGTGTTGTCCATAAGTTTCGCGTTGCTGTTTACCGGTATGGGAGTTTTCCTTGGTTATGAGGCTGTAGAAGGCAGCAGTTATTTCAACGTGCGGGAATTGAGTGTTAGCGGAAGCCATACGCTTGACGAGAAAACAATTATAAAACTTATCGGGCCTGTTTTGGGGAGTAACATTTTCCAACTGGATCTGAAATCTATTGGTGACAAGCTTGAAACCCATCCCTGGATAAAAAATGTTTCGGCCAGAAGGCAGCTTCCGGGCAAGCTCATCATCAACATTGTGGAAAGACGCCCTATAGCAATGGCCGACTTTGGCGATATCTGGCTTATGGATGAGCAAGGAGCTCTTCTTCAAAAAGCGGGGAAAAAGAGAAAGGCTGGTTTGCCTGTTTTGTCAGGGATAAATATGGATAAAAAGAAATTGAAACCTGGCCTGTTCATTTCCCACGACAAGATCGAATCGGCTTTTGAAGCGGTTCGCAATCTGTCCGGATACAAGCTTTTTGGACGTAACCGGATATACGGTGTGGATCTTTCCAACCCTGAATATGTGGAGATCATTTTTGATGGTGTGGATGTGCGTGTGATAGCTCCAAGAACTAAATGGACTGATGAGGCGGAACGCTTGAAAGTTGTCGATTACATTTTAAGAAAAAAAGAACGGAAAGCGCGGTCGATTGACCTTACTTTCTCAGACAAGGTTATCGTCATGTACCCGGAAGTGTGACGGGCGTGATTTTGGGAGGCGAGAGAAGCTATGGCAAAAAATAAAAACACGATAGTGGGTCTTGACATCGGAACGACCAAGATATGCTGTGTCATAGCGGAAGCTGAAGGAGACAGCCTGGACATAATCGGCATCGGGGCGCACCCTTCGATGGGTTTAAGGAAAGGTGTGGTCGTGAACATAGACGCCACTGTGGAGGCGATCAAAAACGCCGTGGAAGAGGCGGAGACAATGGCTGGCATGGAGATAGAGTCTGTCTATGTCGGTATCGCCGGAGGCCATATTAAAGGCATCAACAGCCATGGGATCATAGCCATAAAAGGTGGTGAAGTCACACTTCAAGACGAGGAGCGTGTAATCGACGCCGCGAAAGCGGTCAACATTCCCATGGACAGGGAGGTGATCCACGTGTTGCCGCAGGAGTACATCGTGGATAGCCAGGACGGCATCATAAAACCGGTTGGTATGAACGGCGTTCGCCTGGAGGCCAAGGTGCATATAATCACAGGGGCGGTCACTTCAGCGCAGAACATAGTGCGCTCGGTCAATCGCGCCGGCCTGGAGGTTAGCGATATTGTGGTGGAGCAGCTTGCGGCCGCGGAAGCCACGCTGGACGAAGATGAAAAGGAGCTTGGCGTCGGGCTTGTGGATATGGGCGGCGGCACATGCGACATAGCCTTGTTCCTTCATGGCTCAATTAAAGCAACATCGGTAGTATCCCTTGGTGGATCCAACATAACCAACGACATAGCCATTGGCCTTCGAACCCCGAACCATGAAGCTGAAAAGATAAAACGTATGTATGGATGCGCAACCATGGCCATGGTTTCCGACAATGAAACCATTGAGGTGCCGGGTGTGGGCGGAAGGGAGCCTAGACAGCTTTCGCGCAGCGTTCTTGCGGATATCATCGAGCCTCGGGTGGCGGAAATATTCATGCTGGTAAAACGAGAGATAGAGCTTGCGGGATTTATGGACAAGATGGCGTCCGGGCTTGTGATAACCGGGGGTACGTCGATCATGCCAGGCATGCCGGAGATGGCTGAAGCTATATTCGATTTACCTGTTCGCAGGGCCGCTCCTCGTAAAACCAGCGGGCTTACAGACCTTGTGGACAGTCCGCTTTATTCCACTGCGGTGGGGCTTGTCTACCACGGGTTGAACGATCACATGATAGGCAAACGCAGAACTTTGCGAGGGCGCAACATGTTCGAGAAAATACTGGCCAGAATGAAAGAGTGGATGACGGAGTTCTTCTAGAAAGCTCTCCGTATACGTATATGGATTTATGGATATTAGAATTTCAAGATAAATAGGGAGGAATGACATGTCAGATTTTGTGTTCTCGGATCAGGACGAAGGCCAGGTGGTTTTCGATTATACCGAAGGTTCGGACAAAGAGATCTTTGATGCCAAGATCAAGGTTATCGGAGTGGGCGGCGGCGGCGGCAACGCCGTAAGAACCATGCTGGAACAGGGTATCAGCGGAGTGGAGTTTATGGTGGCCAACACAGACGCGCAAGCGCTGCGCTCTTCACCGGTTCCACAAAAGCTGCATATGGGTAAACATCTCACAAAAGGCTTGGGCGCAGGTGGCAAGCCGGAGGTTGGAAACGCCGCGGCGCAGGAAGACGCTGAAGCGTTGCGTGACATGTTGAAAGATTCCGACATGGTGTTCGTCACCGCAGGTATGGGAGGCGGCACTGGCACCGGAGCCGCTCCGGTGATAGCTTCTATCGCAAAGGAGCTTGGTGCTTTAACAGTTGGAGTGGTGACAAAGCCGTTTGCTTTTGAAGGCAGGCGCAGGATGAGAAACGCGGATGAGGGTTTGCTGGAATTCCGCAAAACAGTTGATACGGTCATTACAATACCAAACCAGCAGCTTCTAGGGTTTGTGGATAAGAAAACACCGTTGTCAAAAGCGTTTGCCGTGGCGGACGATGTATTGTGCAACGCTGTTAAGGGTATTTCCGAGCTTATAACAGTTTCAGGACTTATTAACCTCGATTTCGCCGATGTGCAGACGATCATGGGCTCTAAAGGAATGGCGCTTATGGGAGCCGGCATCGGCACGGGCGACGACAGGGCGTCTGAGGCGGCGCGCAACGCGATTAACAGCCCACTGCTGGAAGAGTCTTGCATAGAAGGCGCCCGAGGTCTGCTGATAAACGTCACTGGCGGGCCAAGCTTTTCGTTGCACGAAGCCAACGAGGCCGCGTCGCTTATCACCGATGAGGCTGATCCGGACGCGGAGATCATATTTGGAGCCGTTATCGACGAGAACATGGGTGAAAGTGTAAGCGTCACCGTTATCGCGACAGGTTTCAAAAACGCGCTGGACGTATATCAGGATAACGATGCGCGCGGAAACGGAACCAGGGTAGCCTCTATGAATAAGGAAAAAATACGTTCTCTTATCACAGAGCGCCTGCCAAAGACCGGGACAGATCATAACCTTGAGAGCATGGGATCGAAAGAAATTTTGCGTTCTATCAAAATGGATCAGCCATATTTTGATGACGATCTCGAAATCCCAACGTTCATCCGCAAACACGCAGACTGAGGACGGAAACAATGCATAAGGATATGACCGCGCGCGCCGTGAAGGTAGCAAACTCGCAGCTTCGCCACCATAACTCTCTTCTGCGTAAAAACCTGCGGATGGTAATTTCTTGTTCAGCGGACAATGAAAAGTCGCAGGACAACATCGACGGAATGGAGGAGCTTATATTCGCTTCAACCAGTATAAAGACGATGTTTGACACACTTTTAACGGAGGGAAGAAGAATTTTTAACATGGATGTTATTACCGTGTGTCTCGATCCATCGTTCAGGGAACATTATCCTGAGGAGTATAAGTCAAACGGTAATAGCGTTTTCCTGGAGTCGGACAATATTACTTTTACCAAGCTTGGTAAATTTGTTCCGTTGTTCGGCGGTTTGGGTGAACCTGTCATTCGCGGCGGTCTCAAAAGCGGGGCGGGAGAATTCTTTCCCAACGGATTGAGCCGCAAAATCAGGTCGGAAGCTTTGATGCCGTTGCGTTGTGGCAACAGGCTTGCTGGAATGGTCGGGTTTGGAAGTTCAAATGGCGCAAGGTTTCACGAGGGGCAGGGGCCGAGGTTTTTAAAGCGTCTCTCTAGGTCGTTGAGCATGAAAATGGAGCTTTTCGAGGCTTTGGCCGCCAATGGGACAAAGATAGACGCATAACAGAAGTTATCTTGCAAGCCGTCAAGTTGCTTTTGCCTTCCTGCGGCGGAACGGGTATAAATAAGTTTGGCAAGTTGATTAAAGATAATATCTGATCTATTCCTGTTGAATTAAAGCCGCAATACCATCGTGAATCCCATCGAGTTGTTTTCTGTCAAAGACGGAACTCTTTCCGTCGGCGGGACAAGTGTAAAAGATATATTGTCAAAGACAGGCTCCCCTTTATATTTATATGACGCCGCAATCATGCGCAGGCAATACAGACGCCTCAAATCGGAATTGCCTGGTGGAGTGTCAGTTCACTATTCAATCAAGGCCAACCCGAACAAAGCTGTGGCGAAACTTTTTTGCCAGGCGGGAGCTGGCGCGGAGGTCGCTTCTGAAGCGGAGCTTAGGCTGGCGCTTTCCGCCGGATTCAAGCCGGATAAAATTATTTTCGCAGGCCCCGGTAAAACTAAAAAAGAGGTAGAGCTTGCGGTAAAGAAAAAAATAGGGTCGATTAATATAGAGTCTGAAACGGAGCTTGAGCGTGTACTTAACGCATCTGGCGCCAGCAGCGGGAGAGAATATGCAAACCCCGCCCGTATCGCTTTCCGTGTAAATCTTGATTTTACAGATAATAGCGGCTATGAGGTGATGATCGGCGGCCCTCGCAAATTTGGAATAGACGATGACGCTATAAGGCCATTGGTTGAAAAAGCGATGAACGACAGCCGGGTGGAGGTAACGGGTTTTCACTGTTTTGCCGGCACGCAAATTAATGAAGCTAAAACGTTAACCTCGGCCTATCGCACATTCGCCCGATGGGCTGTAAAGCTTTCAGAAAGTTTAAAGATGGATATTGCGACTTTAAACTTTGGCGGAGGACTGGGTATCCCGTTCAAGGAAAATGAGCAAGAGCTGAATGTCAAAGCTCTCGGTCAGGCATTTGCGAAAATCAAAAATATTGTTCAAGAATCGAAATATTGCAGGAATACAAAGTTCCTGCTTGAGCCTGGCAGATACCTCGTCGGGCCTTCAGGGGTGTATATTTCCACCGTAACCGATATAAAAGTATCGAGAGGAAAAACATTTGTTATGACCGATGGCGGCATCCATCATGCGCTGATACCGATCGTGTTGAACAAAAGCTATCCTACCGCTATCTTGAATAAAATGAACCGGCGCAAGACTGCAAACGTCACGGTCGCAGGTCCGTTGTGCGCTTCTTCCGACCAGTTTTCCCGCGAGTTGAAACTGCCGAAGCCTGAAATTGGCGATCTTATAGGCGTATTTAATTCTGGCGCATACGGTTATACAGCGGGGATGGTCTATTTTCTATCTCATCCTACGCCGGCTGAGGCTATGGTGGATAATGGAAAGCTGTATCTCATAAGGGAGCCAAAGAGGCCGGAGAGCGGGATATGCAGGCGTATATAAATTAGAAGGTCATTTGGATATGGAACAGTACGTAATACCGATAATATTGGTTGTCGGAATCATCGGGGCGGCGCTTCTGACCAGGTGGATAAACTGGTTTACCTGGGGGGAGAACAGGCAAAGAGAAGAAGCCTTGCGTAAAAGAATGGAGACTAGAAAGGCAACCCGTGAAAAAGATAGAGAGCAGAGCGACGAAGATGCCTGATATTGTCCGCACTTACGAAGCGCTGGGGCTTGATAAAGTTGTTTCGGAGCTAACCGCTCGCGCAAATACGGCGGCGGGAAAAATCGCGATAGGCGATATCAAACCTTTGGCTACGCTCGAAGAGGCCGAGCGCGCGCTTGATATAACCGCCGCGATGATTGAGCTTATGAGCGCTCGCCCTGATTTTGATATAGAGCCATGCGAAAACCCGCTTGGTCTTCTGGTGAAAGCGAGGAAATATCAGGCCCTTACAGGAGCGGAGATCAGAGCTTTTACACCGTTGCTTCGAAACTCTGAGAATCTGCATAACCTTTTCAGCATAGAGGAGGTGGGAGAAGATCACCCTCTATCAGTTCCACTGCCATCGGTCCATGGCCTTGCAGACCTTATCGACGAGGCGATAGACGAGGAAGGAAGCGTCCGCTCCGACGCCACGCCCGAAATCGAAAGGCTTTACAAGGCGGCGCGGTCGCTGAAACACGCTATCGGCGAGAAAGCGCAAAACCTTTTGAAAGACAAGGGGATATCCCCGATGTTGCAGGACGAATACGTCACTTTAAGAGAGGACAGGTTCGTATTGCCGATCAGGGCGGAACATAAATCCCACATCGATGGGATTGTCCACGATTCCTCCAATTCCGGCCAGACATTTTTTATAGAGCCTAAAGCTCTCGTGGAGATGAACAACAGGCTTAAAACGGCGGAGATGGAGCTTGACCACGAGATAAAAAGACTCCTGCATGACATAACGATGATGATTGTCGAAGAGACGGAGATCATTGAGTTGATACACGATTCAATTACCCGGCTGGATGTTATAGCGTCTAAAGCAAGGCTTGCGATGGATCTTTCATGTTCCCGTCCTGTTTTTGGGGAAAGAGTGGACCTGAAAAACGTCGCGAACCCGCTGATGCTTCTTGAAGGCAAAAAGGTTGTGCGAAACAACATATCCATCCGGCAGGGGGCGAAGGCTCTGGTCATTTCCGGGCCGAACGCCGGGGGCAAAACCGTATCTCTGAAAACTGTAGGACTGCTTTCCATCATGGCGCGGATGGGGCTGTTTATCACCGCCGAAGAGGGGTCGCGCTTTCCGTTTTACAAACATATATATGCGGATATCGGTGACAGTCAGTCCATAACCGACGATCTTTCCACATTTTCAGCTCACATTAAGGCGATTAACGAGATTACGAGGAATGCGGGTTATGGCTCGCTTGTATTGGTCGACGAGCTTATGGTCAGCACCGATCCAAAAGAAGGGAGCGCGCTTGCGGTGGCGACGCTGGACTATTTGGTCTTAGCCGGAGCTGATGTAATAGTCACGACTCATTATGGCGATCTCAAGATCCTGGCCCAATCGCAACCTTATTATCATAACGTGTCGATGGAGTTTGACGATCTTGCGGCGAGGCCAACCTACAGGATAGTGGATGGCGCGCCCGGCTCTTCCTCGGCGCTGGCCGTTGCCGAAAGGCTGGGGCTTGAAAAAAGTATAATCACTTCCGCGCAAAGCCGTCTTACCGGCGGGGACGAACGGATTGAAACCGCGTTAAATGAATTGCGGGACCAGAAAATACGGATTGAAAGAGATCGCATGGAAGCCGGGAAAACTATCGCGGAGGTAAAACGACTGGAAGAAGAAACACGGCTTGCTCATGACAGAATTGTCGAACGCGAAAAAGAACTGGGTAAAACCGTGAAACGCAAACTTGCCACAGATTTGGCGAACGCAAGAAGAGCCATATCCGAAATGGTGGAAAAAGCTCAAGCCTCCTCCAAAGATAAAGCGGCTCTTAAGGTTATCCGCGAAGAAGTGGAGAAAATGGCGAATGAAACACGTTGGGCGGCGGCTCCTAAAGGAAGAATTGCAAAAAATGAGCTGAAAGCGGGTGATGAAGTCTATGTCGTTTCGCTTGAAAGAAGCGGCAGGCTTGAGTCTAATCCGGCGGATGGGAGAGTGGAAGTGGCTTTTGGCTCTATGCGTGTTACGGCTAATGTAGATGATGTTGTCGGGGTAAAAAAGGGCGCCGATCGTTCGAAAAACGTTTCGGCAGCGTATATGTTCGCCCAAAAAGGACAAAAAAAACATCAAGATGAAAACCTCAATCTTGATATTCGTGGTGTTCGGGTTGAAGAAGGTATTGAGCGGCTCGTAAAGTTTTTGGATGACGCGATTAAAAGCGATGTTGAACAAATCCGAATAATTCATGGCAAGGGAACAGGAACGCTCCGCTCCGCTGTGCGAGAATATCTGGTAAATTCGCCATATGTGGAAAGCTTTGCCACAGAGGAGCTTAATATGGGTGGAGACGGGGTGACAGTTGTAGTTCTAAGAGGCTAACAGGGAGGTTAGATGATAGAATTATGTAGTAGATGTTTTTATGCGAAGGAAACTTTTGATGGAAACAACAGATATATGGATTGTGTCAATTGTTGTGGCCTGTTGTACAATCGGGCTTATCGTAGCGTATTATTTTACAAAATAGAGGGACGGCAAGGAACCCTTGAAATTGGCGGAAGATGAAGGGAGTCGAACCCTCCGGGGACAAATTAAGCCCCCACCTGGATTTGAAGTCCAGCCGCGCCACCGGACACGTTCATCTTCCTCCGAAATTCGCGACTAAAAAATACTTATAATTACAGATAGTTTGACAGCTTTTCAGCGCTTATGTTAGCTTGACTGCAATTATCTATAAATAAGGCGTGAGGCGTTTTTTAGTAATACTTTCCAAATATAAATTAACATCTTGATACTATAATAGATACATGAGTAAAGCGCGAGCGCTGATCGCTGACGACAGCGCGACAATACAAAAAGTCTTTGAGCTTGCTTTCGAGAACGAGGATATAGAGGTGGTGGTGGCCGGAGATGGTAAAGCCGCCTTCGAAAAGGCCTGCGAGCTTAAGCCGGATATTGTTATTGCGGATGTTAATATGCCGGAAATGAACGGTTTCGACCTTTGCCGTAAAATAAAAGACAGTGACGATATCTCCTCAATTCCCGTATTCCTTTTATCCAGCGCGTTAGACGAATTCGACCATAAAAGGTCTGTTGAGGTTGGCGCGGCCGGTCGTTTTGAAAAACCGTTTCGGTCTGAAGAAATGGTGAACATGGTCAAAAAAGCTCTTTTACAGCCACCGATTGAAAAGGGTGAGATAAAAGACGAGGATACCTTTGACGATTTTGACGTTCCGCTGGACTATATTATGGAAGGTTTGGACCTTGGAATCGAGGACACGGAAATTCTCGATTCCACAGAGGGAGGAGGAGGGACTCCCGATACAGAAACTCTTGATCTTAAAGCCGAGGAGATTCTGGAAAGTGATATAGACGATGATGATGAGTTTGAAGTTGAAGTATTATCCGGGGAGGAAGCTTTGGTTGTAAGCGCTGAAGACCTGATAAGTGAAGAAGACTTCGAAGATAGCAAATCCCCTGTTTATCCGGCGGAAGCCAATATAGAAACCGAAAGCATGGCCGAGGATCCTGGCCTTAATGATATAAACGAATCGGTTTATACCGCTATCGCTGGCGTGTCCCCGGTAAATGATAATAAAGCCGAGCCTGAAGAAAATTTTCTTCAGGAGGCGGAACCTCAGGAAGAGAAACTGCTAGAGGAAACTCGCAGGGAATTGGCGGAATTGGAGGAAATGGAGCCTGAGGATGATATGGACGACGTCTTTGCCGACTATATTGCCGAGCCTGTCGATACTGTAGAGGTGGAGTCGCTTGAAAAAGTCGACGCCAAGCTGGAAACACTGGTCGACCTTGTGTTAAAAGAAGTGGAAAGCGGGCCTTTCAACGATGTTTTGCAGGAAACGGTTAACAACGCGATTCTGGGCAAAATTACGGATGAGAAAATGGAACCTCTTATAAAAAACGCTATAGAATCCGCCATTTCCGACATGAAACCGCAGATTATGGAAATGTTGAGAAACGTGGCGACGGAATTGACGTTGAACATGGCGGAAGACATGGTACGTCAGACAATCGAACAGATAAAGTCGGACAATTAGCGGCACGGCGTTTGCCGATTTCAACTTCCTTTTCTATAGTTCCATGAATATCAATAGAATCATTTCCGTTAATTACTAATTATTGTATTAGGTCATTAAAGGTTTTTCGAATAATGATGAAAGAAAATACGACGCTAGGCGAACTTGTTGACAAGGCGGAATCTCTTGTCGAAGCGCTGCCGTATATGCGCTCGTTCAAGGGTAAAACAGTTGTCGTTAAATATGGCGGGTCCGCTATGGTGGACGATGAGCTGAAGAGTGAGTTCGCCAGGGATATATCTCTTTTAAAGCATATCGGGATAAATCCTGTGGTAGCGCATGGCGGAGGTCCGCAGATCGGCGATACATTAAAAAAGATGGGTCTGGAGAGCCGTTTTATTGACGGTATGCGTGTGACCGATAAAGAGACGATCAATATAGTGGAGATGGTTCTGGTCGGCAAAGTGAACAAGGAGATCGTATCGTTGATAAACGCCCATGGCGGCAGGGCCGTGGGGTTATCTGGCAAGGACGGCGGTCTTATATGCGCCGAGAAGCTTTTTATTGAGAAAAAAGACCCTGCGCTTAACCGCCCTGAGATTATAGATATCGGCATGGTAGGAAAAGTGTCTTCAGTGGATGTATCTGTATTGCGGTCGCTGGAGGCTAGCGGGTTTATTCCTGTCATCGCTCCTGTCGGATATGGGGCTAAAGGGGAAACGTACAATATCAACGCGGATTTTGTGGCCGGCTCGATCGCAGGGGCGCTAAAGGCGTCCAAGCTCGTATTACTGACCGACGAGGCTGGAATTCTGGATAGCTCCGGTAACCTTATCTCTACCTTGACGGAGGATGAGGCCAAGGAACTGATTGCGGATGGTGTAATAAAAGGTGGCATGCTTCCAAAGGTTGAAGCTTGTTTTACCGCTCTGGACTCCGGTGTTAAGAAAACTCACATAATCGACGGTCGGGTCAAACACTCCGTTCTTCTGGAAATATTCACAGACCAGGGTATCGGCACTGAGATCAAGCGGCAGGGCGTATAGGCGGGTAAAGAGGGGAAGCTCCGCTATCGCCGCTTATATGTTGAATCCGGGCCTTTAGTCCGTCAAAATTAAAACAAATGAGAATAAACGGTTTTAATGCGACAGTTGCGCTTCTAACGGCCACGACGTTGTTATCTGCGTGCGCCACCGGAACCCAAGCCACTGTGCGTGGAGGCGGACCCACCATGGGTGAGGCCATGGCGCTGCCGTACAACGGGCCAAAAGCTCGCCTTGCGGTGGCTAGGTTTATCGATAAAACCTCCAAGGCGGGGCCAGTTTTGGGGACCGGCATGTCGGACATGCTCGTTACAGCCCTGTTTCGCACCAACAGGTATATCCTTCTCGACCGCGAAGACTTGAACGATGTCGTAAACGAGCAGGACTTCGCCGCCTCCGGACGGATATCCGAGAAGACGGCCACAAAAATCGGGGAGCTTGAAGGGGCGGAGCTTCTGGTGTTTGGCGCTATTACCGCGTTTGAGCCGGATCATCTCGGTATCGGCGGTTTATTTGTGGGAGCGTTGACCCTGGGAGCTTCCATCGCCATCGCCGCCAAAAATAAAGACGCTCCTATCGGAGCTCTGACCTATAAGGACTCGTATATTGCGATGGACATAAAAATAGTCGATGCGGCCACAGGGCGGGTTGTGGCTGTTACCACTGTCGAAGGAGCGGCTGAACAATGGGGTGGCGGCATTGTGGGAGCCGTCGGCGGCGGATGGTCACGCACTCCCGTAGCGCTGGGCGGGTTCGTCGGAACCAGTGTGGAACAGGCGGTTGAAGCTTGTCTGGAAGCGGCGGTGATGGACATAGTAAAAAATACCCCATCAGAATACTATCGGGTTAAAGAGACTCTTGATTTCACGCCGGCAGGGTTGATGGCCAGGATTTACCCTGTAAGCTTACCTGGCGCGGAGCCTTCGGGAATAAAAGAGAGAGAGGGCAGGGTCATCAACAGTCAGGAAAAATATGAAAGGTTGCTGTCCGATATTGGTTTAACCGAAGCCGCCTCGCCAAAATTCAACTGGGAGAAAAAAACGCTTATCGCAGTGTTCGCAGGAGAAAAACCGGTGAAGGGATATATGATAGGTGTTGAAAAGGCTATTCATAAGAAAGACGCGCTGGAGGTTTACATAAGGGAGGCAAGTCCGCCGGAGGGGATTAAAACCGTTGAGGGGCCTGACTTGCCATATGACATCGTCAAGATAGACAACCCTGGAAAACCTGTCCGCTTTGTCTGGGAGTGAAGGTCACAGGTCATATCCTTTTGCTCGTTCACTTCTCAATGGATAGCGTTCGGCTTGTGTCAGCTTACGTCCTTAAGGTCAAGCTTGCCCCAAAACTGGCTAAAATAATCGATTGCCGAGCCTATTGAAATGATCATGGCGGTTACAATACCGATTTGCCCGAGGTAGTGGAACAGGATGTTGAAATCGAGAATAAGAAAAAGTATGGCGACTATTTCGGCTACCATCTTGTATTTACCAAAAGGGCTGGCCTCTATATATATCCCTTGCGCCGAAGCGATCATCCTCAAGCCTGAGACAGCCACCTCGCGTCCAATTATTACAACCACTATCCAGGCGGAAACACGGTCTAGCTCAACAAGTGGCACCAGCGCCGCCAGTACAAGAAGCTTGTCGGCGATAGGGTCCAGGAGCTTGCCTAGCACTGTCACCTGATTTGTCACCCGCGCAAGATGCCCGTCCAGCCAATCGCTTATCGCGGCCAGAGTGAATATTACAGCCGCAATGAAACAGGACCACATAGATGGTGAAATCAGGAAAACAATTATAAGGGGGGTAAGGAAAATTCGCAGAAGCGTTATTTTGTTCGGGAGATTAAGCTCTATCATGGATCCCGGCCGAAGCCTGAATGTTGAGTATCGATATCATTGCCAACATCAAAAGCGACGGCTTTTTACTCTTCCAGAATATAACGATACGGGTTTACCGGTACGCCGTTAAGTAGCACTTCATAATGGAGGTGAGGGCCGGTGGACCTGCCGGTGCTGCCGACAAGAGCAATCATATCACCACGCTTCACCCTTTGGCCAACTTTAACAAGGTTTTTAGAGTTGTGTCCGAAACGGCTGACCACGCCGTATCCATGGTCGATTTCAACCAGATTTCCATATCCACGGTCATATCCAACGCGGACAACTATTCCGTTGGCGGGGGCGATTACAGGAGCTTTCAACTGGGTGGCCACGTCCATACCTTCGTGCATTTCCCTAAGGCCGGTAAACGGCGACCTGCGATAGCCAAAAGTGGAAGTGACCCAGCCGCGAACAGGCCATATCGATGGAGTGTGCGACAGCAAAGAGGACTGTTCCTTGAAAAATTCGTCCAACTCGAAAAAACTGACTTCCTGCGCTTCCGCCTGGCTTTTTATTCTCTCAAGGTCGCTGTCAAGCGTGCCCATAAGTGATTGCGTATACTTTTTTGAGGCCGAAGAAAAATCCTTTATTGAATCGTTGCTCGGTCCACCCGTGCCAAGCTCAACGGTCGCCGGGGTTTGCTTCTCCAGGGCTGTGATAACGCGCAACTTGCGGTCGAACTTTTCCAACCTGGCCAGTTGCGCTTCCATCTGGTTCAGTTTCTTGCTGAACTGTTGAATTTCAAGCTTCTGGTTTATTGTGGATGAGCGAAGCTCGTCAAGTTCGCTAAGCCCTGCGCTTTTCTGGAAAATATTAAACGCTAGAACGCTGAAAGCGACAACGGAAATCATAAAAAATCCGAGCGCGCCGATAATAAGATTTTTTGGAAGGGAATACCTTTTCAGCTTGCCCGTAAGATCCGGTATGAAGATAAAGGTATATTTCTTCGCAAAAAACCCGGAAAATTTATTTTTTTTCATATTCAATTATTAACTATCTACGATCATTTACCCGCAAAGCGACCTTATTTTCAGCCTTAACGGATTAAACCCCATCTTGTGAAAATCGCGAACTGATTTTGAGCGTTTATATCTATTTTATCAAATTAAGTCAAGGTCTTTCTAATTACCTTTTCCTCGTGAGCCTTGTTTCTGCTTCTCTTGAATCATAAAACGATCATTCAATGGCACAAAAAGATCCGCCGCTTCCTTGATCATTTCAGAAGAAGTTTCCGGGTACGACCAGACTTCGACTTTGCATCCCCTGTTTTTCAGATACCAGATTAAAGGCAAATAATCTTTATCTCCACCAACCAAAACAACCACATCCAGCTTTTCAGATAAGGTTACAGCGTCGATCGTAAGCCAGGCGTCGGCGTTTTTAATCGGCTGTTTTATCTCGCCGCCAAGATTAACCCAAAACCGGCGAAAATCTTCGCTTATATTTTTATGAATGGGTTTGTAATAAATAATCCGTGTTATTTCACGCCCGCCGATATCTTCGATCAACAGGGCATAGTTAGTCCTGCCCCCGAAGATATTGTATCCTGAAAGCTCTATATTTTCCGCGTCGATGAATACACCGACTTTTTGATATACAAGGTTCGACATAAACTCTTTTTTCCTCTCACATTATAACCGAAGTTTTTCCAAATGTTTAACATAAATACAAACTTATGTTTATATAAAAATTGCATGGTCATGCATAACGCTTGATGTTTAAAGTGTTATCCGTGTTGGCCGATAAAATCATTATGGGTATTTCCACTTTAACTTTTTGCTGGAGAATGCGAGGCACATTATAGTAGTCTGTAAAATATTACCAAATGAAAATAAAATAAGTTTCAGTGAATCTAAATTACACTTATAATGCCTTTCGATACTATTTTCCACAATGAAGTTAGTTATTATTGGGATCGAATTTTTGTGAAAAGCCCTTTTACGACGCAAAAAAAGTTTACCGATAAATTTTATGGATAACGAAATTAACATTCTTATCACGGCCGCTTCCCGCAGGGTCGCCATGATACGCGGTTTTTCCCGGGCTATAAGTGAACTACGGCTTAGTGGTTCTGTTCAGGTTACCGATACCGATAAAATGTCCCCTGGCTTACGATTCTGTGACAAATCACATATTGTTCCCCTATCCGGAGCAAAGGATTATATCCCAACCATCCTCGATATCTGCAAAAAGGAAAAAATCAGGTTACTGATTCCGACTATAGATGAAGAGCTTACTTTGTTCGGGGGTTATAAAAAGGATTTTGAAGCTATCGGCGCGATAGCCCTTGTTTCAGATAGGAATGTTGGCGAGATATGCAACGATAAATATCTCACGGAGAGGTTTTTCCGTGAAAACACCTTTCCTTTCGCACAAACGTTTTTACCAAAACAGATCGACTACGGCTCAATAAAATACCCGCTGTTTATCAAGCCAAGATTTGGCAGAGGGTCTGTCGGCGTGTATCCTGTACGTAATGAAACAGAGCTTCGTTTTTTTGTTGACTACATAAAAACTCCCGTAATTCAGCGATACCTCCACGGTAAAGAATATACGGTGGATGTTCTTGCTGGCCTGGACGGCAGGATACTTGCCGTGACACCGCGCGAGCGAATCGTAATTCGTTCCGGAGTATGTGACCGTGGCAAGACATACCGCAATGAAGAGCTTATTTCCATAAGCAAAACCATATGCGAAAAGCTTGGCGTAATAGGACCTGTGAACCTTCAATGTAAAATTGATAAAGGTAAAATAACATTTTTCGAAATCAATCCGCGGTTTTCCGGAGCCATTCAGCTTACAGTAGCCGCCGGGTCCGACTTTTTTACAATGATTTTACAAGAGGCCCTCGGCATGAATCCTGAGCCTGTGATAGGCCAATTCAAAGACGGTCTTATTATGATGAGCTATGAGGAAAGTGTTTTCGAAGAAAACGGATCAAACGGACGATCTGAAGCAAAGCTGTTAAATCGCCACACTGTCAAAAAAAGTTAAACCATTTTTTGTCGCTTTTTCCCCGCCACTGTTTTGGCCAATTCCAGGGCTTCTTTTTTTGTTTTAAGTCCATTGTCAAGCTGGGCGGCGAACACCAATTTTAATATCTCTCCTATCTTTGCGGATGGAGGTATTCCTATATCAACGAGGTCTTTTCCTGAAAGTAGCGGTTCCACGTTATTAAGCTTGGCGAGGAACTTCGTCACTACCTGTTGCGCCTCTTCATTTTCAGAGGCTGAGGCCATATATAGCGCCGCTTCAGTTTTCATTGGCTTTAAAAGCTCATATATTTTTGAAGGGGCCATTGTCTCGTTCGATTTTGCAAGCTCTTTTAAAGCCTTGGTCGTATAGCTTTGGCATTCAAGAATCACATCAACGGTTTTTCTTATTGATGGCGAGTCCACCCCTATTTCCATCACCTGCTTGTCCGTAAGGTTGGTTATAGCCGCAAGCATTCTGATAAGCCACGCGTCCAGTTTGGCTCCTGGAAAGGTAAGCTCGTACCATGCGATAAGACTTTCGGCCCTGTCCATCACATTTGCGTTCGAGTCGTTAAAATCCATCGCGGGATGTATGAAACGGAGAAGATCAAGCTCTTTCATCCTAGCCAATGACCGGGCCGGTCTTTTTTCTTTAAAAATAAGTTTAAGCTCGGCAAAAAGCCTGCTGCTGGAAAGGCGATTGAACATCTGCGATCTCACAGCTGTTCCCAATAAGGCCAAGGTCTGTTTTCCCAAAGAGAAGCCGAACCTGCTTTCAAACCGGACGGCTCGAAACGCCCTTGTAGGGTCTTCTACAAAACTCAAGTTGTGCAGAACCCTGATTGAACGGGACTTGATGTCCTCTTGCCCGCCAAAAAAGTCGAGCAAAGTGTTTGGCCGAGAACCGTTTAGCCTAATCGCCATAGCGTTGATTGAAAAATCACGACGGTAAAGGTCATGGCGGATGGCGCTCATCTCAACAGTCGGCAAAGCGGCCGGATGCGCGTAATATTCGATACGGGCCGTCGCCACATCGACCTTCGACCCGTCCGGCAACACAACCACGGCGGTTTTAAACTTTTCATGCGTTTGAGCATACCCCCCAAGCCGCGCGGTCAGCTTGTGAGCGAAATCTATTCCATCTCCCTCCACCACTATATCCACATCCATGTTCGGGATATTGAGCAGCAGGTCGCGTACGAAACCACCGACTACATACACAGGGTATCCGTTTTTATTGGCGACATCGGTCACAATGTTGAAAAGTTTAATAATGGACTCAGGAAGCCTTTTACGCATCATGTCATCCATGTTTTTAGTGATCGGAGCTCGTAGGCCCCGCTCATGTTTTATCTGCGCGACAGGCTTTTTCAAGCTGTCCTTGTAGAGTTTTTGAAGAACCATGCCGCGTGTTATAAGCCCAAGCAACTTGCCAGTATTTTTCCCCACAACCGGAGCCAGCTTTTGCCTGTGTTCAAGCATTATGCTTTCCAGAACGGAAGCTTTAGTGTCCGGGTTGACGGTGGCGTATTCGCTTATCATAAAGTCACCCACCTTGTTTTCCGCCATACCATGAAAAATCGCCTTTTCAACAATCTGTCTCATTATAAGACCCACCGGACGCCCTTCGTTTACCACCGGCATCCCGTTAATGTCAAACCGTGTCAGAAGCGCTTCCGCTTCATTTATGGTGGAGTCGATATTTACGGTTATCACATGCTCAACCATCATATCGCTTGCCACGGGGGCAGGTTCCACGGCTTTGGTCGCAGCTTCCCAAAATTTGTCTACGGTTTGCGGCATAGTGAGATTTTTGATGGTTGCGGACGCCGCTGTGGGATGCCCACCACCACCAAATTGTTCAGCCACTTCCGCTACGTTCACGCTTTCAATCCTGCTTCTTGCCACAAGGTGTATGCGGTTTTCCATCCTGACGAGGATAAACAGGACGTATATATTTTCAATATCCATGATCTTATGCGCCAGCATGGCGATATCACCCAGATATCTTGGTCTTGAAGCGGTGGCCAACGCCACTTTTACCCCTTCAATATTCCTGAATTCCAGGCTCTTTAAAAGCATGTTGAGCATGTCCACCTGAGCGGCGCTAAGCTCTCTGCTGATGTAGCGTGATATGACATTGAGATCGGCGCCGCGCTTCAGGAGCCATGCCGCGGCTTCATAATCCTCCGGACTTGTGGAGGAGAATGTCAAGGAGCCTGTGTCTTCATAAATTCCTAACGTCATCAACGTGGCCTCCTGCGGTGAAATGTCTATTCCCCGTTCCCGGAAAAGCTCCACAAATATGCTTGCGGTGGAGCCACGTTCCCTTATCTCGGCGGATTCAAACGGAATGTCGACTTTGGACAAAGGATGGTGGTCGTATAGATGAAAACGGACATTTTTATTATCGGCAAGCTCTGAAAACATTCCCACTCGTTCCCGTGTGGACGCGTCCACCACAATAACCTGCTCTATTTTGCCCAAGTCCAGTCCTTTCAGGCGGCGATATTGCAATGGATATTCGGTTTCCGAAAGGAAATCACGCACGTTTTTCTCCTGCGACCCCGGGAAAACAAGCTCGGCGTCCGGGTACAGTTTTTTCGCCGCCATCATCGATGCGACGCAATCGAAGTCGGCATGCAGGTGCGTTGTGATGATTTTCATCCGGACCGATCCTGAAGGTTTTTATATTTCTGTGTTTAATATTATACCCTGCCGAATATGTCACGCCAGAATTGTCGGCTCTATTTAAAAACAAGAACCTGGCGCGCTTAGCCTCCGTTATGCGCTTATGCGATAATATTGGGCGTATTTAATGTTATCTTGGTCAAATTGAATTGCTAATAAATTCAATGAATTTGTGAGTGGTTATAATAAGCTGATTAATATTTACGGTGATATTGAATGGGCGTCAAAAAGTCCGTCGCAGTTATAGGGGCGGGAGCGTGGGGCACGGCCATCGCATGGTCCCTTGCGAAAAACGGGGTTTCCACGACCATATGGGCTTTTGAAAAAGAGGTCGTGGAGGCCATAAACTCTTCAAGGGAAAATTCTGTTTACCTTGATGGGATCATGTTGCCGGAAAACCTACGGGCGACAAGCGACATGGCTGAAGCGGTGAAAGAATGCGGCCTGGTCATCGTAGTGGTTCCATCCCAGTTTATGCGCGGAATATTAGCGCAGCTAGCCAAGGTTATTCCAAAGGACGCGGTGATCGTTTCGGCGGCCAAGGGGATAGAAAACGGAACCCTTGCAATGCCCGTGGAAATGATTGAGGAGACCATGCCGCAAAATATCTCGCGACGGCTATGCTGCCTCTCCGGTCCGACCTTTGCCAGGGAGCTGGTTAAAGAAGTTCCCACCGCCGCGACGATAGCTTCCAAAGATGGCGCCGCGGCCAAGCTTGTTCAACAGGTTCTCTCCGCTCCATATTTCAGGCTTTACGCGCATGATGATGTTATCGGTGTGGAGATAGGAGGCGCGGTTAAAAACGTGCTTGCCATCGCGGCGGGAACAGCGGACGGGCTTGGGCTGGGGCATAACACGAGGGCTGCGGTAATAACACGTGGCCTTGCGGAGATGATTAGGCTCGGTGAGGCTATGGGAGCGGATTTTAAAACCTTTGCCGGTCTTTCCGGAATCGGCGATCTTGTGTTGACCTGTGGTGGAGACCTTTCCCGCAACCGCACCGTAGGGTTGAGGCTGGGCAAAGGTGAGAAAATAGAGGATATTTTAAACTCGATGACAGCCGTGGCGGAAGGTGTGGCGACGTCGCTTTCTGTCCATAGACTGGCGGAAAAACATGGTGTGGACATGCCGATAACTTCCGAAGTCTATAAAGTTGTACATGAAAATAAAGACCCTCATAAAGCGGTAAAAGACCTGATGGCAAGGTCGTTGAAAGAGGAGTTCTGATTCTAAAATGCCGAAACGTGAATTTGAAAAAATACTCAAAGCTCTTCATGAAGGGAAGCTTACGCCGCAAAAGGCGATGGAAAAACTGAAAGCTTACCCGACAGAAAACCTTGGGTTCGCCAACATAGACCACCACCGCTCGTTAAGGCAGGGTTTCCCGGAAGTCGTCTATTGCGAGGGGAAGACGGAGACCGAAACTGTGGCCATAATAAAAAAAATGGTCGCGGCAAAACATCCTGTTCTGGCGACACGCTCTTCGAAATTGATCCACGCGAAAGTGAAAAGGTTCGCAAAAAGCGCCGTGTACCATGAACGTTCACGCGCCATTACCATAGAGCCGAAAAAGGGGAAACGCACAGGATACGTTCTTGTTGTTTCGGCCGGCACGTCTGATGTTGGAGTCGCAGAGGAGGCGGTTGTTACGGCTAAGATCATGGGCTCCAAAGTTACGACTGTCTATGATGTTGGCGTGGCCGGGATACACCGGCTGTTTGAACATTCGGACAAATTACAAAAAGCGCGCGTTATCGTGGTTGTGGCCGGGATGGATGGGGCGCTGGCGTCGGTGGTGGGCGGGCTCGTGTCGTGTCCGGTCGTAGGCGTTCCCACGTCGGTAGGCTATGGAGCCGCATTCGGGGGAGTCTCCGCGCTTCTTGCGATGCTCAACTCCTGTTCGGCCGGGGTCGCTGTTGTAAATATAGACAACGGTTTTGGCGCCGGAGCTTTGGCGCATAAGATAAACAGCTTGTCGGATAGCGAAACAAAATGAGACTCGCCTATTTCGACTGTTTTAGCGGTGTGAGCGGAGACATGATTCTCGGCGCCATGGTCGATGCGGGACTATCCATTGCAAAACTCCGGCGTGAGTTAAAAAAACTCGGTGTGGATGGATACACCTTGTCCGCAAAGAAGGTAATGAAATGCGGGATATCGGCGACAAAGGTCCATGTGCGGCTTGCGCGTGATTGTGATAATAACCACCGGCGTTATCCGGATATAGTTAAATTGATAAAAAACAGTTCCATTGAGCCTGAAGCAAAAAAAAGGTCTCTTGCGATATTCAAAACCCTGGCCGAAGCTGAAGCGCGGGTTCATGATGTTCCTCTCGCAAAAGTTCATTTTCACGAGGTCGGCGCGGTAGACTCCATTGTAGACATAGTTGGCGCAGCCATAGGTTTTATAGAGCTTGGGATAGGGGAGGTTACGGCGTCGTTTATCAACGTCGGCTCAGGGGTGGTGAAAACGGAACACGGCGTGTTGCCTATCCCTGCTCCTGCGACAGCTGTTTTACTGCAAGACATTCCCAGCTATGCCGAAGGGCCGGTGAAAGAACTTACCACTCCTACGGGAGCGGCGATTTTAAAAACAATGTCCAGCAGATTCATCCCTCAGCCGCTGATGACCTGCTCATCTATTGGTAATGGCGCTGGCGGATATGATTTTGACAACAGGCCTAATATTTTACGGATGTTTATTGGAGCGGAAAGTAGTCAATATATTGAAGAGCGCCTGATTGAGCTTGCGACGAATATCGACGATATGAACCCGCAGGCGCTTTCACTTGTGTCGAAAATGCTTTTCGATCAAAAGGCTTTGGATGTGACCATAACTCCGATACATATGAAAAAGGGCAGGGCTGGTATGACGCTAAAAGTGTTGTGCGACAATTCAATGGCCGGGGAAATGGAACGGATTATTTTCAAACATACTTCAACGCTCGGCATCAGGCGTTACGAGGTCGGCCGCGTTAGCCTGACACGAGAGATAAAAAAGGTGAAAACGAAATATGGCTTGATAGAAGTGAAAGTGGCCTATTTACCTGGCGGGGAAGTGAAGGCGGCGCCGGAGTTCGAGTCTGTCCGGAAGGCCGCGGAAAAGCATGATGTAACATTTGATACTGTTTACAGGGCCGCTTTGTAAAAGGCTCCATAAAACTATTATAATCTTTTATATTTAAAGAGTTGGACAGGGATTTTATCATGAGTATAGATAAAAAGCTTTTAGAGATATTGGCGTGTCCCAAATGTAAAGGGGATCTTGAGCTGACGGAAAAAGAGGACGGTTTGATCTGTCGCGCCTGCAAACTTAAGTATGAGATAAAAGGCGATATCCCCATAATGCTTATTGACGAAGCTGTAAAACTTGCCGAATAAGCCGGATGTCCAAAATCAAGCTATCCGCCACGGTCGTTACGAAAAACGAAGAGGATAAAATCGCTGACTGTCTTGACAGTCTTTCGTTCGTCGATGAAATTGTAGTTGTCGATAGCGGCTCTGACGACCGGACCGTGGAGATCGCAAAAGCCAAAGGGGGAAAGGTTATCTATCATAAATGGGATGGATATATCGAGCAGAAGAATTTCGCTTTGCAAAATGTTACCGGCGACTGGGTTTTAAACCTCGACGCCGACGAGCGGGTGTCTGCGCAACTGCGCGATGAAATTCTGAAAGCGCTGCAAAACCCTAAAGCCGATGGATACGACATACCTCGCCGCGCTTATTACATTAACCGATGGATTCTCCATTGCGGATGGTATCCGGCTAGAAAAATGCGTCTTTTTAAGCGTGGTAAAGGGCGTTGGGGCGGTGAGAATCCGCACGACAAAGTTTTTATAAAAGGTAAATGCGAAAACCTGAAAGGAGATATTTACCATCTTTCATTTGATGATATATCAGACCATATCAACACAATACAAAATTTTACAGAAATAGGCGCCGATGAAAAGCTTGCGAAAGGTAAAAAGAGTGTGTGGTTCTCCATTGCGCTAAGGCCACCGGCCACTTTTATGAAAATGTACTTTCTCAACCTTGGTTTTCTGGACGGCGCTCCCGGGTTTATCGTTTCGGCGCTCTCCTCCTACCATGTGTTCTGTAAATATATAAAAATGTGGGAGAAAATAAGACCGGGGTATTATTAAAATAACGCGCTGATCCTGTTTTAATGTTCTTCATCATGACTATGAGCGCTCTCCCCTTTAAAGCCGTGAAAACGCTTTCGCGCATATTTACCATGGCACTCCTGACACCCTTCCAGGAGCTTGTAGTAGTAAAAAGAAACCAGGTCGATATGGCCAGCTTTCGCCACATGGGAGAGCATCCCTGCGTTTTTATGAAACTTAGCGTCCAATTCCCGAAACCCCGGCGGTAACAATCCATGCAACTTTTTTAACTGTTCGTTTGAAAGCTTCTGTTTCAGGATAAAGCTCTTTTCAATTTTTCCCGCTATTTCCGCTACATTATCGTAGTTTCCAAAGGCCATTTCGCCGATCATTTTTTCCATTCCATTTTTGATAGCTTTCATCTCTTTTAAAAGAACAGGTTTCAGGTCGGGCGGAAGGGAAAGGGCTTCACTTTTTGTCTCGAGCATTTCGTGTTGATGTTTTTCCTCCGCAAACGAAACCGT
>CAYNDB010000029.1:0-1061 GCA_964395915.1 uncultured Nitrospinota bacterium | reverse complement strand
TATCGGTAAGAGTTAGTAACCGATGCTATTAGTTTTGTTTACAGGGCTTTGAGTTTCGTCCCTCCTTTATACGGCTCAAAGCTTTGTGTATTGACCCGTGGAAGTTACCCCCTCACTTCCACGGGTTTTTTTTATATTTATGTCTGTGACGATATTAACCGGATTTTGAACCGCTCGAATTTGAACCCGATTGTTCATTTCCAGTCAAAGCCGAAATCATAGAAAACGTCGAGTATATTCCCATACCCCCGAAAATCAGAAGAAACGTTATTCCATAGAAACTGGAAAAGACCTTATGCAGGGGGTTGTTCAGTAATATTGCGGTACAGCCCGCAAAGCCTAAGCCGCCACCGAGAACCCGAAAAAGGTAGGCGTCTATTTTCGACCAGATATCTTCTTGCATAGCTTAAGAAGTATACATATTTGGCTCTTGAAGTAAAACATGATTATTGTGGATATTCGAGAAAACATACTGGGATGAAATAAAACCGTTGGTGAACATATCCAGAAAAAAATAGCCGTTTCCAATATCGGCATTACAGACATATATGTCTGGGATTTGCAGCGCCAAAGAATAATGACCATAAAAACAATAGAATAGGTTTGGCATAATCTTTGCCCATCTATATTAGTGTTATGAAACATAAATCTATTGAAAAAGATGAGCTGACCGCCGCTCTTGATGAAAAGCGCGAGTATAAATATGGCTTTGTAACCGATGTCGAATCGGAGACGTTTACTAAAGGGTTGAGCGAGAAAGTTGTTCGCGCGATATCAGAGAAAAAGAACGAACCCTCATATATGCTCGACTTTCGGCTTAAAGCGTATAAAAAATGGCTTTCGATGGAGCAGCCTAACTGGGCGGAGCTTAACATTCCGCCGATAGATTTCCAGAACATTTCGTACTATTCGGCTCCCAAGAAAAAGAAAAAGCTCAATAGCCTTGCAGAGGCTCCACCCGAGGTTTTAGAGGCGTTCGAGAAGCTTGGCGTGCCTATCATCGAGCAGAAAAGGCTTGCCAATGTCGCGGTGGACGCCGTGTTCGACAGTGTCAGCGTCGC
>CAYNDB010000028.1:9482-24607 GCA_964395915.1 uncultured Nitrospinota bacterium | reverse complement strand
AATATCGTCCTGCCCCCCGATCGCCTCGGCAGGCTCAGGCTCTTTCGTCTCCGCTTTAGGGGCGTTCGCAGCGAGTAACGCGTCAATATCGTCCTGACCGCCAATCGCTTCGACTTGCTCAGGCTCCTTCGTCTCCGCTTTAGGAGCGTTCGCAGCGAGCAACGCGTCAATATCGTCTTGACCGCCGATCGCCTCGGCAGGCTCAGGCTCTTCTTTAGCCTTAGGGGCGTTCGCCGCGAGTAACGCATCAATGTCGTCCTGCCCGCCAATCGCCTCGGCAGGCTCAGGCTCTTTCGTATCCGCCTTAGGGGCGTTCGCAGCGAGTAACGCGTCAATATCGTCCTGACCGCCAATCGCCTCGGCAGGCTCAGGCTCTGGAGAGATGTCAATATCTTCCTGATCTGATATATATCCTTGTATTACTGGCTGTTCCTCTATTCTTTCCCCAATATGGCTCTCTTCTTTTGCGTTTGTATCAGCTTGCTCCGGTTCAACCGGTTGCTCAGGTTCAACCGGCGTATGGTCCGTCTCTTCCTTGTCAAATGATTGAATTTCCTCAGGCAAGTCTGGCAAACGTGCGCTTTCTTCCTCAGCCTCTATATTTTGGTGTTCAGTCTCCGCTAATTCCTCGCTCTTTTTTTCTTCTCCGGTTTCCGCCAGGGCAGGTTCGGATTTTGTTGATGGAGTCTCCTCTTTCGAAGATTTTTCTTGTTCAACAGGAGCTTCAGGATTTTTTTTGTTTTGACGCTTCCGGACGAAAAAAACATTTTCACATGTGGCGCATTTGGCCTTGAGTCCCTTTTCAGACACTCTGGAACCGTCAATTTTATAACGAGCGGAACACTGCGGGCATACGATGATCATTTCATGTTCACCTGAGTGAGAACAAAAATAGTCAAATATTTGACGTGGCCATATTTATTAAGGCGCTTCATTTGAGATTGTATCTTATTGTATTATTAATCGTTATATGGTTGTCACAAAAATATATATTGACGAGAAGCTCTCATGACACTATATTCTTACCACCAAAGAGCAAAATCTCGTATGTAAATAACCTTAATGTTGTCCTGATATTACAATATCCATTCCAACTTTTCACAGCAAGTAAAATGAATTTCATAGTCTTAAGAACAGCCATCCCGCTATTTCTTCTTTCATCGATTTTTGCGCTCCAACTCATGGGATACGTTGTAGCTAACCAGACGGAGGCGCTTGAAAGCCAAATAGCCAGCAATATGGAGAAACTTGAGCGGTTGCAGGCGATGAATGAACCGATCAAGCTTAAGAGAGAGGTTTTAAGAACATTAAGGAGCAGAGCCAAATCCCTGTCTGACGAGGAGCGTATTCAGCTTGCCGACTCGATCATGCGGCATGGGATCGCCAACGGGCAAGATCCGTTTCTGCTTTTGGCGGTAATGGAAATTGAGAGCGGTTTCAGACGGCGTGTAATTTCAAACAAGGGCGCCGTGGGACTTATGCAGTTGCGCCCTTTTGTGGCAAGATCAATCGCCAAAGAGATGAATTTCAGGCTTAAAAGAAAGTCTCAACTTTTTGACCTGGATACCAATGTAAAGATAGGATCATATTATCTGGCTAAAATGACAAGAAGGTTTGGCGATCTTTCATTGGCGCTGGAGGCTTATAATATCGGCCCTACCAGGATTGGGCACCGTATACGACAGGGATCGATGCGTAAAAAAAGGTATACACGAAAAGTTTTCAGGTGCTTGGGTCAGATAAAAACCTCGATTGAGCAAAACGTGTAGCGACCGCTCCCCAAGTCTCCCCGGACTTCAGATAATAGTTGCGCCTGTCAACCTTGAGGCGAATCACCCCACTAAGAAACCATCCGTATTATGCGTGCATATACCGTTATTTTCTGGGTTTGTCTCATCGCTTTTATTACAAAATTATGTTGTCAATTGATTTGTGACGACAGTATTGTTATTGTTTATAAAAGTGAGCATAGAAGGTATTAATTCTTATGGCGTTCCAGACACCAATAACGATAAAAGAAGTTGTGGAGAATGTTCATGCCAAGAAGTACCTACTACCGGCCATTCAAAGAGAAGTCGTCTGGAGTTGTGATCAGATAACGCGCTTATTTGACTCATTAATGCGAGATTACCCCATCGGTTCTTTTCTCTTTTGGTATGTGGAGAAGAAAAATACTGGCAAGTACCAGTTCTATGAATTTGTGCGAGAATACCATGAAAGAAACAACTGTCACAATCCAAAGGCCAATGTAAGCGGACAAGATGACATCATTGGTATTCTCGACGGTCAGCAGCGCTTGACTTCTTTATACATCGGCCTCAAGGGTTCTTATGCCTATAAAGAACCGAGAAAGAGGAGGGACAACCCCTTGGCTTTTCCAACTCGGCGACTTTACCTCAATCTGCTTTCTCCGAGTACGGGAAACGACCACAGCGATATGGCGTTTGATTTCGCATTTCTTACGGAGCTAGAAGCCAGCCAGAACGGTGATGAGACTTTCTGGTTCAAGATATCCGAGGTTTTAAATCTTGCTGAACAATATGAGATTAATGACTTTTTAATCAAACATGGATTGATGAACAAGCTTGAGCAACAAGCCACATTTGCAAATAGAACTCTCTTTAAACTGTGGTCGGTAATTCACGAAAATAATGTCATCAATTACTTCCTTGAGAAAGATGAAAGCTTAGATAAAGTATTGAATATCTTCATAAGAGTCAACAGTGGAGGCACCATTCTAAGTTATTCCGACTTGCTGTTATCGATTGCTACGGCTCAATGGGAGCAGCGAGATGCGCGAGAGGAAGTTATTTCGTTTGTCGATGAACTTAATGAAATAGGCGACGGCTTTAACTTCGACAAGGACTTTGTGCTTAAAAGTAGCCTCGTCTTGAGCGACTTTAGAGATATTGCCTTTAAAGTCGATAATTTCAACAAGGCCAATATGCTTGAAATAGAAAAGCTTTGGGATGAAATAACGCAGGCCTTACGTGCAGCAGTTACACTGGTGGCTGGCTTTGGATATTGCCAAAAAACGCTTACTGCCAACTATGCCATCATCCCTCTGGCGTATTACCTCAAGAAGATTGGCTTGCCAAAAAACTTTGACGTATCAAGCAAATTTGCTGAGGAACGCAAAGCGATTCAGAGATGGTTGATTCGTTCTCTCATAAAGCGAGCTTTCGGTGGTACGCCAGATTCAGTATTACGCCCAACCCGAGAAGTGTTGAGGGACAACTCAAACGGATTTCCCTTGGATAGCATTATCGAAAAGTTCAAAGGAAGGAGCAAGTCTCTTTCCTTTGTGGAGGATGATATTGAAAATATGCTTTACTATAAATACAGTCAAGGTTACACATTTTCTACCTTAGCCTTTCTCTATCCGTCATTGGATTTTCGCAATAAATTTCATATCGACCATATTCATCCCAGTAGCCATTTTACTCGTGCTAAATTACGCCGTCTGGAAATTCCAGAAGACGATATTGACTTTTACATGGAGCATGTGAATACACTGCCAAATCTTCAACTTCTGGAAGGTATTCCTAATCAAGAAAAAAGCGATACACAATTCGCAGAATGGTTTGAAGACATAGTAGCGGAAAAAGCCGAGTACAAAAACCGCCACTATATTCCTGATATAGATTTTTCTTTGGAAAATTTCAAAGACTTTTTTGCAGAACGAAAAGCTCTAATCCGAAACCGATTGCGCGAGCTTCTGGATGTATAAGAGGCATTCCATTACAAAGTGTTTGCCCTGTGCTATGAACAGAAGTCAACCTTGAGGCGAATCAAGCCTTGGCAAGGTTATTGTGAACACACTTCCTTTGCCACATTCAGAGGTCACGGTTATCTGCCCGCCATGACGTTCGATTATTCTTTGGCATATGGTAAGCCCAATGCCGGAGCCTTCGTACTGGTTTTTCCCATGCAATCTTTTGAATGGTTGAAATATCTGATTTAAATACTTTGGCTCCATGCCAATACCATTGTCTGTAATTGAAATTTGGACTGCGCCATTTAACTGTTCTGATGTGACAGAAACCTTGGGAGACCTTTCTTTGCAAAACTTCAAGGCATTACCGGTAATGTTTTGCATCACTCTGATCAACTGGCCGGAGTCGCCTTTCACGGATGGAAGCTTTTCCCATGTTATCACGCCGTTTGTTTCTTCCTGCAGAGGTTTAAGGTTTTCCGAGGCTTTAGCCATACATTTATTCATATCTACCGGAGTCATTACTATGGAGCCTTTCCCCAGCCTTGAAAGCTCCAGCATATCCAGTATCAGTTGGCGCATCTGACCTGCGGCTGAGCCAATATACTTTAGATATTTTGATGAAGGTTCCTGGAGCGAGTCGCCTAAATCCCTTCTCAAAAGCTCGCAATAATTGGATAGAGTTCGCAGTGGCTCTTTCAAGTCGTGACTGGCGACAAAGTTAAATTCTTCCAGCTCCTTGTTGGCGCTTACAAGGTCTTTCGTCCTTTCTTCAACCTTGGTTTCCAGCTCATCCCTGGCCTTGCGCAATTCATCTTCCGCTCTTTTACGCTCCGCTACCGCCAGGTTAAACTCTTCGGTCAATTCAACCATCTCCGTGCTGCCAGACGCCTCTACTTTATGCTCCAGGTTGCCTTTCCGCACCTCTTTGGCGCCTTTGATAAACGATTTAATAGGGTCAATCACAGCTTTTGTCAGCTGATAATAGTAGTAGAGAGAAAATATCAACATCAATACAGTTATGAAAGTTATGTTCCTCCATTTTGTGGCATTCATCTTTTTGAACTGCTCAGATAAAGAAAGCCCCAGCCTCACATATCCGACAACCTTTGGCGCGGATGGCTTGCTAGACGCGATATCAGCATCCATGAAAATATTGTCTTCAATAAACGGTGAAGGGCTGAACGTGACCGGAGAGACAATATCCAGATAAGTGCGGTCTTTGCCATCGGTAAGGTACTTTGTTATGGTGACCGCTGGAACATTTTTTATTGCTGATAGCTGGATTCCCGCGGTATTGAATGACGCGATAATTTTTGAATCAACGTTTTTTTCAGCTATAACAACATACAAGACATCCTTACGCCTTCTAAGGTTTTTCAATAAATCGTTTAATATTATTTTGTCCGCCGTGATAAAACCGTATTCGCTGTTTGCCGCGAGGTTTTCCGTCAGCGCCACTCCTTTTTCGGTGTAGGCGTCAACAATTGTTTTCTTTTGCTCAGATATAAACAGGAAAACCAGCAAGCCACCCGCCAGAAGACCGATGGCTGTAAGCCTTGTCACAAAATGCTCTCTCATGCCAACATGAAGCCCCAGCGCTTTTTTATTTGTATACTTTTTGCGCATCTTCCAATACCTTTTCAGGAATAATAATGTTTAGCAGTCGGGCTGTTTTGAGGTTCAAGACAAACCCATTTGGTTTCGGGTATGTGAAGGGTATGCTGGAAGGCGGCTCTCCCCCAAGGATTTTTTTTGCCAGTGAAGCTCCGCGCCTCCCTATCCCCTCAAAACTGGTAACCGAAGTGAAAAGGGCTCCCGATTTAACAATTTTTTTGGAAAACCCAATGACCGGATAATTGTTATCGATAGAAAATTTAACTATGTGCCTAAGGGAGCGCCTGGTAATCACCATATCGTCCATAACCAGCCAAAGCGCGTCTGTTTTAGCGCGGATATTACGCAGCGCCTCCGGAATTTCTGTTTGCGAAGAAATCGTTTCCTCGATAATAGATATTCCGCTTTTTTTCTGCGCTTCAAGTCCATACTTAACAGCCTTTGGGATGTTTGAGTGATCGTAGATAACTCCTATTTTCCTGGCTTTTGGAACCAAGAGGGATAGAAGTCTGAATTGTTCTTTGGGGTCGGGGTTGAGGCTGATTCCAGTTACATTGGATTTGTTAAGAAGGTACTTTTCAGGCCTGGAGACCATAAAAAATATTATAGGGATATTATGGATTTTTTCAGAGAGAACTATGGCGGCTTTGGTTCCGACCGCAACGACAAGATCAGGTTTTTGTTTTAATATCTTTTCTGCGATTTCAAGACCCTTTTTGAGGTCTCCTTTCATATCATACTTGGAGCCGCTTAAACCCAATTTATCCTCAAAGCCTTTTATGGCCAGGTTGTATGGAGCAAGGTCCCTGCTTTTAAGAAAAGCAATATTTAAAGGTGTGGCTATGGCTGATGTTGAGGCTGAAAAATATGCCAAATGAGTAACAAAAACAAAAACTAATAAGCGAGCCATGCTTTTCCTTTGACCAGGTTTGCCACCTTATATTTTTATACGTGAATTCTGAACGTCAGTTGTGCGTGATTACGATCCTGTTTTCCACGGCTGTGCAATCCGCGGGGTCGGAATATTCGCTGATAGGTGAGATGCTTTTTATATAGTCTATAGCAGCGTCAAAAATAAATATTTCCGTATCGATGATATTTATCCCCTGCTCGAAGATATCCCAATAGTCGTCAAAATCCTTATATCCAGGTGTATCTTTGATATATTTCAAAGGAATGGCGACCTTGTATATAATTACAGCATCGCTCGGGTCTATTACCTCACCTGTATCGGTCAAAATCATTTTCGTAACTCTTGAGCCTATGGATTTACGGACATCAGCGAAGACCTGAATTCCCGAAACTTGTAAAAACCGTCCAAAACTCACCCCGGAAGAGCCGTCAATCGCCATTCGAGAAAAACTGTTCTCGAATATGGCTTTAAGAGTTGAGCCGGACAAGCTTATCAAAGCGATTGTAGAAGGCGTACGCGCTTCCGGATTGTCAAAAGGGAAAACAAGTATCATTTGCCCCATAGTGATATCGCCCGGCTCAAGCCATGTGGGGTCAGATCTATCCCTTCGCCTAACCGATCCGGCGTTTATCAGGCCTATCTGGGCGTCAACTCCTCCCAAGAACTTCATGGCGTCCGCGACAAGGTCGCCAAGCCCGGTCTCGCAGCTTGCAATATCATAATAATATGTTGTCAGCCGGTTGTTTGAATATCCAATAACAGTGTTATCGTCTGGTTGTTCAAACCGGTTCTCTTTTGCCTCACATCCCGCAAGCAGCATAATAAATACAGCAATAAAGAACAGCTCTAGAGATTTCATTTTTACAATTAGAACTCTTTTTGAATTTCAAATAAAAAGCTTCTTTGGTTCGACGGTATCAGGTTAACCATTCTTTTTTCAGGGTTCGATCCTAATTCCGAAAGACGATACCGTACTTCTGTAGGCAACTCGCTGTAATTAATATTAAACAGGTTAAAAGCCGAGAACTTGGCGGTGATTCCCATATTCAAAAGATTTTTCTTTGCGAATGAGGCGTTGACAAGGTTGTATGGCCCGACTTTTTGGTCAAACTGAGGAAGCCTTTCCAGGAAAATTCTTTGATTGGTGTGGCTTACCCCGGAATAAAACCAATGTATGCTCATGTAGCTGTCGTAAGGAAGCTTTACATCCAGCCCTATATTTAGTCTGCGCTGAGGGATTCTGGTCAACCATGTATCGGAAAGCTTGTCTTTTACGTTAAAAAAAGTTGAGTTTATGTAAAAGCTGACATCGTTACTGGCTGCGACCTTCAACTCAGCTTCCACACCTCTGATCTCTTGCTCTCCGGCGTTAACGTATTGCGCGCCGGCAGTCCGGGAAAAAGCAAAGAGCGTTGTTATATTATTTTTGATAACATTTTTAAATAGGTGGAGCCTCATAAACCCCTTTTTCTCCAATTTGTATCCGACCCCGATTTCAAAAGTCTCAACACGCTCGGGGGCAAGGTCCGGATTGCCCCTGAATTGAAGATTAGTGTCGTCATAAAGCTCTTTAAATGTGGGGGCCCGGAACGCTGTGGCGTATTGAAGCTTAATATCCCAATTTTCTAACGGGAAAATTGACGCGGCAACTCTGGGATTTGTCGTATTTCCAAAGTCACTGTAGCGATCATGCCTTACGCCGGCGACAATATTAAGATATTTTGCAGGCTTCCACTCATCTTGCAGGAACATCGCGGAAACACGACGTCTCCGTTCAGACAAATCATAATTGTTCCAGTTGCCAAAGCCAGGCATTGGCGTCGCCCCAATGTCCGGCTCTCCTGAGTAGTTGGTCAATACCGAAGGGTTTTTATAATAGGATTCTTCGTAGGAGAGGCCTGCTGTAAGGTCGTGCCCTTTGCCTGTGTCGTAACCAAACCGCCAATCAGTTCCATACACCCATGATTCATAACTTTTGTAAATCCATTCTCCGTCAGGAAAATATTCCGCGGCGCCATCCCCGTTGAGGTCACGATTGTCCGTATACCCGTCAGGGAAAAGCTGGATTTTGTCATCAACCTTCCACCTGTTCATATATACGCTTGGCTTTAATTTAACACCACCTGGAAGCGCAAAAGATTTTGTCAGCTCAGAGCCAAAATATTTTGATTCGTATCGGGACTTTTGAGACATGACATCAAGATAAGCCACATTGGGTCCATGAGCGTCGTTGTACATGTCGAACCCAAACTGAATATCTTTATAATCAATATCAAGTCTGCCACGAATTTTTTGCTTGTCGTCACGCACCTTGCTGGGAGTTATCGAGCCTGGTAAATCAAAATACCTTAATTTATCTGTCGGGATGATGGAGTCAGGTCCAGCCGTGTCATATCCCTCCAGGAAACCATATACACTCAAATCGTCAAACTTTTTTCCAAACCGGATATTCCCTTTATATGTATTAAAGCTTCCAGCTCCAACTTTGACATTCAGCCCCTCTTCCTTTTTTGTGATTATATTGATTACGCCAACCATTGCGTTTGTTCCATATAACGCCGATCCCGGGCCTCGGATTATTTCGATCCTTTCAATGCCATCCACAGGGATGTCATAGGGAGCCGCTCCGGTGAAGAAATCGTTGAACCTGCGCCCGTTTATCATCATAAGAATATCCGCAGGTTTGTCGATCCCACGGATGGAGACAAAATATTCGCCAAAATTGCTGTACCGGACATCGAACCCTGGAATAGACTTCAGGATATCTGTCAGATATCGCGCAGGCATTCTCGATATTGCCCTGGATGTTATTACCGAGAGAATGCCGGGGGATTCAGGTATGGGAGCTTTACGGAAATTTCCTATCGACGCCAGGTCTTCATCTTCAAAGAAAAAATACTCTTCCTCAAGAACTCCGATAGGCGCCGTTTTTGCGTCCGACACTATCGATGTCGCGACGACAAGCATGGCATTTAGACAAAGCAGTCTTAGGAATATTTTTAGGCGCTGCATAAAACTGGTGTAGAGCTTTCTTGCTTTTTTGAAATTAATTGTAATTCAATGACACAATTTATCAAAATCGTAACTTAATTGCAGTATTTGATTTACGCATATCAAAAAAGTCCGCGAAAAGCATGGGAGATACCGAGACAACGTTTGCCGCAAGCGGGGTCAGCTCCCAAAATGTCGGACATTAATCCTGTAGCTTCATGGTAATTGTCCCAGCTTTTGTTTTACAATTTATTTACAAGCCGCTAATAGGCGTCTTCGTCAGGAGCGCTGATCACATCACCAGTACCCGCTTCTTCTTTGGATTCCCATAAAGCCCACGCCAGCCAGAGTCCCAATGATACATCCTGCTGTTCGCGCGTCAATGGACTGTCCGTCACGACTCCTCTGTCCAGAAAACGGGCCTTGAGATAGAACCCCATCGACAGATCGTTTCTGGGCCTATATTTATATCCTATGGTTGCAAACAAGGAATGAAGCCCTTCTGAAGCTTTATACGCAGGACGATCACTTGTTTGATAGGCGTCTGCCACGCCATAATATGTGTCATTGTACCTTTGCGACCCATACAGCAGGCCCAGGTTCAGGTATCCTCCCCATTCGCCAACCCTTGCCACGGAGCTAATCAGGATATTAGGTTCAAAAGTCCAGCCGATGGTTTTTCCATAAATATTGCCCACCAATCGTAAAGGAACACGCGCCAACACTTGCCAACCCGACTCACTGCGATGAATAAGAGCCAGGAAGCGCGGGCCAATTTCGCCACTCACAGCAAGATCGGGCATACCAGACCTGGCCTCATTATCAGAGCTTTTCACCGGAGGGTGAAACGCAAGACCAAGATCAATAGCGAACCGTGAACGTGACCAGAGCAGGCCGTACATTCCTTCACGATTTACACGAAAACGTTCGCCGCGATACACGATATATGGGACCGCCACTGGTAGTGAATATCGTTGAGCGCTGCCCATATAATGCGGCCATGATATGTACCCGGAAACAATGCCGACTTCCCATAATGGCCTCTTCTTGCCTTCGGCAAGAGCTGTGCCGCTAAAAAAAAGGAGGGTGATGGCAATCAATAAAAACGTAATTTGTCGTAACCACACCCGGCCCGTATCCACCCGGTTCGCTTTCTCATTAAATTGTGGATATGCTATAATTTCCCCCTAATTCAAAATTATGTCAGGTCGAACTGTAGGAATTTTCAAGGATGCATGAACAAAACTCAATAGAAAAAGAACTTGCGAACATGATCGTGGAATCGCTCAATCTGAAGATAAGCCCTGGCGACATAGACCCTGCAGACCCGCTTTTCGGCGAAGGGCTCGGACTCGATTCTATGGACGCTTTAGAGATAAGTATACTTGTATCCGAGCAATATGGCGTCAAACTTACGACAGACAATACTGATGTAATGAAGGTTTTTTCCAACCTTCGCTCATTGGGAAATTACATTCAAGAACGCCAGGACAGCTGACGCCACGTATTTTACCTATTGCCATTAATACCAATACACTCAATCTCCAAAAGTAGATCACTCCTGCAAATATCTCCACGAAGAAATATGCTCTTAACGTCAGGGCCAAAGAATTCTTCCAGAGCGGCTTGCGCAAGATTGACACTATCTTCGTTTCTTAAATAAACCTTTAATAGTGACAACGAAAAGGCGTTTTCAAAACCTGCGCACCCTGTCTTGGTAACATGCTTTAGTAATGAATCGATATTTTGCAGAGTTTCGGAAAGCTGTTTTTCAAAATCGCCCTTGTGCATTGTTTCATAGCCGACAATACTTGCCGTTCCTGCAATGAACAGCCGCTGTTCGTCATATGACTTATGGTAGGTGGCTCTGGAAAATGAAGGGCTTTGGGTCCCATATTTTGATGGATAACTATATGCGCTTACCTGGCGAGGGTTCTCTATGTTATGACCAGGCTCTTTCGAAGCTGTAAAGCAGATGGTAAGGCGCTCACCGTCTGAGCCTACGGCTGAGGCTGCGGAGAAATATTGTTGCATATTTTCTTTGTATTCATTGCGGAACCCGGCGGCGCGCCCAACACAGAAAGTTTTGTAGCGCTCCACTCCGTTTTCCTCTGCGTTTATGGACGGAAAATAATTCCAGATCCGGATAAGGTGGGGGTATCCTTTGGCCTGGATGAGCTTGATAATGAGGTGATATGCTCTGCTGGAAACAGTCTCCAAATCGTCATCCGGCGTTTCACGAAGGGAGACGCCGCCAAACATGAATTCTCCGTTTTCAGAAAAAGAGACACCATCAGAAACCCCGTGGCTGACCTGCGATGAGGAACTCCACACTTCTATCATGGGCGTATCGCCAAGTTGTTTTGCTTCCACCTGGAAAACAGGGAACTTGACCCCTTCGACACGGAAAGGCTCCGCGTCATATGAAACGGCCGCCAGGACAGAGTCACCTGCCTGGGATATGAATTCCGTAAACTCGTCAATCGGGATATACGTGATGTCCATCAGGCGAGACCCGGCGCCATATTTCTTGAAACACTCAAAGGTCTCCAAGGAAACGGCTGATCTAGATTTGCTCATAGCCCCCAGGTAAAGTCAATTAAGCGTATTAATTACGTTGGTAGTATATCATACGCCGCATGATAATTAATCGAGCGGGAGCGCCCAAAACTTATGCTTAATGATAAATTGTCAGACGCGCAACTCCGGTGGAATCGCATTTATCGCAGCGTTGAGCGAATTGGCCGCGTCGAATGCGTAGGCGTTATTATCATCCCAGGCATATCCCGCCAGAACTGAGCAGATTCTATCTTTCACTCTTTTCGGTTTGTTTTGAGAATAGAACAGCCACCCGAGCTTTTGCTCATACCATGCGTTAATATATACTCGGAAGCAGTCCACCCCTTTCATTAAATAGTCGGAGTATTCTTTCTGAAAATCGATTTCCTCCCCCTCCAGAAACCTGTATACCAATCCCTGCGCCTTGTAGGCCGACTCCATGGCCAATGTCACTCCAGACGAGAATACAGGGTCGAGAAACTCAGTGGCGTTGCCGGTGAGCAGATATCTGTCTCCGAATATTTGCTTTATCCCGATCGAGTAGCCTTTGATTCTTTGTGACGGCATGACGAACTCCATGTTCTTCAATCTCTCTCCAAGCTTAGGCTCCTGCATTAACAGAGTCCGCAACACTTCATCGTCCGGTCCGCTCACATTTTCAAATATGGATGGCTTCCCCACCACCCCCACTGATGTTATACCGTTGGAAAAGGGAATTACCCATATCCACCCACCTTGCGGCAGATCGATAATCCATATATACCCTTCATCTTTGCCAGTTGGGCGTATATCATTTTTGATATGCGTAAATAGTGATTCCCTGAAGTCAAGAGAGGAGACCTCGTCGAGCCCTAGAAGCTTTGGCAATACTCGCCCGTAGCCGCTACAGTCGATCAGGAACTTCGCGGAAATATCGAGATCGTTTTTATGGTCAAGATTCTCGCAACGCAGAATTACACCGTCGTCAGGGAATTCCACATTTTTAACTTCAACCTTGTATTGGATATCGGCCCCCATTTTTTCCGCTTCGTCCGCCAGCAGTTTGTCGAAATCGGCGCGGGGCACGTTGTAGGCGAAATCCCACCCGTCGTGGAATCTTTCGTCGAAGTTGAATTGTTCCCGTTTTTCACCTTTGTAGAAAACCGCGCCGCCTTTATACAAGAAGCCAGCCTTCTCCACAGCAGGGTAGAAGCCGCATTTTTCCAGAATATCGTTAGTTCTGGGTAAAAGGGATTCGCCAATTACGAACCTGGGGAATCGCTCCTTTTCAAGGACTACAACTTTTTTTCCCTTCCGGGCAAGACAACCTGCGGCAATGGCTCCCGCTGGACCCGCTCCGATAATCGCAACGTCCGTTTCTTGCATCTAAAATTACCCCGTCATTTTAGATTAAAGCGTAAAGGCTCAAATTATTTGTTAAATTTGACGACATCGCCTTTCAAGGCGACATGAACGATTATAGCTCCTGCGACGCAACGGAACTCTTTGGAGCTTTCAAATTCCTGATCCTTGGTTACGGAAATGATGTTGATGATTCCGTCTCCGCCTTCCTTTTTCGCTCTTTGCTGGAGCGAAATTATCGCGGAAAGAAACGCAATTTTGCATGACTCTTTGTCTGACCGGAAAGCTCCCCGGGTTTTACGTGTGGACATATAGTTTCCAAGTTTCGTTTTAACTTTGGGATGCTTCTGGCCTTTCATAAAAAAAGGAACATCCAGCAGCTTTTTTTTGGCCACGCCGCTTTCAACAGCCTCCTCCACCGAAACGAGAACCTCGGTGTTGCGAGCCCAAGCGTTTGATGCGAGAAATGTCATGCAAGCCAGCATGGAAAACAATATTATGCGTTTCATTTCTTCTCCTCAATCAAGTATTTAGAACATACTATTTTCCTGAAACTTTTTTTGCAACATAATTAATAGCGCCTGTAGTATTCCCATGGTTATGATCGGTGGCTCGGATAGCTGAAAAATTTATCGTCGATATGCAAGCCAGGACATATACGTTTCATTGCCTGATATAATAATCGCCAAACCGGATTGATTATTTATAGATGCCATGGATTTTCTGAATTTCCCAAATAATACAGCGCGTTTGCTGGATAATTATTCAGCCAACTCTCCTGTTGCTGTTCGTCCGGAGGGGCCTGTCTCAGTCAACAAGTTTATATATGACATCCGCCATTTGGCTTCCACACTGCCGCAGGCGCAGTATGTGATGAATTTGTGTGAAGACAGATACACATTCATGGTCGGGTTCGCCGCGGCGATGCTTTGCCGCCAGGTGACACTGATGCCACACACAATAGCTCCGGGAACCCTTGCCCGGATAGTAAAGGACTACGAGGGAGTGTATTGCCTTGCCGATGATGAAAAAACGCAAGTAGAGGTGGAAACCCGCCTCGTCGACACAGCCGGTTCAGGTGAGGACAGCCTTGAGAACACGCCCAGTTTTCCGCTATTACAGCCTGCTGTGATCACTTTCACCTCAGGTTCCACAGGCCATCCCTCATGTCACGAAAAAAGCTGGGGATCGCTGGTTAAAGGCGCGATATTGGCCGCGCGAAGGTTCAACCTTGGAGCTTACTCAGCTTACAGCGGTGTGGCTACAGCGCCGCAGCAACATATGTACGGTTTTGAAACTTCCATTATGACCCCCCTCCACGCCGGCGGGGCGTTCTATACCAGCCGGGTTTTTTTTCCTGAGGATATCCGTTGTGCGCTTGAGCGGATCTCACCGCCACGAGTTCTTGTGACAACCCCCTTTCACCTTCGCGCAATGGTAAAGGGAAAGCCGTCTTTGCCGAAGATTGAGCTTGTCATATCCGCCACTGCGCCGCTTTCCGGCAAGCTTGCGTCACAGGTGGAAAATACTTTTAACAGCAAAGTTTATGAGATATTCGGCTGTACCGAGGCGGGGTCTGTCGCTTCAAGACGTACTGTGGAAACGGACGTTTGGGAAACGTACGAGGGAATAAATATTATTGATACAGGCGCCGGGTTTGAAGTTTCTGGAGGTCATATTGATTTCCCCACGGTTGTTCCCGATGCGTTGGAGCTTGGAAACGAGAGCGAGTTTATCCTGCTCGGAAGAAATCAGGATATGGTAAATATCGCCGGCAAAAGAGCGTCCTTGAGCGACCTGAACATAAAGCTAAACGAGGTGGATGGTGTGGAAGACGGGATTTTTTATTTTTCCGAAGAAAACAGCGTGGATGGACAGGTGAAGCGTCTGAAAGCGTTTGCCGTGGCGCCTCGAATGAATGAAAATGACATCATCGATATGCTTGCCAAGGTGATGGACCGTGTTTTCCTGCCAAGACCGCTTTTCCTG
>CAYNDB010000028.1:0-9382 GCA_964395915.1 uncultured Nitrospinota bacterium | reverse complement strand
CGATATGCTTGCCAAGGTGATGGACCGTGTTTTCCTGCCAAGACCGCTTTTCCTGATTGATAAGCTTCCGAGAAACGAAACAGGGAAGGTTGCCCTGGCTCGTCTGCTCCAAATGGCAAAAGACATGACAAACGATGAAGCGACCTGAACAAATGGATGAAATAGATGTGGTATTTAAAATTGACGAGAGCCACCCGGGGATTCAGGGACATTTCCCCGGAAGGCCTGTTGTTCCCGCCGTTGTACTGCTAAATAACGTGCGGCGTATTGTTAACGAACATGTCGCATCCTCCAGGCGTATCCTGAAATTGCGACACGCAAAATTTACGGCGCCGGTTATTCCAGGAACGGAAGTTCGCATAAACGCGACTTTCATTGAGGACGGCCTTGTAAAATTTAAACTTTACGTTAATGGCCAAACTGTTGTAACCGGCATCATTGAATATGAAAAGATCATCAGCGCTCATGAAAGGTAACAGTCCAAAAGACTGGTTAAACCAGCCTGAGCGTGGCACCAAGTTTTCGCTTCAGCTTATCGCCTGGATTGCAGGCAGAATAGGGCGGCGCGCAGGCAGGGTGTTGCTGTATCCGATTAGCTTATATTTTTTATTATCTTCCGGGGCCATGCGAGGTCACTCAAGAAATTACCTTGCAAGGGTCCTTGGGAAACGGGCGACCTTGCGTGACGTATACAAACATTACCACACCTTTGCCTGCACTATTCTCGACCGTGTTTTCACGCTTACCGGCCGCCTTGATATGCTGGAAATAGAGATGTTCGGGGTTGACGCCTTGCTGAGCTCTATTGACCGAGGGCGCGGCTGTTTCCTGCTTGGCTCTCACTTGGGCAGTTTCGAGATTATCCGCGCCGTAGGAGCCGATAAGACCAAAACGCCGATCAGCGTCTTGATGTATGAAAACAACGCGCGCAAAATAAGCGAGGCGCTTAAATCGATCAATCCGGGAATTGCGGAGAATATAATTAATACCGCCAGACCAGACGCGCTTCTGATTGCTAAGGAGCGGATAGAAAAAGGAGAGATCGTGGGCATTCTGGGTGACAGGAATGTGCGCTCCGAAAAAGTCGTAAATTGCGAGTTTCTGGGCGATCAGGCCACCTTTCCTCAGGCTCCGATGATGCTGGCGGCTTTGACTGCGGCCCCGGTTTTTCTTTTTTTCGGCCTGTACAAAGGAGGAAACCGATATGAAATACATCTGGAGTTATTTTCCGAGAGAGTGGAAGTAGACAAAAATAACAGGCGGAAAGACCTGGAGGAACTGGTCCAGCGTTACGCCTCCAGGCTGGAGTTCTATTGCCGCAAGGAGCCATATAACTGGTTTAACTTCTATGATTTCTGGAAAAAAGATTGAAATTGTTGATTAAATGAACCATATCAGTTTCAAAATAATCGTTGTAGCGGTTTTTATCTGTTGCGTCCCCGGAGTGGCGCCAGGAGCCAGCGGCAATATAGACGCCCATGATCCCAACCTAATATCATTGATGGATAGTTTTAAAAAGGTGCAAAAGATGGAGGCGCGGTTTACCGGTGTGAAAACGATGTCCATACTAAAAGAGCCTTTACGCATTTCCGGCACATTGAAATATGTGGCGCCTTCGTATATTGAACAACATGTTACCAATCCGGTTAATGAACGCTATGTGGCGGATGGCGGAACAATGACGGTGGAAAATATATCTAAAAACGAAAGCAAGACGTTCCCCCTTGAACAGTACCCTCCCCTGTGGGCTTTTATCGAAGCTTTCCGCGCAACTTTGGCGGGTGACCTGAAGACGCTGAACCGCTTTTATGAAATCAGCTTTAAGGAGGCTAAAGGATGGAATATCGTGTTGAAGCCGAAGCTTTCGCAAATGCTTGAAACTATTAAAAGAATAGATATTTCCGGGCGTAAAAACCAAATCATGCAAGTCAACATCACCAGCCCATCCGGCGATATATCGGTGATGACAATCTTTCCGAAACCTAAGTGAAACCTAAGCCCGTTACAGTTATTATTATCTGGCTCGCAATAATCTTCTGCGCGGGCGCGCTTTTGTTTTCATCAGTACGGCTGGTTTCGGATCTGACCTTTTTCCTGGGTGGCGCTAACGACTCTGAACATAGCTCTATTATAGAAGACCTTCGTTCTGGAGCTAACGGCAGAATAATTATTTTAAGCCTTGAAGGAGCCTCCACCATAAAGCTTGCAAAGGCAAGCGGCAAGCTGGCCGAAGCTCTACGCCAAACCGGTCGATTTGAATACATACTAAACGGCTCTTCGTCAGGGCGGGAATATAACCTCGATAAGCTTTTTAAATGGCGCTATCTGCTTAGCCCCAATATGAAAAAAGGGAGGTTTGAACCAAAACAACTGCGCTCTGAGCTGGTGGACAGGCTCGATGAGCTTTCTTCATTAACCGGTGTATTTACAGGAAAATATCTGGAGTCCGACCCAACGGCGGAGTTTCGGGCGATAGTTAAAAACATGAGAGGAAACATTAAACGGACGACAAAACATGGAGTCTGGTTTTCACCGGACGGGAGCCGCGCGCTGATGTTGTTAAGCTCGAAGGCCTCCGCGTTTAATATTGATGAGCAGGAGAAGCTGATCGGATTGATAAAGCGAACTTTCAAGGAGACGAATCCCTTAGGCGAAATAAAACTTGGCCTCACAGGCTCCGGTATTTTTTCCGTGGAATCGCGCGCCTTTATAAAAGCCGAGGCGGAACGGATAACGGCGCTGGCCTCTGGCGTAGTTGTGATCTTTCTGCTTGTTATGTTTCGTTCGTTTATCGCCGTCGTCTTGTCCGCGCTGCCGTTGTTGACAGGCGTTGTTTTTGCCGTTGCGGCTACACAGCTATTGTTCGGATATGTGCATGGCATCACCATCGCATTCGGCGCGACCATCATAGGCGTGGCGGTTGATTACCCTATACATGTAATGTCCCATAAAATGAAGGGGGAGAAAGCCCGGACGACTGTTGGAAGGATCGGGTCGACCCTGATTATCGGAGCCTTAACGACATCCATAGGATATGCGGCAATGGTGTTTTCCGGTTTTGCAGGACTAAATCAGCTCGGTGTGTTTTCTATAGCCGGGACGCTGGCGGCGGCGATATCGGCCCGATATATATTGCCGATGGCTGTGGCGGACGATTTTTTTCTTTCTGATCCTGTATCCAGCGCGCCGATGATAAGCTTTTTTGCGGATCGCGCTCGTTTAATAACGCCCATACTCATACTGTTTGCCATTTTCTCCGCCATTTTCCTTGTATTTGGCGGTATGCCGGTTTGGGATGATAATCTTTCGAAACTGAACGTGGTCTCCGAGAGCGGCAGAAAGCTGGACGAAAAATTGCGCGCGGAATTAAACGCGCCCGATGCGCTGAGGTTTATAACGGTCAGGGGGGCCAGCGCCGAGGAAGTTCTGCAAAAAAGCGAGGCTCTCACCGTCAGGCTGGATAAGCTTGTCGAACAGGGGGCCCTTGGCGGATACGACATGGCGGCCAAATATCTTCCAAGTATAAATACGCAACGGTTGCGCCAGAAGTTTATACCGGATGAGGAGCTTCTGCGCAAAAATCTCTCCGCCGCCGTTTCAGGCCTGATATTTAAAAAGGATACTTTCGGACCTTTCATCCGGGACGTTACAGACGCATCATCCAGCAAGTTTGCCAACCCGGAAAATATGCGTGGCACACCTATAGGGCTAAAATTGTCTTTGCTTTTAAAGAAGGTCGACGGAAAATCGATTGCGCTGATCCCATTGTACCGCGTACAAAATGAGAACGATCTGATTGAACTTGCAAAATCAACCGGCAAACATGGTGTGCGGTATATAAACATCAAAAGTGAATCGACAAACTTGATAAAAGAATATCGTAGTGAAGCTGTCACAGCCTGCATATTGGGATTGCTCGCTATTATTGTCGCGCTGTTCGTTTTTCTGGGCTCAACACGGGATATCGGGCGCATTCTGATATCCGTTGCTGGGCCGATCGCCATTGTGATGTTTATCCTGTCGCGTCTGGAAGGAGGCCTGTCGATTTTCCATCTCGTATCAATGCTGCTAGTCGCCGGGTTAGGCATAGACTACGCCCTTTTTCTTAACCGTGATTTTCCTACCCAAGAAGAAAGAAACAGAACCTTAAGCTCCGCCCTGACCTGTAATATATCCACGATACTGGTTTTTGGAATACTCGCTATGTCACAACTTTATGTGCTAAGCTCCATCGGCTCAACAGTCTTCCTTGGCGCCGCGCTAAGCCTTGTTTTCAGCCTTGCCACAAGGAAAGATTTAACCAGTATGGGCAACGCAAAATAATGACGCCCCGCACATATTCCGTAACATTACATCTCCTTGCATCCAGCCAAAGCGGCTACTTGGTTTCTAATGGATCGGTAAATATTTTATGGTATATTAAATATTTTATTCCTGACAAAATCCAACGTGAAACCTTTAGTATTAAGTAGTTACACCACTCTTAGTTCCGCCGGAAAAGGCCTAGCCTCCATGGAGGGCGCGCTTCGGGAAGAGCGAACGGGACTGGCTCCACTCGATCTTGATTTCGCGCATGGCCTGAATACATATATCGGGAGGGTTGAAGGTCTTGAAAATTCTCCGGTTACGGGCAGGTTGGAGCGATTCGATTGCAGAAATAACCGTCTCGCTCAAATGTGTATTTTACAGGACGGGTTTGAGGAGTCTGTACGTAAAGCGATAAACAGATATGGACCGGACCGCATCTCACTGGTGATAGGGACGAGCACCTCTGGAATCCTGGAAACGGAGCTTGCATACAAGAATCCATCGCTTGAAGATGAATCGGTAATAAAGCGCTTCAGAGACAAGATTCATTATACGCACTGGTTCTATTCCCCGGCGGAATATATAGCTGAATATTTCGGGCTGACCGGCCCCGCTTTTACTATATCTACAGCATGTTCATCAAGCGCAAAGGCTTTCGCCGCGGCCTCCCGCCACATTGAAGCCGGTTTCGCAGATGCGGCCATTGTCGGCGGCGTAGACTCGCTATGCATGACCACGCTATACGGGTTCACTTCTCTGAATATCGTTTCCGCCAAGCCTTGCAAGCCGTGCGACAAGAACCGAGACGGTCTATCCTTGGGAGAAGCGGCTGGCTTCGCTCTGCTGGAGAGGCCGGAGCAAGTGGAATGCGGCGGACGCGCGGTTTTGCTTTCCGGGTATGGCGAAAGTAGCGACGCGCACCACATGTCCGCTCCGCACCCGGAAGGTATTGGAGCGGAGCTTGCTATGAGATCCGCTCTGAAAATGTCCGGCAAAAGCCCTGAGGCGATCGACTATATAAACATGCACGGAACCGCCACTCCCGCCAACGACACTATCGAAGCAAATGCTATCTCAAGGATTTTCGGCAATGGCACGCCGTGCGGATCAACCAAAGGATGGACCGGCCACACCCTTGGAGCCGCAGGGATAGTCGAATCGATCATCTCAGCGATCTGTCTAAAATCAGGGATGATCCCAGGATGTCTCAACATGGAGGAGATCGACCCGGACATCTCGTGCAAGATAATCACATCGACAATGAAAGCGAAGGTGTCCACTGTTCTTGTCAACTCGTTCGGTTTCGGTGGCAATAATTGTAGCCTCGTTATGGAGGTAGGATAACCGTGGATTTCTACATCAATGGAGTAGGGGTCGCTGGAAGCTCAATGACCAACTGGCGAGAGTCTTCCGCCATTCTGACGGGTAAAAAGCTTTATATTCCGTCGGAACCGGAATATGTGGAGCCGGATATCCTGCCCGCCAACGAGCGTCGGAGAAGCGTGAAAACTGTGCAGCTGGCGATCCAGGTGGCGATGGAAGCGGTAGAAAACTCCGGGGCCAAAATGGAAAGCCTTCAAACCGTATTCGCTTCGAGCATGGGAGACGGATTTGTGATGGATAAACTTTTTAAATCCCTGGCCAAACTGAACAAGGTTGTGTCGCCGATCACATTTCATAACTCCGTCCACAATGCGGCCGCTGGATACTGGCTCATAGGGGCCGGATGCATGAAGGCCAGCGTAAGCATAGCCTGCAAAGAGACTACATTTGGCTCGGCGTTGATGGAATCTATAGCGCAACTGGTATCGGAAACGGAAGAAATACAGCTTGTGGCGTATGATATCCCGTCGCCAAAGCCGCTTCAATACGCAATGCCGATAAACGCCGTGTTTGCTGTAAGTTTTATCCTGTCTAGAACAAGAAGCGAACGTAGCCTGGCGCTGGTGGAGCTTTCCACAACACCTAAAGATGGAAACAAGCAAAGCGGGATGGATAACGTTGATCTCGAAGTTCTTCGCACAGACAATCCCGCCGCCAGAAGTCTGCCTATTCTATTCTCTCTGGCGAACGGAAAAAATATGGATATCCTGATTGAATACACAAAACACTCATTGCTTCGCCTTAACGTTAAACCATGCGTATAAACAAGGCGCGGCTGTCGGAACTGATACCGCACGCCGGGGATATGATCCTGATCGATACCGTAGAGACATGGGACAACAATGAAATCGTATGCAAAGCAAGCTCTCATACTGATCCTGAGAATCCGTTGCGCGATAGGGATCAGCTAGGCTCCATATGTATTATCGAATATGCCGCGCAGGCTATGGCGGCCCATGGCGCATTGGTGGCGGGAGCGCAAAAAAAACCGGAGGAAGGGTATCTTGGTGGTTTGAAGGACATCACCTTGTTTGTTGGACGGCTGGACAACCTAAAAAGCAACCTTGAAATATACGCGAAGCGCAAGATTGCCATCAACGATTCCTTCGTATATGATTTTTCCGTCTCTTCAGGGGAAGCTCCTGTTGCGGAAGGAAGACTGTTTGTCTTTACAAAACCACCGGTTTGATAACACGGGAGAAATAGTGGAAAAGCTGGATTGGGCGGGCGCGGAGAAAATATCGGTAGTCATACCCGCCTATAACGAAGAAAAAACCGTTAAAGAAGTCGCCGAGAAAGCTCTTTGCCACGCAAAACACGTAATCGTAGTGGACGATTGTTCCACCGACGCAACCGCAAGCAAGCTTGCCAGCCTGGACGTGACCTTACTGCGCAACGACGAAAACCTCGGTAAAGCATCCACCTTGTGGTGTGGAATAGAACATGCCATCGCAACCGGCGCGGAAAAAATAATAACCATGGATGGCGACGGGCAGCATATGCCAGACGATATCCCCCGCTTTGTCAGGGCTTCTGTTGACTATCCCGGCAGGGTGGTTATCGGGATGCGTTTTCAAAACAGCGAAGGCATACCGAGAGCCAGGTATAACGCCAATAAATTCGCTAACTTTTGGGTGGCTTGGGCCGCAGGGATGCCGCTTAAGGATAGTCAGTCCGGCTTTCGCCTTTATCCGGCGGAGCTTTTCTCACGCGTGAAAATAAAAACCGGGAAAGGCAGAGGATTTGTATTCGAAAGCGAAATCCTGATCGAGGCGGGAAGAAACGGATTCAAGGCGATCTCCGTTCCGATAGATGCGATTTATAATAGCGACGCTCGGCCCAGTCATTTTAGACCGGTGATGGATATCGCAAAAATAACAATTATGGTGGCGGGAAAGCTATTAAGTCGAGGTCTTTATCCCGGGGGATTATACAAGTCTTTAACGGGAAAGGTCGAGTGAACAGCAAGGTGGTTCGATTTCATACGGCGAATGTTTCCCATATCTCTATGATACAATTCAAGAAAAACGGGTCTGGTATGTTTTCTCTGCGATTGTTGGTCTGATGATTGAGGAAATGCTTGTCATAGATATATGAAGGTCGCGCTTGTCCACCCGGAAGGGTCGAACTGGATACCCGGGCAAAAAGATGTTACTACGGCGTTAAACCGTATGCCGCCCATTGGACTTTTATCTCTTGCGGCTGTGGCGGAAAAAGGTGGAGCCGAAGTTCGAATGCTCGACCTGCTTGTAACAGGGCCAGACAAAGGCTTGGAAAAGCTTAAAAATATCATCGGCTGGAAGCCGGATTTCATTGGCTTCACCACCACCACATCCAGCTTTCTTGACGGATACGAAAAAGCCTGTTTTGTAAAAGAACTCGACCCTTCAATAAAAATTGTCTTCGGCGGAGTTCATGTGTCGTCTGTGGTGACAGGCGCGCTGGAGAAATTTCCAAATATTGATTTTGCGGTGATTGGCGAGGGCGAGATACCTTTTTTAAAACTTATAAAAGGAGATGATCCTTCTTCCGTTCCCGGAGTTGTATACAGGGACAACGGCAAAGTGAAATATACCGGACCTCCAAAAGAGTTTATGACGCTTGACGACCTGCCCCTGCCAGCGTATCACCTGCTGGATGGATTTCCCGATAAATACGCGCTGCCCCTGCTTAACGCTCCAAACTCACATGGAGCCCCTTTGATATCGAGCCGCGGTTGCCCCTATACATGTGATTTTTGTGACCGGTCGGTGTTTGGCAGGAGCTTTAGATATAACACCGCGGATTACATCATTGACCACATGACATTTCTTTATGAAAAGTACGGGATCAAACATTTCAATATGTACGATGACCTGTTTACGCTCAAACGAAAACGGGTGGAGGAGCTTTGCGGAAAACTCGCGGAATCGCCCTACCCATTTTCGTTTAACTGCGCCGTAAGGATTGGTCATGTAGACCGCGGGCTTTTGAAATCACTTAAAAAAGGTGGCTGCTTTGGAGTGAGCCTTGGTATCGAGTCTGGTGACCAGGACCTTCTGAACAAACACAAAATGATGGTGGACCTCACGGCGGTGGAAGAAACCGTCCGACTGATCAAAAAATCAGGAATTAGGGCCAAGGGCCTTTTTATTATGGGGCTTCCCGGAGAGACTCCAGAAACGGTTCAGAGTACTATTGAATTTATTGCCAGGCTGGACCTTGATGAGTTGAACGTGTCCAAGTTTGCTCCCTTTCCAGGTTCCCCCGCCTACGCCGACCTTGAGCAACACGGTTTGTTTGAGAACGATTGGCGGAAAATGAACTGTCTTAATTTCGTGTTCAAGCCAAACGAATTTGAAAGCTGGGAAGAGATGGACCGCTTGTATACAAAGTTGATTTTATCTTTTTACGGCAGCTATTGGTGGTATCTAAGATCACTGATTCCAACGCTTGTAATGCATCCGCACAACCTGATGATGATATTGCGCCACTTGAGAGGGCTTTTAAAAGCGAGGAGCCAGTTCAAGGCGTGGATGGGGCCGAATGTAGCAAAGCAAAAGTCTCCCAAGCCAGACGCCATTGATAATTTATTATGATTTTATCGTAATAAATTCTGGTGATTATCCACGCTAATCCTGTTGCCCTGAGGCTCTCCCTTTTTTTACCCATGCAGGCTCGAGGAAAAGCTTGCGGTATAAAATCTCGCCAA
>CAYNDB010000027.1:0-24790 GCA_964395915.1 uncultured Nitrospinota bacterium | reverse complement strand
CAACCTTGAAACGATATGACGGGGCAATCCCTTCGCCCTCATATCTTGATCGCTCTTCATCGGTTAAATTCCTGCATTTCCCACTGTATCGAGGAGGTTTTTTAGCGGCGATAAAGGCCTTGCGTTCACTCTCAAGCTCTTCTGTCGAACAGTAGCATAGGTACACAGCGTCGCTTTCCAGTAATCGTTTGACAGCGTTTTTATAACGTTCACCCCGCTCGTTCTGCCTGTACGGTCCAAAAGAGCCGCCGATATCCGGCCCTTCATCCCAGGTCAAGCCAAGTTTGCGAAGTGAGGACATCAATTCTTTTTCAGCTTCCGGATTGGAGCGCTCAATGTCGGTATTCTCTATGCGGAGAATGAAAGCGCCGCCTGTTTTGTGAGCGTACAGCCAGTTGAAAAGCGCGGTGCGCAGGTTGCCCACGTGCAATGAGCCTGTGGGGCTTGGCGCAAAACGGACTCTTGTTTTACTCATGGTCTATTTGTCAGTCAAAAGAGCCACAGCCCACGCGGCTATTCCCTCGCCTCGTCCTGTAAATCCAAGCCCTTCAGTTGTTGTCGCTTTTATAGAAACCTGATCGATATCAATCTTCATGGCTTTGGCGAGGTTTTGGCGCATTAAAAGTATATGTGGCGACAATCGTGGAGCCTCGGCCGCTACTGTAACATCAACGTTGCCGATTTCATATCCGGTATTAATCACTTTAGAGCAAACTTTCTCAAGAAGTGTAAGGCTTGAAATATTTTTGTATTTATCATCGGTATCCGGGAAAAACTTTCCGATATCCCCCAGCGCCGCGGCGCCCAAAAGCGAGTCGCAAACAGCGTGTGTCAAAACATCGGCGTCGGAGTGCCCCAGCAAGCCTTTGGGGAATTCAATGGATACCCCGCCAAGAATAAGCTGTTTTCCATCTGTGAGGCAATGCGCGTCGAACCCGTGGCCTATACGCGGCATCAGGAAGGAGGCTCTTTCTGCGCGTCGTCGGAAAGCTTTTCAATAAACTCGCTTGCCATATCCAGCTCAGGGTCGAGCCTTAACGCCTCTTTATAATGTTTTATCGCCTCAGGTTTTCTATCCAGGCTTTCAAGAGCCCGTCCCATGTTGAAATATATTGACGGGTCTGATGGGTTGATTTCCAGCGCTTTTGTATAGGCCGCCAGCGCTTCGCCATGTTTCGACAGGCGTCTTAAGCATATGCCGAGGTAGTTATATATGCGCAGGTCGGATGGATTTATATTCTTGGTTTTTTCGAACATTTCCAGCGCATCGTCATACATTTCCTGCCTCATATATTTCTTGCCGGCGGTGATAGTTATTGTCTGGTCGTCAGGGGCCAGCTCAAGCGCTTTGTGGATAGAATATTTAGCCTTATTTATATCGCCTTCGGCTAAATAGGTTTCGAACATGGTCATCCAGTCTTCGGCTGTTTCCGGAGCGATGTTTAGCATTTCCTGATATGTTTGCCTGGCCATATCCTCATTTCCCATTTTCCTGTAAACAGTCACCAGGTTAAAATATGCGCTCATCAATTGGGGGTCGATTTGCCTGCCTGCTTTAAAATTATCCACAGCCTCGTCTCTTAGCTCCGGTTTGTTCTCTTCATCCGCCTGGGTCATTTGGGATTCACCAAGCCCAACATGGGATTTCGCTTTCAATCTTGGCGAGTCATGCTTTTTATGAAGCTCGATTGCTTTTTTAAAATATTTTGCCGCGCGCAGAAAATCTCCATCCCGCAAAAGCGACTCACCGAGAAGCTGGTTAAGCGACGCGGAGTTTGGATTTCCTTTTACGCGTAGATCAAGTTCCGATGTATCTTCGAAAGCTTTGCCGAGACGCTTGTAACAGAGCATAAGAAGGTCATGGGCTTCCTTCATCTTGAAGTTGTCCATGATAACGTTTTTCAATATCGGCAAGGCCAGTTCAAATTTATTTCTGCCGCAATGTATTTTGGCGATGGAAACCTGACCAAATCCAGACCATGGCGCAAGCCTCAGAATGGTTCTTATCTGCTCCATTGATTTTGAATAGACCTTTTTTAACTTTTCGTCCAGTTCATAGGTGGTCTCCTCAAACAAATGAATCAGATTATTTTTCCGGTCCTCTTCTTTTTGGGCGATGTCTTCATCTACAATCCTTGTTAAAGAATCGTAGAAATTCTGAAAGCCGAAAGGCTGCACGATACATGCTCGCACCCCGTATTCCCTGGCCTTCGCCGCCAATTCTTTTGTCACCTCAGAGGCAAAGAGTATGACCGGGATATCGTGATACCTTTTGTCTGAACGGATCATTTTCGTAAGCTCGGTTCCGGTGACGTTGTCCATGTCCTCCGCGGAAACAATAAGGTCGATATTTTGTCTTCTCTGATAAAGGAATTCAATCTGCTCCCAGGCTTTTTCGCCGTTACTTACAGCCTCAACGCTGACGCTCTCGTTTTTATAAGGGAGACGGCCAATATAGTCCTTCAGAATCTTTAGCTCGTGGTTTTTGGAGGACGCCAAAAGAAATATCACCAGTTTTCCTCTATATTCGATGTAGCTTGAAGATTATTATATTAATACAGGAAGTCATAAAATTGTTTAACAGATAGTCATAGCAAAAAATAGTATAAATGTAAACGCTAAGCTATCATAAGGTTTCGGCCAGCTTACAATACCGGCTAAAGCCTGTTATCATCACGTTGCTCCGCCTGACAGAATTCCAATGGCTCAGTTCCGGAAATAAAAACTTCAGCTATCGTATCTCTGCAAAGATTGGTGGCGAGCTTTCCTGTCTCACGGTCGATTATTTTCACAACAATTCGTTCCGGGGCGATAAAGTCCTTTACCGGTTTGTGCTTTAACGCTTCCGCCATAAACTTCGTCCAGATGGGGCCTGCTGTGTGCCCGCCTGTTTCTCCCGGCCCCAATGGTCTGTTATCATCAAAACCTATCCATACTCCAGCCGCCAAGCCGGGTGTATAACCCACAAACCATGCGTCACGGAAATCATTTGTTGTGCCTGTTTTGCCGGCTACCGGCATCCCAAGGGATTTGGCTATCTTGCCTGTTCCATTCTCAATGACTCCCTCAAGCATATTTGTTATTGTATACGCCACGACAGGCCTTACAGCATCGGTCATGTCAGGCAAATGTTCCTCAAGTGTTTCACCATCAGAATTTCGAACGGATTTTATATAGTAAGGCGCCGTTCTTATACCCATGTTGGCAAGCGTCGCATAGGCTGAAACAATTTCAAGCGGGCTAACTTCCGCGGCGCCAAGAGCCAAAGAGAGGTATGGCGGTAACTTGGACTGTATGCCCAGACGACCGGCCATTTCAATAACCGGGTCTATCCCCACTCGATCGAGTATTTTAACTGTGGCGACGTTCATAGATGACTCGAGGGCCCTGCGCAACGTTACTGGCCCGTAGAAGCGTTTGGAGAAATTGACAGGTTTCCAGGCTCCTCCTTTTGACGGATCGGGATATGAAACAGGAGAATCTATAACCGTGTCTGCCGCAGTCATTCCATTTTCCAGCGCGGTTATGTAGATGAACGGCTTAAACGCTGATCCAGGCTGTCTTTTGGCCATCGTGACGTGGTTAAACTTTGATTTGTCATAATCAGCCCCCCCAACCATAGCCAATATTGCCCCGTCCTCCGGTCTGAGCGCCACAAGCGCGGCTTGCGGTGTGGCGTTATCGGAATATCGCCTCGAAAGCTTTATCCGGTTGGCAACTATTTTTAAACCGTCGTCAACGGCTTTCTTGGCCTTGGCCTGCATGTCGATGTCCAGTGTGGTCGTAACGGTCAGGCCTTCTTTATACACGCGATCCTCGCCATATTTCCCTATCAGGTAGTTGCGGACAGATTCGGTGAAATATCTTGCCAGATTTTCCTTGGGGTCTTTTTCTTTAAAGCGCACAGGCTCCAGGCTTGCCGCCTCTTCCTCTTCTTTTGATATAAGCTTTTCAAGCCTCATTCTGCTTAATACTATATTGCGTCGCTGTTTTGCGAGCTTGGGGTTGTTTAACGGAGAATAGCGGCTGGGCGCGCGGGGAAGACCGGCCAGAAGCGCCGATTCGACAAGTGACAGTTCTTCAACCGACTTGCCAAAGTAAACCTGTGCGGCCGCTTCGAACCCATATGCGCCGGAGCCAAGGTATATCTGGTTGCAGTACAGTTCCAGTATTTCCTTTTTCGTATATATTTTTTCGATTTGTATCGCCAGAAGCGCTTCCCTGATCTTTCTTGATAAATTCTTTTTTGGCGTAAGAAAAAGTTGCTTGGCCAGTTGCTGAGTAATTGTCGACCCGCCCTGAGCCATTCTGCCCAGCCGTATGTCTACGAGAAGCGCCCGCAAGATGCTCATGAACCTTATTCCCTTATGATTGAAAAACTCCGTATCCTCGGTAGCCAGCAATGCGTTTATAAGGTTTGGCGGCATGGCGGAGTAGGGGACTTTAATACGTTTTTCAATATACAGGTCGGTAATCTTCTGGCCATCCTCGGCTAAAATAGTTGTGACAACATTTGGCCGATGCTCCTCAAGCGCATTTATTTCCGGCAGATCCTGATACATCGAGAACATGACGCCGAATGCGGCTCCTGTCAGCATTGATAACGCTAGAAAAAATATCGAAACCTTGCTTCGAAGTATAGTAATGGCCATTTTCAGTTATCTTTATTATCTTTCAGATGTTAAGAGACCTGCCGCCATCGACCACGATGGTTTGACCTGTAATGTACTTAGCCTCGGCCAGGAAGAGGACCGCTTTCGTGATATCCTCAGGTTTGCCAAATCTTTTGAGAGGCACCTTATTTATAATTGCTTCCATATTATCCCCATGCCCCTCTCCTGAAGGCTCCAGTATAGCTCCTGGCGCGATGGCGTTGACAAGTATATCCGGCGCAAGCTCCACAGCGAGCTGCCTTGTCAGGGCTTTGAGGCCGGCTTTTGAGACAGTGTATGGGAGATAGCCTTTTTTAGGATAATCGGCGTACACATCCACCATGTTTACAATATGGCCAGGCCCTGCTTCTTTCAACCATTTCGATGACTCAAGGCACAATGTCGCTGGAGCGAGCACATGGGTCGCATGATATCGTTCTATATCGTTATATGTCATCTGCCCCAGCGGTGTTTTTTCAAATATGGAAGCGTTGTTTACGAGAATGTCCAACCTGCCGAAGGCTTCATGAACATCGCGCGGGAGAGTTTTCACAGCTTCTGTATTGTTAAGATCCGCCTTAAATGTTTTTGCCGATTTTTGACCGTATTCGCTGTTGATATCGTTCGCCAGGTCGGTTGCGTCTTTTTGCGAGCTGCGATAATGAATGGCGACCCGATATCCCTTTGCGGCCAAAGCCTTCGTTATCGACCTGCCAACCCTAAGAGCCGCTCCTGTTACAAGGGCGACTTTTTTGCTTTCGTTCATATTTAATATCTGTAACTTCCCATGGAAAGCTAAATAGCGTATCTATTTGTTCCTTCATATACATATTTTTTACCATACTGGATGAGAACAATGTAGATAAGATATTCTGGCCTGATAAATATAAGATAATAAAAAGAGCTGGAAAGGGCCGACGGAACGTAATCCGAGCCGCCGGCCCAGGGGCAAAATTGGTCAGAGGGGGTTGACCAGCGCACCGCTATGGGGTTGGCGGCGCGTCTTTGAAAATAAGTTGAACACGGTTTTTCACACCAGCTTTGCGATAGATGGCCTTCAGATGTTGCTTTACCGTGGCATGTGTAATCCCCAACCTTTGGGAAATACCCATGTTGTCGTATCCGTAGCGAACCATCTCAACGATCTCCTGCTCTCTCGCTGAAAGATTATTGTAGATATTATTATCGTTCTCGGAGGTGTCCATGGCGGCCCTGTTCAGCCGGTTGGAGATTGAGAACTGCACCTCGATCATGTCGTTTTCACGGAATACAATGGGAGCGTCCACCTCTAATCCTGTCGCCATTGTCAAATTTTTGCGGAAAATCTTCAGGCGCAACCCCATGGCGGTAAGTTCGCTGGACTTGCTTTTGCCAAGCGCGCGCAAGCTTTTCGCCTGAAATGACAGGAGATGCGATAAATTTTCGTCCGCCGGGACAGCATGACGCATGTTTTTGATAACAATGGAACCGAGTATGTCGATTTTACCCAACTCCATCAAAATGTTGAGTATCATCTGGCGGAGTATTATCGGGCTGGTTAATTCTATGACTTGGCTCGCGTCGATCCTGTTCTCGGTATCTACATGGGACAGTTCCGGTAATCTTGTCACCGACTCGACGATATCATTCACCCGCACTGATGTAAGACCGTCTTCGTTCAAAAATGAAAACTTGGCCTCATTGCTATACTTGTTGGTCGGATTTGCGAAATCAAGCAGTTGATTGATTGTCCGCTCAGCTTCTTCAGGGGCGATTGTTAAACTGTCGGAATATATGCGCACAAGAATGTTGTCCGCCTGTGGAATACGTATGGCGGCCAATAAGGATACAGCTTGATTTTCTCTTGAAATAAGGCACCGTCCGTCGAGAGTAATGGCCTCCGCGCAATCCGGGCATGACGCATCTCCGTCTTCGTTTATCCAGCCGCACTTAAACTTTTCTTCGCCGTGGTTATATCCAACTATGCTGGACATTTTTTCGTTCAGATGGATCACTTCACCTGTTTTGGACACAACGCTTCCGGCCAACGGGATGTCGTTAAGAAAATCTATTACATCCTCAATTTGTACATGCGTAAACGAGTCCGCTTCTACTGCAAATGACATAAATACCTCCATTCCTGATCTTTCGATCCTAACCAACACTACAAAAATTTGTTGAACAACCCATGAGTTATAAAATTATGACTATCATGACTTAATAAATCAAGTCAATTCCACAAAAAAGGTAAAATTAATGTTACTAACAAGGGCGCGTCTGTAATCGTAGCTTTATATCCAATGTTTTCATGGAGTTAGATGTGAGGGAGTGCGGTGAAAAAAATAACGGATTTCATTGAAATAATATTAAAATTACACCATAACTTTTCCCCAATTAGCAAGTGGCGTCTGAAAGGTGACACGCATAGGTTATATTAATTTACCTGAAAATTGTTTTTAGACTGTAATCTTGACTTTATCAACATGCTATTTTATGGCTTGTAAGTCTGGTAAGCCGAAGCGTGGCAAAGATATGTCTATTCCCATGCCGGATAGGTGTTTAGAGCGTTTTTACGGTTCAAGTTTAGCTATGCGTTGTTTTAATCCGGAACTGCGGAAATAACCCTGTTGTGTTGTCGGTAGAAAAAACTGAACGGGTAAAAAAATGTGGATAACTATAGCTGAATTCGACGAACTATATGATGGGCAAGTTGTCCATGACACTTTTTATTTTCAAAATTCTGGAGGCGGGACGCTTATGTTCGGGGAAAAGATTGGTCAGAAGATCACTGGGCCTCGCCGTTCCTGTTTTAGTGACAATAAGCCTGAAACTTATTCCAAGCGGCTTTTCGACCAGGGCAAGGTTTAGTGTAATAGGCTTTATGTCAATGCGCTTTTCTCCAGATTTGCCTTTGATCACAAATATTGACTTTGCGGAGTCAAACTGTGTAATAGCGCTTTTTGCATATTCCAAGTCTATACTTTCATCAAGTGTCACAAGATAGTCGAAAGCGGTAATTGACGCTGAAATTGACTTTGTCCCAGGCTTAAGCTCTTCGCATTTTTTTAAAAGTATCCCATCCGGCATATGAGCGTTCAGGGACGAAATCAATCGCTCCCGCTCTACTTGTTCGGCAAGTTCTACGTCAAAGGTTTCATCAACGCTCTCCGTTCCCACAGGCAGCGCTCCGCCAAAAGATATCCTTGGGTGTGGCGAAAAGCCTTCTGAATATTTTACAGGGGCGTCAATCATACGCAGCGCTCTGGTAAATAGCGACTGCAGCTCCAGATGAGAAATAAATCTGCTCAAACCGGTTTTTTCATACAGCAAGCGATATTTAATGCGGATTTCAGATTTTTGTATGGCTGGCGTTATTTCCCTTGCGCGCGTCCATTCATAATTTTCAAAGCATTGATCCGGGTCGATTCCACAGCCGATACATTTACCTGTTTTGCAATCCTCGGTCATTTCGGCGTTCAACGCGTGTTTCCATTCGCGTTTAAAATATTTTTTTGTAAGACCTGTGTCTATATGGTCCCATGGCAATGTCTCGTTAATATCCACATGTCGCGAGGCGTAGAAGGCAGGGTCCACCTCATTGGCCTCAAACGCCTCCATCCATGCGTCATAGTCGAAATGCTCTGTCCATGCGTCCAACCGTCTACCCATGTGAAAAGCGGATTCAACGACCTTTGAGAGCCTCCTGTCGCCCTGGCTGAACACCGCCTCCAACTGGCTCATCCTTGCGTCATGCCATTTGAGTCTCAGTCTCCGGTTTTTCTTGATGAGCGAAAACAGTTTCTCTTTTTTTGCGATCATGATTTCAACCGGGTCCTGCCCGAACCATTGGAACGCTGTGTGAGCCTTCGGCACAAAGTTAGAGACGCTGATGTTAATATTTTTGAAACGCTGATTATTAATTTTCAGGGCGGCCAGTTTTTCACTCAGAAGCGCGATCGCTTCGATATCCTCATCTGTTTCAGTGGGTAGACCTATCATGAAATATAGCTTCAACGAGCGCCACCCGGAAGAGAGCAGGTTTGTGGCCACACGCAATATGGCTTCATCAGACACTTTTTTGTTTAGCACGTTGCGCAACCGCGCGCTTCCCGCCTCGGCGGTGATGGTGAACCCGCTTTTTTTCACGCGTCCGATCTCCCGGATAATTTCGCTCGTTACAGTGTTTGATCGTAAAGACGGTAATGACAGCGAAACCTTTTCGTTTTCGTACCTATCCATCAGCAACGTTAAAAGCTCTTCAATTTTGGAGTAATCCCCGGCGCTTAGTGAGCTTAAAGAAACGCCGCCGTATCCGGTTTTACGAAGCGCTTGTTCGATTATCTCCATAACTTCATCAGGCGTTCGTTCACGAGCTGGCCTGTATGTTGTTCCCGCCTGACAGAACCTGCATCCTTGAGTGCAGCCCCTGTCGATCTCCACGGTCAGGCGCTCCTGGATGGTTTTTGCGATCGGAACGACCATGTCGACAGGGAAAACAGACTCTGAAAGGGTAGGGAGAAATATCCGCTTCGCCTTATCGTAAGGCGGAAGTATCGGCGTTACACTGTCTATTTTTCCATCAGGATGGTAAGACACGTCAAAGAATGAAGGCACATACACCCCGGGTATTTTCGATAGCCGCTTTAAAGTATCAAAACGGGGCTCTCTTTTATCCTTCACAACCTCACGCAGAACTTTTGTTACGATTTCCTCCCCGTCTCCAAGTATGAAAAAATCGAAAAAATCCGCAATCGGCTCAGGGTTATACACTCCGGCTCCGCCACCGATAACAAACGGGAAGTTTTTATCTCTGTCCACGGCTCGTAGCGGTATACCAGCGAGCTTGAGTATCCAGAGAATGGTTGTATAGGAAAGCTCGTAGGGAATAGTAAAACCAACGATGTCGAAGTCAGCAAGCGGACGTTTGGTCTCAAGCGACATGAGGGGCGCGTTTTCACGCAGCAGCGCTTCGGCAAAATCATCTCCCGGGGCAAAGGCTCGTTCCGCGGCAAGGTCCGGCTCCTGGTTTATAATGTTATACAGAATTTTCAACCCAAGGTGAGACATCCCTATCTCGTACAGATCGGGGAAGACAAGCGCCATCGACCCTTTGATTTCGTCATAATTTTTGTGAGCGCTGTTCGGCTCCACCCCAAGGTATGTCGATGGTTTTCGCACAGACTCCAGGATGCGGACAAATTTATTTCCGGTAAGGTTACTCAAAGCCGGAATCTCCTGAGCGATACGTTGAGGACAAGACCGATCGCTATGAAATTCGTAAGAAGCGCCGAACCTCCGTATGAAATGAAAGGAAGCGGGATACCGACTATGGGAAAAAGACCCATAGTCATGCCCACATTATACAACATGTTGAAAGTTATCATTGCGCACACCCCCAGCGCAACGAGCGATCCGAATTTATCTTTGGAATGAAGCGCCGTCTCCAGAAGTCGCATAACAAAGATGAAGAAAAGCGCTATTAAAATTATCGATCCGATGAATCCTACTTCCTCAGCGACGACGGAAAAAATGAAATCCGTATGTTTTGCCGGAAGGAAGTTGAGCTTGCTTTGCGTGCCGGCAAAAGCGCCTTTGCCAAAAAATCCACCAGACCCTATAGCTATTTTCGATTGTATTATGTGGTATCCCTGCCCCATCGGGTCAGCCTCCGGGTTTAAAAGGGTCAATATCCTTTTTTTCTGATACGGCTTCAACAATACCCAGAATATGGGGGCCATCACCGCAAGCGTTATCGATATTTTAATGATGACGTTCCGCGCTATCCCTGTGAAAAGGGCTATCGATACGAAAAGTATCACATATATAAGAGCCGTTCCGAGGTCGGGCTGTCTGGCTACCAAAAGAAACGGGATAGCGACAAAAACCAGAGGCAAGGCAAGTTCACGAAATCCAAGGTCGCCATCCTTTTCCACGTCATCCATAACTCTTGCTATCAGGACGATCATCACAATTTTCATAAGCTCGGAAGGCTGGAGATTGAATCCGCCAAAGGAAAGCCATCGTTGCGACCCACCGCCTATATGTCCTGTTGTTTCGACAAGTATCAATGAAATCAAACCGATTGCGTATAGCGGGTACGCCATCCTCTCTATAACGCGGTAATCGATTATCATTGTCATGAGCATCGCCGCAAAGGAGATTCCTATCCAGTATATCTGGCGCAAATACAAATCATGCAAATGTGGCGAATCATTATGAAGGTTGGCGCTGTAGATTGCGATGACTCCAATTGCGCACAAAAGCATTGTCATCGCCACAAGCGTGAAATCAATATTGCGCCACTTGGAGCGATCGATGTATTCACCTGTCATGACTTGCAGTTACTTTCTCAAGGTCGGTGGATACTGCATCTTCTTCTTTTGGCAAAATCTTCTTTAAATAAGCGTCCATTATCTGTTTAGCCACAGGCGCCGCCGCCTCACCTCCATGACCTCCATGCTCGGAAATAACGGCTACAGCGATTTTAGGATCGTCATAAGGCGCAAACGCGACAAACCATCCATGATCCCTGTGCTTTATCTTGATTTTGTTGTTGTCCCATTTCTCGTTTCTTTTCATCCGTATCACCTGAGACGTGCCGGTTTTGCCAGCGTATTCATATGGCCCTTTTCGAAGCCGCCATCCTGTGCCATGATCTTCGTTCACCACGCCGCGCAATGACTCCGCGATAAGTTTTATCGTATTTGCGCTGATGGGTATCTTTTCTTTGTGGACGACATCTTCACCCTTTGGCAAGGTGACTCTTGGACGCACAAGCCAACCGCCGTTTGCTATCGCGGCCACCATTCTCGCCTGTTGTATCGGAGTGGTAAGGACAAACCCCTGTCCTATCGAAACAGACACAGTTTCCCCCAGTATCCAGGGCTCTTTTTTCACACGTTTTTTCCACTCCGTGGTGGGGATGAGTCCACTGTTTTCTCCTTCAAGCTCCACACCGGTTTTCTCCCCCAAGCCAAATATCCGGGCGTATTTAGCGATCGTATCGACGCCAAGCTTAAGCCCTGTGTTATAGAAAAAAACATCGCAAGACTGCACTATGGCGGTATGGACGTCCATCCATCCGTGTCCCTGTCTTTTCCAGCACCTATATGTTCTCTTGCCCAGCCTGTAATGACCCGGACAAAAGATTTGTGTCTCCGGTGTGATAATTCCTTCCTCAAGGGCGGCGGCGGTTGTTATGATTTTAAAGGTTGATCCGGGCGGATACATCGCTTGAGTGACCCTGTTCTGCAAAGGGTGGAAATCGTCATTTAGAAGCTTTTTCCACTCATCGGAGGTTATCCCGAAAGAAAATATGTTTGGATCAAACGATGGTTTGCTTACGTATGCCAGAATGTCACCATTGTCAGGATCGATTGCGATAGCGGCTCCCATTTTCCCTTCCATGGCTTTTTCCGCGGCCGCCTGAACGTCGTAATCCAGTGTCAGGGAAATATCAGCTCCGCTTGAAGGAGGTTTAAGCGACATTCTCCCAAGCTCCCGCCCGGCGGCGTCCACTTCGACATGTTTAAAGCCTTTAACTCCGCGCAACCTGCCCTCGAATATCTTTTCTATCCCGTATTTACCAATGAAATCATCGCGTGAGTAAGCCAACGGCTCTGCCGAGGCGTACTGTTTAGGGGATATGGCTCCAAGATAACCGAGCAAATGGGAGCTAAAGTCGTTATATATATAATTGCGGATAGGCTTTATCTCGAGGAAAATTCCTGGAAGACTGATGCGCCTCTCCTCTATAAACGCAACTTCCTCCCTGCTGATATCCCGTTTTATAACCACAGGTTTGAATGGGCGCGTTTTTTTCATCTCCGATATTACAGCCTCGATATCAACAGGTATGAAATTGTTCAGGTATGCCAATGTTTCTTTCGGGTTTTCCACGTCTTCAGGAATAATCGAGAGCTGGAAAGATGGCCTGTTATCCACCAGGATTTTGCCGTTGCGATCCAATATCTTGCCACGCAACCCGTCAAGTGTTATCCGGCGCATTCGGTTGCTTTCCGCTCTGTTGGACAAGGCTTCATGCTGCGCTATCTGCAAATTCCAGAGACGCAACGACATAGCCGCGAAACCAATCGTTACAAGCGCGGTGCAGATGACGACTTTTCTTTTAAGGCTTCTGAAAAAAAGCTCAGATTCAGTTCGCGGTTTGAATGCCATGAAAACTTAGTAAGCGGCTAACAATAAAAGGACATAACGTAACCTGGGATGCCAGCGGCGCTGCATGTAAATAACGCCAGCCTCTCCGGCTCTTATGATAAACAGAGAACAGTGTTTTGAAAACAGTTAAATAACCTATGCGTTAGCTGTTTACGATCTAGAAAGGCCCGGTGTTTTCCATTGATTTATAGGAAATGAGCTTTTCATAGAAAATCTTTTTAAGTTCATCGAGCCGTTTTTCGCTTTGGGCCTCAAACCGCATGACAACCACAGGTTGCGTATTCGAAGCGCGAACAAGGCCCCAGCCGTCTCCAAAGTTCACTCTGGCGCCATCAATGTCAACAACATCGTGGTCCTTTTTGAAATAAGCTGTAATATCCTCTATCAGCTTGAATTTCTCATCGTCCGGGCAGTCCACCCTGATCTCCGGAGTGTTGTATACCTTTGGCGTATCCGCAAGGAATTCCGACACCTTTTTATCTGTTTCAGACATTATTCTCAAAAATCTTGCCGTAGCGAAAATCGCGTCGTCATAACCAAAATAATCTTCCTTGAAAAATATATGCGCGCTCATTTCTCCCGCAAGCTCCGCGTTTTCCTTTTTAAGTCTTGCCTTGATAAGCGAGTGTCCCGTAGCGTTTATCACAGGCTTGCCACCATGTTTTTTGATATCGTCCTCAAGGTTCTGCGAACATTTAACGTCATAAACGATGGCCGCGCCCGGTTTGCGGGCGAGAATGTCGCGGGCGAAGATCATCATTAGCTGGTCGCCGAAAAGGATACCGCCGTTTTCATCCACCACGCCGATCCTGTCCGCATCACCATCGTATGCAAAACCGACTTCCGCGCCGGTTTCCCTGACTTTGGCGATTATATCCTTGAGATTGTCAGGGACTGTCGGGTCCGGGTGATGGTTCGGGAACGTGCCGTCCACATCGCAAAAAAGCTCTATAACCTCGCAGCCAAGCTCTTTTAACAGGCGCGGCGCGAATATCCCGCCACAGCCGTTTCCGGCGTCAACCACAATTTTGAGCTTACGTTTCAACGTGATTTTTTCTTTTACCATTTTGATGTAGTCTTCAATCACATCCTGCCGGATGATTGAGCCCGCTCCGGTCTCGAAATCCTCCGCCTCGATTATATCGGCGAGTTTTTGTATGCCTGCCCCATGTATGGAATCGAAACCGAGATTAAGTTTGAATCCGTTGAACTCTGGCGGGTTATGTGACCCTGTTATCATCACACCGCCGTCAGTTTTCAGGTGGTAGAGCGAAAAATATAACGAGGGGGTAGGAACAAGTCCTATATCTATGACATCTATACCGGTCGAGATGATCCCTTCGGCCAGAAGCTCGAAAAGCCTAGGTGAGGAGATTCGGGCGTCTCTGCCGATCGACACCTTATGTCCACGGTTACGTTTGATTACAGTTCCAAAGGCGCAACCTAACGCTTTGACCACATCAGGGGTCAGATCTTTCTCTACAACTCCGCGGATATCGTATTCTCTGAAAATGTTTCTATTCATCATGTAAACCTTATTTAAACTATTGCTATTTCACGGTTATTAATAAAAAAATCTGAGATAAGTCTTCGCATGCCAGAGCTTGTCATTTCCTTGTTAACAGAGTCACGGAATCTGGCTCCGCCACGTATTCCACGGGAGTAATATCCCATATGCGCCCGTATTTTCCGGACGCCGACTTTTTCTCCATATCTTATTATCATAAGATTAAAATGGCCAAGAATAACACAACCAATCTCTTCCCTGGAAGGTATTGTATAAGACCCTGTATTGGCAAGCTCGTTAATCTGGCGAAAAATCCATGGATTACCCAGCGCTCCGCGCCCTATCATGACAAACGCGCATCCTGACGTTTCAAGCCTGTATAGAGCCTTTTCAGGTGTCGTTATATCTCCATTTCCGATTACGGGTATGGATACAGCGGAGGCGGCTTTAGTTATCAGGTCCCAATCCGCTTCGCCGGAATAACCTTGCGCGGCTGTTCTCGCATGTATGGCGACGCCCACAGCTCCGGCGCTTTCGATGGCTTTGACCATATTCACGATGTTTATAGTGGCCTTGTTCCATCCTGTGCGAATTTTGACTGTGACAGGTTTGGACACGGCGGAGACTACCATGGACACTGCGCGTTCCGCATTTTGCAAGTCTTTTAACATCGCGGCGCCGCCACCGCTTTTCGTCACCTTTTTTACAGGGCAGCCGAAGTTAAGGTCGATAAAATCACAAGGACGCTCTTGTACGATCAGGGCCGCGTCGCGTAAAATCTCCGGGTCGCCGCCAAATATTTGCGTCGCTACCGGCCCCGGTTCATTTTCACCCGGCAACATGTCGAACGTTTTCCCCGAATCCCGGATCAAGGCGTTTGCGCTCAAAAGCTCTGATGTGACCATGCCTGCGCCATGTTCCATCACGATGTTCCGGTATGGCATGTCTGTCATTCCAGCTATCGGAGCCATCACGGCTTGTGATTGCAGTATAATTCCGCCAATTTCCATAATTTTCACTTTATTTGATTGTGAATGATGGCGCAAGGGGGCTGTTAAGTTTAATATGATGGTTTTCATACATTTTATCGTTTTACGCCACTTTGCTTCAAAGAGGTGAAAATAGTAACAATATAATGATTTCTCTATACGGTCTTGAATCAGTTGTCGAAGGGGCGGTAACGGGCGGCAGGCCTGTTTCATGCTCCGGGGTGACAAAGTCGGCAAAAGGGCTTGTTATTTCGACGCTTTCCATGCGCACAAAGCGGCCTGTCGTTGTGGTATGCGACAAAGCCGCCAAAGCGGAGGAAATAGCCGAAACGCTACGCTTTTTTCTGCCAGACGGGTCGCTTCCGTTGCTATATTACCCGCCATGGGAAATATTGCCTTATGAAGAGATGTCTCCGCATCCGGATGTCTCCGGCCAGCGACTCTCCACCCTCACAGAGCTTTCGCATCGCCCTGAACGGTTTATCCTGGTAACTACGGTGGAGGCTCTCTCCATGCGCACACTTCCACAGAAAACGCTCAAGAACTCTGTAACGCGCATTGACGTCGGAGACTCTATCGATTTGGATATTCTTGCCGACCACCTTGTGGCGCACGGTTACGACAGGGTGGATCTCGTCGAGGAGCGCGGCGAATTTTCAATCCGCGGGGGGATTGTGGATGTATTCACCGGAGAAGGTGAAAGACCGCGCAGAATAGAGCTTTTTGGCGACGAGGTGGAGTCGATCCGTCTCTATAACCCCGAGACCCAGCGCTCGTTGGAGCATGTCGAAAGGGTGAGCCTTATTCCGTTTCGCGAGGTGTTTTACGAGGGGGTAGATAACAATACGCTTTTGGAGCGGTTCGACACCGTTAGACGCGAGGGAGTAATTGGTATTGATAAAGCGCGGATGGTTGAGGAATCTTTGAGATCACGTGAATTTTTTTCCGGGATGGAACGGCTTTTTCATATTTTTTATCCTGAGAGCGCCACGTTGTTTGATTATTTGCCAGACTCGGCGGCACTGATTCTGGATGAGCCAGAAAGTATTTTCGCCCATTTGAAAGGCTTCTATTCGCTAATCGAATCGGCGAGGCGGGACGCTTCTGAGAATGGCGGAATATCGCCGGAGCCTGAGTCTTTATATCTTTCTGAAACCGAGCTTGAGTGCGCTATTGGCGATCGGGAGTTGTTGCGTCTTCGCGAGCTTTCCATATCGGAAGAAGAAGAGGAGACATTCATAATATCCACAAGCGCGCCAGAGAGATATCGTGGCAAGGTAGCTTCGTTTATAGAGAATCTGAATAAAATGCTTGCCGACGGTTTTTCAGTCATCCTTGTCGCCTCATCGACTGGGGGGGCGGAGCGGCTTAAACGCGCCCTTGCGGAGCATGACATCGGAGCAACGCCCCTTTCTGAAGAAGAGATGGCGGCAATGTTAAAAAGGTTGTGCGACCGGCAACCAGCCCTTTTTGAAGGGAACCTTTTTATAACCGTTGGACGCCTGTCGGAAGGGATGATTATAAGGTCGGACAAATGGGCCATATACACTGACGATGAAATTTTCGGGAAAACGGCGAAGACGGTTCACAGAAAAAGGAAGGGGCGAAAAGCGTTCAGTATAGGAGTGGCCGAACTTGAAAAAGGTGATCTTATAGTCCATTCCACGCATGGGGTGGGGCGATATGTTGGCGCCCGCGAGATGTCTATAGCCGATTTGGCGGGTGAATACCTGGAGCTTGAATACGCCGAGCGGCAGAGGCTCTACCTGCCGATAACAAGTATTGGCATGTTAAAAAAATATTCGGGTGGTGGAGGCTCCACTCCGACGCTGGACAGAATGGGCGGAGTTACGTGGAAAAAAACGAAATCGAAAGTGAAGAAAAGCCTGCTGGCGATGGCGGACAAGCTGGTGAAGCTGCAAGCCATGCGAGAGATAAGCAAAGGACACGCCTTTTCACCGAAAACAAATTTTCATTCGGAATTTGCCGATACGTTTGAATTCGAAGAGACGGAAGATCAGCGCGCCGCGATAGAAGATGTGGCCGCCGATATGGAAAAGGAGAGGGCCATGGACAGGCTTATCTGTGGGGATGTTGGGTATGGGAAAACAGAAGTGGCGATGCGCGCGGCGTTCAATTCTGTCTACGATGGAAAACAGGTGGCCGTGCTGACGCCAACCACTCTGCTCACCCAGCAGCATTACCAGACGTTTGCGGAAAGGTTCCGCTCTTTTCCTGTGCGTGTTGAAGCTTTAAGCAGGTTCAAAACCAAAAAGGAGCAGAAGGAGACGATAGGAGCCGCAATCGAAGGGAAAATCGACATTCTTATCGGCACACACCGTCTTCTCCAGAAAGATGTGAACTTTAAAAACCTTGGGCTTGTCATAATAGATGAGGAACAACGTTTTGGAGTGAAACATAAGGAGAAGCTGAAAAACTTAAGCAAGAACGTCGACCTTTTGACTCTGACGGCCACGCCAATTCCAAGAACATTGCACACTTCCATGGTTGGAATACGTGATCTGTCAGTAATAGAAACGCCTCCTCAGGACAGGCTGGCCGTTCGTAATTTCACAGTGAAATTTTCCGACAAGACGATACGTGAAGCGATATTGCGTGAGATGGACAGGGGCGGGCAGGTGTTTTTCGTACACAACCAGGTAAAATCGATCAATAGCCTTGCGAAGTATCTAAATAAAATAGCTCCGGAAGCCAGGATCAGTGTGGCTCATGGTCAGATGCATGAGAGTGAGCTTGAGAGCGTGATGAGCGAGTTTGTCGAGAAGCGGTGCGATATCCTCGTGTGCACCACAATAATAGAATCGGGGCTCGATATTCCATCAGCAAACACTATCATCATCAACCGCGCCGACAGGTTTGGCCTTGCGCAGTTGTACCAGCTTCGTGGCAGGGTAGGGCGCGACAGGCACAGGGCGTATTGCTATTTTCTTGTCCCTGCGCTATCTGGCATGACCGAAGTGGCCAAACAAAGGCTTAAAGCTATAGAAGAACTCTCAGACCTTGGCAGCGGGTTCAAGCTTGCGGCGCGGGATATGGAAATCCGTGGCGCCGGAAACCTTTTGGGCGCGCAGCAATCCGGCCAGATAGACGCCGTAGGGTTTGATACATATTGCGATATGCTGGAAGACGCCGTGCGGGAATTAAAAGGGGAGCCGCCATCCGACAGGTTTGAGGTGAGCATGAATTTGAGCTATCAGGGCAGAATATCGAAAGATTATGTGCCTGGCCTGAACCAGAGGATCGATATGTATAACCGTTTGGCCGGCGTATCGACACTTCCTGAGCTTGAAAGCCTTTGGGATGAGATGAAAGACAGGTTTGGCCCGATACCGGAGGAGACCGAAAAATTGTTATTAACTACGCGTGTACGGCTTCTGTGCAAGGAGCTTCGAATAGAAAAAGTGGATATGATACGCGACAAGCTATATGTCGTGATACATCCTTCGACGAAACTTGACGCAGGCAGGCTCGCAAGCGCCGCGGATAAATATGACCAGCGGTTTAAGTTCACATCCGAAAGCGGCGCTGAGTTTATTATTGAAGGGTATGGATGGCGTGAGCGGCTTGATTCTATTGGCGGATTCCTTACGACGATGCAAAAGAGCGTGGTATGACAATAGGGCTTTGCATGATCGTTCGTGACGAGGCTGATGATTTACCAGGATGCCTTGATTCTGCTAAACATATTGTCGATGAAATCGTAGTGATGGACACAGGCTCTGTGGACGGCACACAGGAAACGGCCAAACGACTTGGCGCGAAAGTCTATGAGACTCAATGGGTGGACGACTTTTCCGCCGTGAGAAACCTGTCGCTTGAAAAAGTTACCACCGACTGGGTTCTTATGCTGGACGCGGATGAGAGGCTTGCCGTAAAAGATTGCCAAAGGATACTCTCCCTTACCCGGAGCGATGGAATAGATGCCTACTATTTTATCCAGCGTCACTATCTGCCTGGAGCCGGATACGATAAATGGATGGCTGTGAGCTACGAATATCCGGAAATGGAGCTTAACTACACAGGGTACACGCAAAATTATGTTTTACGATTGTTCAGAAGGCTCAAAGGCGTGGAATGGGAGGGGCGCATTCATGAAACCGTTGTTTGCTCGGAGCCTATGACACGGTGGATTACGGCCAGGGCCGATGTTGTCGTTCATCACTATGGCAAGGTGGGAGACAGAAGCAAGCTGGATGAAAAAAAACAACTGTATATAAAGCTTACAAGGCAAAAGGCGGAAGAGCTTTCGGATGACGCAAAAGCCTGGTTTGAGCTTGGAATTCAGCTACATGAGCTGGGGGAATGGGAAGAATGCATAGCTCCTTTCGAACGCGCTTTCAAGCTGGATGAAAGTAATATAAACGCTTTATATTATATTGGTAACTCGCGTTTCAAAGTCGGCAAGTTAAAGGAGGCGAAAGAGGATCTCTTTAGAGTATTAGGGATCGACCCGGATCATACAGACGCGTTGGTGTCGCTGGCTGGCGTGGAACGCGCCGAGGGAGATCATGAAGAAGCTATCAAGCTATTTAATCTCGCTATAGACACAAATAAAAAATCTTTTGCCGCATGGTTCAACAAGGCGGCATTGCTGTTGAGCCTTGGTAGATATAAGGAAGCGGGGCCCTGTTTTGAAATGGCGATAAAGCTTATGCCGGATAATATTCCGGCGGCATTTGGACGGTGGCAAAATGATATTTTTCTTGGGCGTTTTAAAATAGCGGAAAATGAAATGACAGTATGGCTTGAAAAAATGCCGGAGATCAGGTCTTCTGTATCACAGGCCGCTGAAAACCTGCTTCAGCATCGGAGGTTTGACCTTATTAAAAACGCTTTTCCCGTAATTATTGCGGAAGCGTTGAATGACGCAAAAGTTTACGCGGTTTTGGGAGCTACGGCGCTTGATAGCGGAGATGTAGACGACGCTGAAACGAAGCTTGAAAAAGCCATAGGCATGGACGAGAGCTTGAACGACGCCAGGGTGAATCTTGCGCAGTTAAAGGAAGTTTATCGACATAATATTCCAATGGCGATTGATCTTTATGAGGCCGCCTTGCGCAGGGACCCTGCAAATGATTTTGCGGCGCGACGGCTTGAGGATTTGAAAAATAGGTAAGTTAAGGAAACTATGAAAAGTTATAGCGGGGCGACGTTTTGTTTTGTCATTGCGGCTCTGGCGCTCTTGTATGGATGCTCGGACATTATTGACAGGGCTAATATCTTTGGCTCTGATGAGAAGGTCGTGGTGGCGGAAGTGGGCGGCAGGGAAATTTACCTTAGCGACATTGATAAAGAGGCGCAACGTTACAGCGCACTTTTCAAGCTAAAGGAAATAAAGAGCCCCGGACAAAAAGCAAAGCTTAAAGAGTCAATATTAAACAGGGTTATTGACAATGCCGTCCTTGAAACGGAAGCTTTGCGGCTGAAGATACCTGTAACCGAAGAGGAGCTTGACGACGAGGTTCATTCCTTGCTTGGAGAATATGACGACGCAAAATTTCAGCTGACTCTGGCTGAAAATAAGATCAGTTTTAACGAATGGAAAGAAGCGCTTAAAAAAGGAATAATGATACGCAAGCTTGTGTTAAGCGAGATTGACTCGAAGATAAAAGTATCCGAGCCGGAGATAAAAAGCTATTTTAAAAGTAATGCCGAAGAGTTTAAATGGCCGGAGCGTGTCCGCGCGCGACAAATCATGGTGGATGATGAAACCAAGGCGGAGCAAATAAGAAAAAGGTTATTGAAAAAATATGATTTTGCTAAAATGGCTAAAGCCGAATCGCAAAGCCCGGACGCCGCGGATGGTGGTGATCTTGGTTTTTTCGGCAGAGGGCAGATGCCTCCTGAGTTTGAGGCCGCTTTGTTCAATCTGAAAGTTGGCGAGATATCGGAAGTTATCAAGTCCATATACGGTTTCCACCTTTTTGTGGTAACCAAGAAGGAAAAACCGAGGGCGATGACCTATGATGAGGCGCGCGAGCGTATTAAGAAGATTTTAATGACTGTAAAAAGGGAGAAGGAGTTTAAAAATTGGCTCAGGAAAATAAAAAGCAAGCTGGATGTGAAAACCTATCCGCTGGCTCTTTCCGCTCATCGATAATATCGGCTATAGCGGTTCTGCTCGCATTTGCGTCCATGTCACATGCAGAGATAACGGACAGGATCGTAGCTAATGTCAATGGAGAGATTATACTTTTATCCGATATTCGCAAACAGACTCTTCTATTAAAAAACCTCAAGGAAACCGGTGACGCAAAGATTCCCGACAGCGCTTTGACGGAAGAGGCGATTCTCAGGAAAATGATTGATGAGAAAATAATGGCTCATCACGCCAAGGAGAATAACGTGACGATTAAGGAAAGTGAAATAGACAAGGCGATTGAGCGGATAAAGACGGAGAACGGATTTACCGGGGATGTTCTTACGAAACTTTTAGAAGAAGACGGGATGTCTATGGAGCAATATCGGGAAAAACTGCGGGACCAGATGCTGATCCGAAGGATTAGCGGTATTGAAGTTGGCCCTGTGACCATAAGTGATGAAGAAGTGAAAAATTTTTATCGGAAAAATAAAAAAATATTCACAGAGCATGGTAAGGTGCGCGCCAGTCATATAGTATTGCTTCTTCCGGAAGACGCAAGCGCTGAGAAAGTGAGTGAAGTTGAGAGGAAAATTAACTCGATTATGGAGAAGATCAGGGGCGGGGCGGATTTTGCCGAGATGGCGCGAAAATATTCGCAGGACGGATCCGCTGTAAACGGGGGCGACCTGGGGTGGTTTGTCAAGGGGAAGATGCTTCCTGCTTTTGAACGAGTGGCTTTTTCGATGGAAAAAGGCGAGGTAAGCTCCCCGATCCGCACAAGGTTTGGATATCACATCATAAAAGTGGTCGATCGTGAAGAACCGAAAGCCACTTTATTTAAAGATGTGGCCGAAGGTATTCGAAGGAAGATCAGCGCCGACGCGTCTGTGCTTAAAAGGCGTGAATGGCTGGAAAGGCTGAGGGCGCAGGCATATGTGGAGATACTATATTGAGCGGCGTGGCTAAAGTGGCTGTCAAAACGATCGGACTGTTATCCGGAGGGCTGGATTCCACCCTTGCAACGCGGATAATGAAAAAACTCGGTTTTGACGTGTTGGCGTTGAACTTCATGAGCCCTTTCTGCACCTGCACAAGGAGCGACCACGGCTGTAAAAATGAAGCGAAACGCCTGGCCGACGAGCTTGGCATGAAAGTCCGCGTGGAATTTATGGGCGAGGAGTATATCGATATTGTCCGTAACCCGGAACACGGTTATGGAAAGAACATGAATCCGTGTATTGATTGTCGCCTCATGATGTTCAAACGCACGAAGGAGATCATGGAAGAGGAAGGCGCCGCGTTTATTTTTACAGGCGAGGTTGTGGGGCAACGACCCATGTCGCAGAGGGAGGACAGGATGCGCATGATAGAGCGGGATTCCGGGCTTAGTGGCCTGATCGTCCGGCCTCTGTGCGCACAGCTTCTTCCGCCCACGATTCCGGAAAAGGAAGGAATAATCAACAGGGATGAGATGCTCGCCATACGCGGCAGGTCTCGTAAACCGCAGATACAAATCGCCAAAGATGAGTTTGGCATGACGGAAAACCTCTGTTCGTCTGGCGGATGTTTGTTGACAGACCCAGGTTTTGCCAAAAAAATGAAAGACTTGGTGACGTTTGATGACACAGCGAATGTAAAAGACGCCAGGCTTTTGCGGCTGGGCCGCCATTTTCGCATATCGGATGAGCTGAAACTTGTCGTAGGCAGGAACGAAAGCGAAAACGAAAAGCTGTTAAAAATTGCGGCGCCGGAGGATTTTATCTTTTATCCCACAGAGATAAGCGGCCCGACGGCTGTCGCCAAGGGCAAGCTTACACGTGAGGCGGTGTATATGGCGGCGGGTATTACCGCGCGGTATTGTTCCGGTGTCAATGGCGATCCTGTTAGGATAGACTACAAGAATAAAGGGAACGACACTATATGGAGCGTTCTGGCCAAGCCTGTTCCGGAGGAGGAACTGAACGTATTGAGAATTTGATAATCTAGATCGAAGTAATTGGAGAATATTTGTTATGGGCGCATTACGCAGTGTATATCTTGATAATAACGCCACCACCTGTATGCGGCCGGAGGCGCTTGAGGCCATGCTTCCTTATTTAAAGGAGATGTATGGCAACCCTTCATCCGCCCATCGTTTCGGCAGGGCGACGAAAACCAGGATAAGCGAAGCGAGGGAGGTAATAGCGGGAGCCATCGGCGCCAATCCTGAAGAGGTCTATTTTACATCCGGCGGCACAGAGTCCGATAATCTGGCGATAAAAGGCCACGCATGGGCCGATAAAAAAGCAAGTGGAGGACATATCGTAACCTCCACAATAGAACATCCTGCCGTACTGGAAGTGTGCAAATATCTTTCCAAAAATGGCTTTGACCTTGCAAAGGTAGATGTCGACGCTGACGCGATCGTCGACCCTGAAAATGTACGTGAGGCTATTGAGGATAACACCTCGCTTGTCACCATCATGCACGCGAACAACGAGGTCGGCTCCATCCAGCCGGTAAAAGAGATAGCGGCTATCGTCAAGGAAAAAGGTGTGACCATGCATAGCGACGCCGTGCAAAGCTTTCTTAAAATCCCGGTGAACGTAGACGACCTGGGTGTCGATCTTCTGTCATTGTCCGGCCATAAGGTAAACGGCCCTAAAGGGGTCGGGGCGCTATACATACGTAAAGGGACGGCGATGCGCCCGCTTGCTCACGGCGGCCATCATGAACGCGGGATGCGTGGCGGCACAGAAAACGTGGCCGGAATTATAGGGTTCGCCAAAACTGTGGAGATCGGACTCGCTGAAATGGAAGACAACTCCAAGCGGCTCAAAGCGATGCGCGACGAGCTTCAACGAAGGATTGCGGAAACGATACCAAACGTGAAGCTTAACGGGCATCCTGAAAAAAGATTGCCCGGCACGCTCAACATGAGCTTCGAATGCATAGAAGGTGAGGCATTGCTTATCAATCTGGACATGGCGGGGCTTGCCATATCTACGGGGTCAGCTTGCAGTTCCGGGTCGCTGGACCCTTCGCACGTCCTAATGGCGATGGGTATACCGCACGAGATTATCCATGGAAGTCTGCGTTTCTCGTTCGGCCACGAAAACAAAATGGAAGATGTTGACTACGTAATGGAGAAACTACCCAAGGTCATAGACACCTTGCGCGCCATATCGCCGTTGTGGGATGTAAAAAAGGGTAGGCCTATTTCTCTTGAGGAGGCGGCTGGCGGAGCGCTGAGACACTAGGGGCTTCCCTGAAGATTTATCGGACTCGGGAGGATGCCCGCTCTGATACGTTCTATTGGCGTGAGACATCCGCCGTATTATTGGCGACATCATATTCAAAGTTATCCGCCAACTTCGCCGATATTGAAGCCGTCATTTTCTGA